>DASULK010000025.1:0-6376 GCA_036278255.1 Micromonospora sp.
CGATCGACCAGCATCGCGATCAACTGCTCATCCGTGACCGCACCCACCGGCTCCACGGCCGGCTCCTGCCCAGAGGTGGTCTCGGTTGTCATTTGGCGTCTCTCCCTTGATCGGTCGATCAGCCGTTAGTTGTACACACCCGTTGATGTCATGACGGGCGTCTCAGCAAAGCTGCCCCGGCTCTGACGGCTGTCCAATCGGATTCCACACGCCGGTCCAGGGCATGCTGCAACCAGGTGGCTCGGTCATGGTGCTCGGCATGCAGCGCGGCCAGGTCCAACTCGACATCAGGCAGTACGACGCGCCGCTCTTCCAGCAGGGTGATCCGCTCGTGCATCGCCGCCATCAAGTCACGGTCAAATTTCCGCACGGCGTCGATGAACTCCTCGGTGGTGAGGACCAGACGGCCCCGTACCGGGTCGGCGAACGTGACATCAGTGTCCTGTTCGTAGCGTCGGTTCCACCAGTCGGCCGTCACGGCGTCGGCACCGTTGATGATGGTGCGCCACCATCGGATCACCGGGCCGTTGCGCAGATAGCCCAAGTCAAGAACGCGGTCGCCGTCCCAGACCTCGGCGGTGAAGTCTTCCTCGTGCTCACCCCGCTCTGGCCAGGCGGTGGAGTCTGCTTCGATGAACGGCACCAGGTCGGCGGGCACCGGCTCGAGTACGGCTGGCAGTAACTGCAGCAGGTCCTCCCACAGCCGAACCACGTAGTAGTCGACGTAGGGCATGCCCTCGTAGCCATCGGCCTGCCAGCGGCGCACCGTCTGGTCGGAATAGCGCAGCAGCTCGTGACCGTTCAGTTCGATCCAGTACCAGCCATCGGTCAGGCCGAACCAGTGCAGCGTTCGCCGCTCCCGGCCCCAGGGATGCACCTGGGCCAGCGGGCGCAGCTCGAACCGGAACCGGATCCGAGGGGCACTGGCAGCCTCATCCATACAAGCCACGCTCACCCTGCTCAGACAACGCCCACCCCGCCCCCGCAGGCGTTGCAGCCTCGCCTCCACCTGCTCGCTGCGGCCGCCTTCCATCTGCTGCCGGCGTTCCAGAGTCGCCTCGACGTGGACACGCAACGGTATGTCTGGCCGCTTGCGCCAAGACGACCGCTCACCGACACACCGGATGAGTTTGAAGATGAAGGGCTCGCACAGCCAGCAGGCTAGGCAGGCAGGGCGCCTACCGACAAGCAGTTTCCCCGACCCCTGCCCGAGGCTGCGGAAGAGCGGCCCCTTACCGAATCTATGCACCGGCCCTGCCGACGCGTATGCGGGCGACGAGAAGGAGTCCGCCAAGGCGTTCGGCGCCGAGTCGATTTCCGGTGACCGTGTCCGTCGCCGTCGTCTGAAGGCCAGTTGCACAGCGCTGGTCGTGCGTGAGCGACGATGACCCTGTCACGAATCGGCCATGGCGATCAGCGATGATCTTCAGCCCACAGGGGATTGGCCAGGGCTGCCACGCGATTCCATGCAGATACCCCGCCGGAGAGCACCCAGGCCCGGGTAGGTTTCGCACCGACCTGCGGTGCCACGAGTTCGTCAGCGAACCGACGTTGCTCGGCGACCAGAGCGTCCGCGGCTCCCGGCGTGCCCTTCGAAATCTCGCGTTCGATGTGGGTGACGGTCTCGACATGACGACGCACCGACCACGCGTTCCGCCGGCCCACTTCGTCGGAGTCGACGACCGCCGTCAGCGTCATCAGCGGCGGTTCCACCACCTCGACCAGGCACGCGGCAAGCCGGTCATGCCCGTCGAGAAGCAGATAACAATCCAGACCGCTCACCCACCACAACAGGATCGGCGGCAGGCTGCCGTCACGGACCTGCTTACGGTAGGCCTTCACCCGCGCATCGTCGCGCTCGGGCATCGGTCGCATGGCGAGGACGAGACCACTGCCGTTGTGGACGTACCAGTCCAGCTCACCGGCACCATCGTCGACCAGCAGCTGGGACCACCGATCGACAATCGGGGCAGGCTTGAGTACCGACTCGAACGCCGCCACATAGCGCAGGTACGGTGCGCTCGCCTGCAACAACCACCGGCTCGGATACAGCGGCCCAACCCCGCTGGTAGTCAGCAGATCCGCGAACCGGTACGCCCACCGCATGTCCCGGTCGGTAGCCGGGACCCCGCCGAGCTGGCGTGCCTCCACTGACCGGATAGGCGGCAAGACCGACCTGTAACCATCCAACCGCAGGTAATCGACATGGTGGTAAGCAGCGTGCTGGCGGGCAAGGAACACGACCGCCGATCCCTGCCGGATCTGAAGACGCCTCCCCGCGGTGACCTCCACCGCAAGCCCCGCACGTCGGGGCGCAGACGTGACATCGAGGAGCCGACCCTGCCAGCGGCCGCCACGTATCAGATCTCCACGGCGAGCGCGGACACGGCCCTTATCGCCCCGGATCTCCTCAACATCCACGACGCTGTTCTACCCGACCACCAGCATGATTACGATCAGATATCCCTAGGCCATACCCGGAGTTCGAGCCCACCAAGGCCAGGCCAATCCTGCACGGCTGCCCGGAGCATCCAGCCGTCCCACCCCGCTGACGATGCCGGCGCTGGGACGGGACCTCCTCGACCACACCGCGTGAGCCACGCGAGCATCCGCGTATCGGCGGTTGTCCGCTATCCCGTGCGGTGCGAGCCGACGCCGTGACCCACGACACGCCCCCTAGATCGTCCTAGGAAGACACGCTGCTCGTGCGTTTCTCATGCTGTACCAGATGCCTGGTTGCCGGGATCGAATGGACGGCTTTGTTCCTGGCGCTCACCTGGCCAGGTGAGCCGGGCACGCAACGGAACGGGTGGCGAGTTAGCAGCTCCCCACCTGGTCGTTCTGTTCGCGTAGCCAGTAGGCGGCGGTTTCACGGACGTCTGCGGCTGGATCGTTTAGTGCCTCGCGGACCACGTTCGCGTACCGGTGGGAGTCCTTCTGCCACCGCAGCAGGGACAGGATTGCCAGCCTCCGCACGGTGGCGTCCGGGTCCTGACTGACGGCCTGTCCGAGTAACGACAGGACTCGTCGGGCGACGGCGGCACCGAGACGCCTTTCGCCGAGTACACACACCGCGTGCCGGCGGACAACGACGTGCGGCGAGGTCAGCCCGCGGATCACTTCGTCCACTTCGTCAACGGTGATATCGCAATACCCCCGGCCTGGTTTGAGCTCCTCAACCAGCGCCGGAATGTACGCCGGCCAGCGCTCGATGACGTCCCGCAACGGCCGGTAGTCCAGCCGGCGTGCGACGGCGACCGTGTGGTTGCGGAAGCTGGTGTACGGCGCGACCACGGTGCTGACGACGACCCTCTGTGGAAGCCGGTCGACCTGGTCGAGCACGAGGTCCAGACGGCCGAGGCGCGATAACGCACAAGCTACCCACGACTGGTCCGACCCCTCACACCACGTCAACGCCGCGTGCAGCGCTCGTACGACGTCGTCGTCGGGTCGGCCGATGTCGGCCAGCAGTTTGGCGCCCTGCCACGCCCTGCCCTTGGCAGCCAGCATGGGAATCAGGGCGGGAAACGCGGCCGACCCGAGATCACGCAGCGCCACCTCGGCTTCCTCGCCGCTGATCGGGCCGTCAAATGCCTCCAGCCGGGCGACGTAGTACACGGCGCGCTCGGAATCCGGCAGCGCGGCGACCCGCGCCAACTCAACTGCCCGCTGGTCGTAATCGGGAAAATACCGGCTTACCTCGCCCTTGGTGAGGACGCGTTTGATCAGCGTTTCGTGGTACTCGTCGTCGAGCAGCAGCACCACGAACTCCCGGTCGATGACACCGCTGGCGCGAAGTGCGACCCTGGCTCGCTTACACACGCGGACGAGCATCGAAAGATACCGGCGAAACGTCGCCTCCCACTGCCGGGTCGTCCCTCGATAGGCCTCCGCGGCCAGCTGCCGTTCCCAATCCCGGGCCAGGTCCTCGGAGAGCCACTCGTCGTCGTAGTGGTCCCAGTCGGCGGCGTTCCACCGCGCCTCCGCCTGCGCCTCGGCGGGAAGCTGCGCCAACGCCTCGACACTGTTCATCGCGAGGTTCGGCAGCGTGATCCGACCATCGATCTCGCGGTAGATCCGGTCCAGCGCCGCGGCGTAGAACCGCTCGTCAGAATGCTCGGCGACGGTCGACCGAACGGCCTGCACCAGGGCGTCTACCAGCACACGCTCGAAACTCGCCCAGTCCAACCCCACCGCCACCCCGCTATCCTGCCCGACACGACCGCGCCCCTCCCCCGACGGCAAACCCCGCCAATCCCATCCGGTTCGAGACCCGACCCGGGGCGAACCCGATACTGGTAGCGCCCTGGTCTGGTCTTGCATCGCTCGAGACGCAGGCAGTAGGCCCGCATGGAGTCAGTTAGAAGTCACGCCACTCGTCGAACCACTGGTCGGCCATGTGGGCTGGGACTTCAGCTCGGGCAGCGAGTTCCACGAACGCGTCGAAGGCTTCCTCTCGGCGCAGCGTGTCGATGATCTCGTGCTTCTGGTCGATGCTGTTGAGCGCCTCAACCAGGGTGCGCAGGACTGCTTCAGCCTCGTCGGCTCGCCCATCACGGTCCTGCGGAAGCTTGTCAATGGCGCGGAGCGCGCTGGCGTATGCCTTGCAGGCGGCGGCTCCGCCTCGGGCGTCGTCGTCGACCCAGTCCCGAAACGGGTTGTTCAGGTTGGCGGCCAGCCACGTGTCGGGCTTCGCGCCTTCGATGACCAGACGCACCCCGGGGCCGCGGTACCGGGCCTTCAAAGCCGGCACGATCGATCGGCGTAGACCGCGGATGCTCAGCTGCGTCAGCGAGGTCAGCTCAGGCAGTGTGTCCGCGTCCAGGCCGTAGCCATCGACAAGCTCGATGACGGCCAGATGGGTCAGACTGGCCAGCGCAGCGGCGTCGGCCAGCTGTCCGGGGGGCTTGCGCCAGTGGATCCGGAAGCTCTCCAGCTCCTTCAGTTCCCGCGGCAGTGGCGGACATGGTGCCGCCACCGTCCAGGGTGACCTCTCGAACACCGTGCAGGCCTGCAGGAACCGTCGTTTCCGCATCAGCGCCGGCCAGGATGAGATGAAGCCATCGGCCGCCGTCCGCCGCGTACACGGCCAGACCCGGGTCCACTGCCGCCAGCTCAAGGCCGTGCAGGCCACGGGGCAGCCGCACCTCGCGAACATCCGGACCGGCCAGCGACACGTGATGCAGACCGGTACCGGTCAGATCCACGACCGGCGGGGCGTCCCGCCACGCCAGCGACGAGACAACAGGGCGGTCTGCCAACGCGCGGGCGAGGCCCCGGTCCGGGCCGGTCCACGTCAACGCCGTGCAGCGGGGCAGCTGATCGAGCGCGGACCACCGCACCGACCCGGACGAAGGCACCCTTATCGAACCCTCACCGCTCAGGTCCAGTCGAGGCGTGGCCGCGCCGAGCGCCACCGCCCCGGCACCGAAGTCGACATCGACCTGACCGCGGGTGGCCGCCGCACGGTAGGCGGCCTTCGCTGCCGCCGGTAGCTCCCGGTCCCAGCGGCGCTGCCTGACCACATCGTCGGCAAGTGACTGCCAGCCCGAGTACGTGTTCGACAACGCCGGCACACCCTCAGGAACGGGCAGGCTTCCGATCCACGTGAACCCCGGCGGCACCGCATGCCAGCGGCCAATCGAAAAGTGAGCAAGCCGTCCGTCATGGGCATGATGGTCAAGCGCCAGCGGCTCAACGCCGCGCAGCTCGCTCAGGGTCGGCCGATCTACCGAGTGCCAGCACAGCGCATACGCCGAGGTCACCCGACCTTCGACGCCCGTAACCTGACAGGCACCGTACGCGCCGTCAGACAACCTCATCACCGCGACATCGCCGGGTCGCACCACTCGATCAACCACCCGGCGAAGCTATCCGACCGGGACGACCACCGCGCTCCCCCGACCTGTGCGCCGCGGAGCCGGTGATGGCGATCTCAGAGTACGAGCGACTCTGCCCCGCCGCCCGCACGCCGACCCACCCGCCATAGCGATCGTGGCTCCTCGCCGCAGGCGTCTAATCACCCACAGCTCTTCGCTCTACCGGGAGCGCTGCCGGCCCTGCGCATCCGGCCGTATAGCTTGCTGGGCGCCGTCGTCCCAAGCGCTACCCTCCGCGACAGACCCTCCCGTAGGCCCTGCGTCCGATCATCAGCCGATGTGAGTGCGTCGTCGAAGCAACGCGGCGCTGCTTCCTCGGTCAGATCGGGATGTGGTCGAAAGATTCCTGTGGCCCACTGGCCACAGTCCGAGGAGAGCGCGGGCGCTGAATACCAGATCCTCCGCTTGCGCGGAGGTCCCGAATCGAACGGAATAGCAGGAAGCGCCCGCATGGCCTCGGCTGTCGCCGCTTACTCAGGGATCAGCTCACTGAGCCG
>DASULK010000026.1:0-16119 GCA_036278255.1 Micromonospora sp.
CAGCGCCGCGAGCCGGGCCGACGGCGGCGGGCCGGGCTGCGCCGACCGGCCACGCGACACCACGTCGGCGATCAGCCGGCGGGTCACGGTGGGCGCCAGCAGCGCCTCGCCGGAGGCCACCACCCGTACGGCGTTGACCAGCTCCTCCCGGCGCATGTCCTTGAGCAGGAAGCCGCTCGCCCCGGCATGCAGCGCGTCGTAGACGTACTCGTCGAGGTCGAAAGTGGTCAGCACCAGCACCCGGACTGGCATCTCCGCGCAGATCCGGGCCGTCGCCTGGATGCCGTCCACGTGCGGCATGCGGATGTCCATCAGCACCACGTCCGGCCCGAGCTCCCGTGCCCGGCGGATCGCCTCCGCGCCGTCGGCAGCTTCACCGACCACGGTGATGTCGGGCTGGGCGTCCAGGATCATGGCGAACCCACCCCGCACCAGCGCCTGGTCGTCGGCGATGAGCACCCGCAGCGGTTTGTCGGTCACGGGCCCTTCCTACCCCAGCGGCAGCGTCGCGGCGACCCGGAAACCCGTACCGTCGGGGCCCGGACCGATGGTCAGTGCGCCACCGGCCGCCGCCACCCGCTCCCGCATGCCGACCAGTCCGAGCCCGTCGGTCCTGCGGTCCCCGGATATCCCGCGCCCGTCGTCGCTCACCTCGAGGTGCAGCGCGGCGTCACGCCAGTCCAGCCGGACCCAAACCCGGTCGGCTCCGGCGTGCCGCAACGTGTTAGTCAACGCCTCCTGCACGATCCGGTACGCGGTCACGCCCACGTCGGCCGGCACTGGCCGCCGCTCGCCGTACTCTTCAAGCGTGGCGGCCAGGCCGGCTTGGCGGGCGTTCTCGACCAGGGACGCGACCTCGCCGAGGCCCGGCAACGGGGCGCGCGTCGGCCCCTCCGACCGGAGTACGCCCAGCGCCCGGCGCAGCTGTATGAGCGCATCCCGTGCCGTCGACGAGATGGTGTCGAAAATCGCCTCGGCCTTGTCCGGATCGGTGCGCACCACCACCGGGCCGGCCTCGGCCTGCACCACCACCAGGCTCATCGAATGGGCGAGGATGTCGTGCACCTCGCGGGCGATCCGCTCCCGCTCGCGAGCAGCGGCCGCCTCCTGCTCCTCGGTCAGCCGGCGGGCCCGCTCCTCCAGCATCGCGATCCGGTCCCGGCGTGCCCGGGCACTGGTGCCCAACGCGTACGCGACCACGAACGCGATGCCGTTTGGCCCGAAGGCGAGCACCTCACCGTGCGGGACGATGGAGACGATGATCCCGACGACCGTGCCGATCAGCAGGATGATCCGGTGCACCGGCGGTGACAGTGCCGCGAACGTGTAGGTGACCACGAGCTGCGCCATCGGGACGTTGCCCAGGGCCCCGGCGAGCGCCAGCCAGGTGGTGCCGACACCGACCAGCGCGGTGACCAGGAACGGATTCCGGCGGCGCCAGAGCAGCGGTACGGTGTTGAACCCGATGAGCGCGAAGACCCACCAATCGGCCCGGTGGCCTCTTACCGCGCTGATGACCATGTAGAGATAGCAAGCGATCGCGATCAGCGCGTCCACCTGCAGGGGCGGTCGGCTCCGCCCCCACTCGGCCAGCCGTCGCCAATGCTCCCGCATCGCCTCAGTATCCAAGCCGGTTCACCGGCCCCGCCTCCCTCTCAGGTGTGAGTTTCAGGCATCCGGCCTGCATCTGGACCTAGCCGAGCGCTTCGCGCTCGGCGCAGCCGGAGGCGGACGAACCGCGGATGCCCGGGTTTGGCTTGACTTCAACATTGGTTCAGGTACGAGCCTGGGGCCATGACTGAGCCGAAGTCCCTCATGGAGGGTAAGAAGATTCTGGTGATCGGCGCGGCCGACTTCAGCACAGCAGTTGGAGCACAGGGATGATCGATCCGAAGGCACACGTTCGTATCGCACGGCCCAGCCGCGACCTGGATGCGGTGGAACGTTTCTATGTACGTGGACTGGGGCTGGAGGTGCTCTATCGGGCCGCGGGTAGCCCGGGGGAACATGACCTGTTGATGTTGGGTTGGCGCGACGCGTCATGGCACCTGGAGTTCGTCAGCGGCCCGAACCTCTCCGTGGCTCCCACCCCATCCGTCGAGGATCTTCTCGTGCTCTATCTGGGTGAACCGATCGACGAAGCGCTCGTCACCCGTCTGGAGCAGGCCGGGGGCAGGCGCGTCTCGCAGAGCGCCTACTGGGACCGGTGGGGGGTCACCATCGAAGACCCGGACGGCTACCGCCTCGTCCTCTCCACCCGGTCGTGGTCCAACGCCGAATAGCCGCCCGTCCTGCACTCAAGCTGGGACGAGGTTGAGGAAAGATCACGAGTGAATGATCTTGCTTTACGACGATGGTCCTGACTCCGGATATGCGGGGGCCGACGCGCAGGGGCGGGTGGGCGGGAGCGTCGGGGGAGCGGGCTAGTCTCGGTGGCTGTCGCGCCGGGTCGTTCTGCCGTATGGGGGTTGCTGTGACGAAGCAGTTCGTCCACCTGCATGTTCACTCCGAGTTCTCGATGCTCGACGGTGCGGCGCGGTTGAAGGAACTCTTCGGCGAGGCCAAACGGCTCGGCATGCCGGCCGTGGCGATCACCGACCACGGCAACATGCACGGCGCGTACGAGTTCTACAAGCAGGCGCAGGCGGCCGGCATCACCCCGGTGATCGGGGTCGAGGCGTACGTGGCGCCGGCGTCGCGGTTCGACAAGAAGCGGATCCACTGGGGCACGCCCGAGCAGCGGCGAGACGACGTCTCCGGTAACGGTGCCTTCACCCACATGACCATGTGGGCGCGGAACGCCGAAGGGCTGCACAACCTCTTCCGGTTGAACTCCCGGGCCTCCATCGAAGGCCACTACGTGCGGGGCCGGATGGACGCCGACCTGCTCGCCGAGCACTCCGCCGGGATCATGGCGACCACCGGCTGCCCGTCGGGGGAGGTGCAGACCCGGCTGCGGCTCGGCCAGCCCGACGAGGCGCTGGCGGCGGCCGCGAAATATCAGGACATCTTCGGCCGGGAGAACTTCTTCCTGGAGCTGATGGACCACGGCCTGGAGATCGAGAAGCGGGTCCGCGACGGGCTGCTGGAGATCAGCCGGAAGCTGAAGATCCCGCCGGTGGTCACCAACGACTCGCACTACACCTACGCCTCCCAGGCCGAGGCCCACGACGCGTTGATCTGTGTGCAGACCGGCAGCATGCTCAGCGACACCGACCGGTTCCGCTTCGACGGCGACGGCTACTACATCAAGTCCGCCCAGGAGATGTACGGCATCGACTCCTCGGAGGCGTGGCAGGAAGGCTGCCGCAACACCCTGCTCATCGCCGAGCGGGTCGACACCACCGACATGTTCGTCAGCCGCAACCTGATGCCGAAGTTCCCGGTCCCCGAGGGGGAGACCGAGGAGACGTGGTTCCGTAAGGAAGTCTGGGCGGGCATGGACCGGCGGTGGCCGGGCGGCTACGACGAGGAGCGGCGCAAGCAGGCCGAGTACGAGCTGGACATCATCTGCGAGATGGGCTTCCCGGCCTACTTCCTGGTGGTGTCGGACTTCATCATGTGGGCGAAGAACAACGGCATCCCGGTCGGTCCGGGCCGTGGTTCGGCGGCCGGCAGCATCGTCGCGTACGCCTTGGGCATTACCGACCTGGACCCGCTGCAGCACGGGCTGATCTTTGAGCGGTTCCTCAACCCCGAGCGCGTGTCGATGCCCGACATCGATATCGACTTCGACGAGCGTGGGCGTGGCGAGGTCATCCGCTATGTCACCGAGAAGTGGGGCTCGGACCGGGTCGCGCAGATCGCTACCTTCGGCACGATCAAGGCCAAGGCTGCGATCAAGGACGCCTGCCGGGTGCTGGGCTACCCGTACGCGCTCGGCGACCGGATCACCAAGGCGATGCCGCCGGCGGTGATGGGTAGGGACATCCCGCTGTCGGGCATCTTCGACAAGAGCCATTCCCGGTACGCCGAGGCGGCCGAGGTGCGGCAGTTGGTGGAGAACGAGCCCGACGTCGCCAAGGTGATGGAGGTGGCCAAGGGCCTGGAGGGGCTGGTGCGCCAGCTCGGCGTCCACGCCGCCGGGGTGATCATGTCGGCGGAGCCGCTGATCGACCACATCCCCTTGGTGCAGCGCGACGCGGACGGCACGATCATCACGCAGTTCGACTACCCGACCTGCGAGAAGCTCGGCCTGCTGAAGATGGACTTCCTCGGCCTGCGCAACCTCACCATCATCGACGACGCGATGAAGAACATCGAGGCCACCACCGGTCGGAAGATCGATCTGCTCAACCTCTCGCTGGATGACAAGCCCACCTACGAGCTGCTGGCCCGCGGCGACACGCTGGGCGTGTTCCAGCTTGACGGTGGGCCGATGCGCTCGCTGCTGCGGTTGATGAAGCCGGACAACTTCGAGGACATCTCCGCCGTCCTCGCCCTCTACCGGCCGGGCCCGATGGGCGTCAACTCGCACAACAACTACGCGCTGCGCAAGAACGGCCAGCAGGAGGTCACCCCGATCCATCCGGAGCTGGAGGAGCCGCTGCGGGAGATCCTGGAAGACACGTACGGGCTGATCGTCTATCAGGAGCAGGTGCAGCGTGCCGCGCAGCGCCTTGCCGGATACACGCTCGGGCAAGCCGACCTGCTGCGCCGGGCGATGGGTAAGAAGAACAAGGAGATCCTGGACAAGGAGTTCGTGCCCTTCCAGGCGGGCATGCGGGCCAACGGCTACTCCGACGCCGCCTGCCAGGCGGTCTGGGACGTGCTGGTGCCCTTCGCCGACTACGCCTTCAACAAGGCGCACACCGCTGCGTACGGGCTAATCGCCTACTGGACGGCCTACCTGAAGGCCAACTACCCGACCGAGTACATGGCCGCGCTGCTGACCTCCGTCGGCGATCGGAAAGACACCATGGCCCTGTACCTGGCCGAGTGCCGTAGCATGGGCATCAAGGTCCTGCCGCCCTGCGTCAACGAGTCCGCCCACGCCTTCACCCCGGTCGGCACCGACATCCGCTTCGGGCTCGGCGCCGTACGCAACGTCGGCACCAACGTGGTGACCTCGGTCGTCGAGTCGCGTAACGCCAAGGGCCGCTACACCTCCTTCTCGGACTTCCTCTCCAAGGTCGACCTGGTGGTCTGCAACAAACGCACCGTCGAGTCCCTGATCAAGGCTGGTGCCTTCGACGAGCTCGACCACACCCGCCGGGATCTGATGGCCAACCACGAGGCCGCCATCGACGCGGTGGTCGGCGTCAAACGCCAGGAGGCCGCCGGCCAGTTCGACCTCTTCGGTGGGGCGGGGGATGCGGCGGAGCCCACCGTCGTCGGCCTCGATCTGGTCTTCACCGGCCAGGAATGGCCGAAGAAGGAGAAGCTGGCGCTGGAGCGGGACATGCTCGGCCTCTACGTCTCCGACCATCCGCTGGCCGGGACGGAACGGATCCTCAAAGCCCACTCCGAGCAGATGATCAGCGAGATCTTCGCCGAGGAGACGCCCGACCGTAAGCCGGTCGTGCTCGCCGGCATGATCTCCAGCATCAACCGCCGGATCACCAAGCAGGGGGCGTCGTGGGCGATCGTCACCCTGGAAGACCTCACCGGTAGCGTCGAGGTGCTCTTCTTCCCCAAAACCTACGAGCTGCTGCGGGACCACCTGGCCGAGGACATCGTGGTCAAGGTGACCGGCCATGTCAGCCTGCGCGACGGCGACACCAGCGTCTTCGGGCAGGACCTCGCCATCCTCGACGTCTCCGCCGCAATGATCGACGGGGAGCCGCCGGTCACCCTGGTGACACCGATCGACCGGGTGAACCTGGAGTTCGTCCACGAACTGAAACGCACGCTGCTGGCCCACCCCGGAGAGGTGCCGGTGCGGATGCGGCTGCGGAAACGCACCGGCGAGAATCTGCTGCTCGCGCTCGGCCCCGACATCAAGATCGTCAACGATGTGGCGTTCCGGTCGGAGATCAAGATGATGCTCGGGGCCAGCGGGATCGAATGATGGATGCGGGTGGTCTGGCCGGGCGGGCCGTCGTGGTGACCGGTGCGAGCAGCGGGCTGGGCGCCGTGGTGGCGCGCAGGATCGCCGCCGCCGGTGGCTCCGTGGCGATCTGCGCCCGCACCGAGGCACGACTCCAGGCCATGGCGCAGGAACTGCGGCGCACACCAGCACCCCGGGTGCACGCCCGGGCGCTGGACGTGACCGACCATGCGGCCCTGGAGGCGTTCGTCGACGAATCAGCGCGCGTCCTCGGCGGACTGCACGGGCTGGTGGTCAATGTGGGCGGTGATGCCGGGCCGGGGCTGCTCGGATCGTCGACCGCCGACTGGATCGCCACCTTTGACCGGAACGTGGGGCAGGCGGTGACGGCGGTGCGGGCGGCGGTCGAGCCGATGGCCGAGGCGGGGGGCGGATCCGTCGTGCTGGTCTCCTCGATCTCCGGCTGGAAGCCGGTGCCGCAGTCCCCGTACGGGGTGGCGAAGGCCGCCCTCAACCATCTCGCTGTCTGCCTGGCCCGCGAGTTGGGGCCGCAGCGGATCCGGGTCAACGCCGTCTGCCCGGGCTCGATGCTGATTCCCGGCAAACGGTGGGAGCGGATGCGCACCGAGGACCCGGCGGCCTACGCACGCTTCGCCGCCGAGTTCCCGAACGGGCAGCTCCTCGACCCCGACGACGTGGCCAACGTGATCGCGTTCCTGCTGTCGGATGAATCCCGGGCAATCAACGGTGCCTGGATCCCGGTCGACGGCGGCCAGAATGCCCCCACCGCCGACGGCTACTGAGCGTTCAGGTCCGGCACCGGCTGCACCTGTTCGAAGCGGAACTCCCGAATGAAGCAGTCCCGGGGCTGGCCGACCGCGAACAGGACACACTCCACTACTGACTGTGCGGTCAGGTCCCGGTGCGCTTCGCGCGGGCCGTCCTGGACGAAATCCGGCGGAAAGAGGGAGATGACCCGGATCCCTTCGGCTCGCAGCCGGTAGGACAGGATGTCCGCGAACCCGGCCTGGGCGTGTTTCGCGGCGTAGTAGGCCGGGTGCGCCCGTGGGTGGCGATAGCCGACCTCCCCGCAGGTGGAGACCATGTTGACGATATCGGGACGCGTCGAGGCGCGGAGCAGGGGCAGCAGGTGCTTGGTCAGCAGCACGGTGCCCGTCGCGGCGCCGGCGATCGCGGCCACGATGTCGTCGTCGTCGATGTCGTCGAGGTCCGCCCCGTGCAGCCAGGCGGCACCGTTGTTGACGAGAACGTCGAGGTGCTCGGTGCGGTCGGCCAGGGCCGCCGAGAACCGCCGGATCGAGTCGGGGCTGGTCAGGTCGCAGCTGAACGCCTCCGCTGAGCCCCGTCCTCGTTCTGCGATCAGCTCGGCAGTACGTGCGGCGGCTGCCGCGTTCCGAGCCGAAACAAACACCTGGGCGCCGCGCTCCGCGAACGCCAACGCCAGCTTGCGTCCGGTGTCACGACCAGCCCCGGTCACCGCGACCCGTACTCCCTTGAAGTTCATGGCGAGATCCCAGCAGTTGAAGCGGGGATGAGGTCAAGCCCGTGCCCTCTGCGGCCGCTATCAGACCGCCGACTGGCAGGGCTCGACGCGGTCGGCGAGGCGGCGCAGCATGCCGGCGGCCCGGCAGCGCAGCGCGTCGCCGTGGCGGGCCTTCGAGGGAGGTGGTGCCGGGGGCTCCGGCTCGACCGGCGCATCCGGCCGAGCCGAGCGCAGGTGGCGGTCGGTTTCCTGCAGAGCGATGATCATGCCCAGTGGATCCATTAATTACTCCCGATGAATGACGGTCCGGTGCTGGTTCGTACGACGAGTTCGGTCGGAAGCACGATCCGACGCTCCGGATGGGCGGCGGGGTCAAGGAGCAGGGTTCCGGCGATGCGGCCCCGCTCGATCGCGGGCTGCCGGATGGTGGTCAGCCCGGCGGTCGCCGCGTCGGGGATGTCGTCGAAGCCGACCACGGAGACATCCCGTCCGGGGCGCAGGCCGCGTGCGGCCAGGGCGTCCAGCACGCCGAGGGCGAGGATGTCGCTGGCGACGAGTATCGCCATCGGGCGCTGC
Organism: Micromonospora sp.; assembly: GCA_036278255.1. GTDB lineage: Bacteria > Actinomycetota > Actinomycetes > Mycobacteriales > Micromonosporaceae > DASULK01. Next base: position 8,070 of record DASULK010000026.1, read on the forward strand.
GCGCTGTCGAGGACACAGGCTGCTGCTGCCGCCCCCGACTCCCGGCTGTTGTGGGCGGCGTTGACGGCGATCACGTCCGACCACGCTATGCCTGCGGCCCGCACCGCATCCTGGTATCCGCGCAGTCGTTCCCGGGTGACGTAGTAGGGAATATCGTCGGGAGACTCGATGACGACCGGTCGGGTCTGCCGTTCGGTTTCGAACAATTCGGCGATCACCGCGATACGGCGATGGCCGAGCCGGATGACGTGTTCACCGGCGAGGCGGGCGGCTGCTGCCTCGTCGATACCGACATAGGCGGTGTTCGGCTCGTTGTCGTCGCTGAGTTCGCAGCGTACGAGGGGGAGGCCTCGCGCGCGGATCGCCGCCAATGAACGGGGCCAGTCGGGCAGGCAGTAGATGCAGAACGCGTCAACCGCCGCGTTGCGTATCGCGTTCGCCGCGGCCTCGTCGTCTTCGGCCGACAGCGGGAGCAGCAGCAGCGCGTTGTCGTGCTGCTCCGCCGCCTCGGAGAGCCCGCGCAGGAACTGCACGGCGTACGGGTCGGTGAAGGCGTACGACAGCGCCGAGGTGAAGAGCACCCCGATTGCTCCGACGCGGCCTCGGCGCAGCGACCGGGCGACCGGGTCCGGCCCCGGGTAGCCCAGCCGGCGTGCCGTCTCCAGGATCTTCTCGCGCACCTCCGCCGAGAGTTGATCGGGGCGGCTGTAGGCGTTGGAGACGGTGCTGCGGGAGACGCCGACCGCGTCGGCGATGGTTTGCAGCGTCACCACCATGGCGACCTCTTCTGTATCGATCCAGAGGGGCTTCTGGATCGATACAGTACGCCGATAATCCAGGAATGGAAAATGGTTAACGTCACAGGGGGGCGGGTCGTGAGCCGGCGGCGAGCGGGCAGCCGATCAGGTCAGCCCCTCGGGGCGTACATGATGACGGCGACACCCACCAGGCAGATGGCCGCGCCGATCAGGTCCCAGTGGTCCGGGCGGAACTTGTCGACCACGACCCCCCAGGCCAGGGAGCCGGCAACGAAGATGCCGCCGTACGCGGCCAGGATGCGTCCGAAGTGGGCGTCGGGTTGCAGCGCGGCGATGAAGCCGTAGCTGCCGAGGGCGATGACCCCGGCGGCGATCCACCAGAGGCCGCGGTGCTCCCGCCAGCCCTGCCAGATCAGCCAGGCCCCGCCGATCTCGGCCAGGGCGGCCAGGACGAACAGGAGAAGAGAGCGTCCGAGGAGCACGCCGAGAACCGTATCGGATCAGGTCGGCACGGCCGAGCCGGCGGCCAAAGCGGCAGCCGGCTCAGCTGAAGCGGCATCAGGCGGTGTTGTTGGCCAGCGCCAGCAGCCGATCCCGGGTGCCGTTGAACTTGTTTCCATCGACGCAGCCGGAGATACCGGAGACCGAGCGGCAACTGGTCCACTGCCAGAAGCTCCAGGTGGTGGAGGACCAGCCGGCGGGGAGAGTGGGGGCGTGCACACCCCAGTGGGCGATCCACAACGGGCTCTTGCTGGCCATCCCGGTCCAGGATCCGGTGCAGGTGTTCCACCAGCTCGCCGTGGTGTAGATGACGACGTCGCGGGTGGTGCGGGCCTTGTACCGGTTGTAGAAGTCGGTGATCCACTGGCGCATCGCGGTGGTGCTCAGCCCGTAGCACATGCCGCCCGCGTAGGGGTTGTGCTCGATGTCGAGCACCCCGGGCAGGGTCAGGTTGTCCCGGGACCAGCCGCCGCCGTTGTTGACGAAGTAGTCGGCCTGGGCGGTGCCGGTGGAGACGTTAGGCCGGGCGAAGTGGTAGGCGCCACGGATCACGCCGGCGTAGTAGGCCTGCGGGTAGTTGTCGTTGAACCGCGGGTCCTTGTAGCTGGTGCCTTCGGTGGCCTTGATGTAGGCGAACTGGATCCCGGCGTTGCGTACCGACGTCCAGTTGATGCTGCCCTGCCAGTGCGATACGTCGATGCCCTGCAGGCCGGTGCTGCCGTGGTCCGCGGCGGCGGGGGCGGTTGTGAAGGTGACCAGGCCGGCGGCCACCACGGCCGCGGATGCTGCGATGGCCGCAAGCCGACGCAGCCCCTGCCGTCGATGACCGCTACGAAGATGGGATGTGCCCGCCGGATGGTTCACGATGGCCTCCTTACCGATCATTCCCGCAAGTCGATCTTTTGCCGGACTTGCGGGAAACAAGGGGGAATTTCCATACATTGACATATGTCGACTGATGGCGCAACCATGAGTTGCCAGGACTGGTCGTCCCAGGAGGCGCCATGAGTCGCACGTCAACCAGAGCCAGAATTAGCGGGACCCGCCCATCGACAGCAGCGCCAACAATCCGGTCAACGGTTGGTGCTGAGGACATCGGGCTTCGCTGCCACCTGTATGGCGGCAGCGAAGCCCATCGTGGCGGACCGCCGTCAGCGCAGCGGGTTGAAGGGGCGCAGTTCGGCCGGCTCCCGGCCGGTGGTGATCTGTTCGGCGAGCAGCTGACCGGTGAGCGGCCCGAGGGTGATGCCCCACATCCCGTGCCCACCGGCGGCGAAGACCCGCGGGGCGGCAGTGCGGCCGATCAGCGGCAGCCCGTCGGGGGTGCAGGGGCGTGAACCGACCCACTCGTCGGTACGGGCGTCCAGGTCCGCGCCGCGCAGCAACGGCTGCGCAGCCTCGGCGATCGCCCTGATCCGGCGCGGGTCCAGCGGTGCCTCCGCCTTGCGGAACTCCATCATCCCGGCGACGCGCAGCCGATCACCGAGCGGCGTGCAGGCGACCCGCTGCGCCGGGAAGTACACCGGGCCGGCCGGGACGTGCTCGATCGGGACGCTGAAGCTGTAGCCACGGCCAGCCTGCACCACGGTCTTGACGCCGAACCGCCGGGCCAGGTCCCCGAGCCAGGTCCCGGTGGCCAGCACCACCGCGTCGTAGCGCTCGGCCGAGCCGGTGGAGGTCACCACCTGCACACCCGAACGTTCGTCACGCACGTCGACCACATCCACGCCCGTCACGATGGATGTTCCGCGGGCCCGAACCGATTCACCGAGCGACTCGACGTACTGGCCGGGGTTGATGAACCGCTGATTGTAGAGGCGGACCGCGGCCCCGACCCGGTCCGACAGCGACGGCTCCACCTCCCGCGCCTCGGTCCCGGTCAGGACGTCGTACTCAATCTCCTGGCCTGCCGCCCGGATGAGTTTCAGCTCATCCAGCAGTGCGGTCCGTTCCGCTTCCGAGCGGTATGCCGCGATGAACGACTTGGCCTCCTGCACCGTCCCCGTGACCCCGCCGACCTCCAACGTGTCGAACGCCTCCAACGCGCGTCGGTTCGCCGGAATGTAGGCCCGCATCGCAATCTGCCACTTCGTCGCGGTGCTGTGCCGCACGAAGCCCGCCATGAACCGCAGCATCCGGAGATCCGGGCGTAACGGCACGTAGACCGGCGACGAGGGGCTGAGTACGGCACGCAGCCCGTAGCGCAGCACCGCCGGCTCCGGCAGGGGAGTGGTGATGCCCGGGGTGAGCCAGCCCGCGTTGCCCCACGAGGCGCCCGCCGCCACCCCCTTGCGGTCGTAGACGGTAACCTCGACCCCCCGCTCCTGCAGGAACCATGCCGTAGCCAGCCCAACCATCCCCGCGCCGATGACCGCGACGCGCTGGGGGGCGGGAGCGACAGAATCGGTGCCAGGCATTCCGCTCTCCTTTTAAGGCAGTAGGTTCGGGGCAATCCTGGCCTTGCCGCCCCGCGACGTCATTGTTCCACGCGGCCAAGAAATCGCCGGGTGATTGGCCGAACCGAACAAACAGCGGCATGATTGCCCCTATGATCACGGTCGCGGACGTGGTGGAGGCTGCCGGCGCCGCCCTGCTCAAGGTTGTCGTCCCCGTCGACGGGGCGGAGGTTCGCGACGTCACCGTGGCCGAACTTGACGAGACAACCGGTGGCCAGCCCGGCGACCTCGTCCTCGGCGTCGGCCTGGCCACCCCCGACCAGGCGCTCACCGTTATCGAACGCTGCGCCGAGTCCGGGGTGGCCGGAATCGTCCTCAAACCTGCGCTGACCTCGCACCCCCGGGTGGTGTCGGCCGCCGCCGACGGCAACCTGGCTCTGGTCGAACTGCAGGCTCACGGATCATGGGCGCAGTTGGTCTGGCTGCTGCGCGGGGTGATCGACCGGGCGGCTGCGCCCGGCCTGCCCGAGGCTGGAGACGCCGGAGTTTACGACCAGCTCTTCGCCCTCGCCGATGCGGCCGCTGCCATCGTCGATGCGCCGGTGACGATTGAGGACGCCCGCTCGCGGGTGCTCGCCTACTCCGCGCGCCAGGACCGGACCGACCCGGCCCGCATGTCCACCATCGTCGGGCGACGCGTCCCCGGCGAACTGGTCGCCCACTTCCGTTCGCTCGGCGTCTTCCGCAAACTCACCACCAGCTCGGATCCGATTTTCGTGCCGCAGGGGCCGGACGGCACCCTGCCCCGGCTGGTGATCCCGGTGCGCGCTGGCGGTGAGCTGCTCGGCTCGATCTGGGCTGTCGTTGACGGCCCGGTGCCGGAGGAGCGGCTGCGCGCTCTGCAGGGCTCGGCGTCGGTGCTGGCGCTGCACCTGCTCCGCCTCCGGGTGCAGGCCGACGTCGCCCGCCGGGTCTTCGCCGATCGGCTGCGGGCGGCCCTGCGCGGAGCCACCACCGCCACCGGCCAGGAACTGGGGCTGCCCCGACCGCCGTGGCGGGTGGTCGCGCTCGGCGCGCACGGCGGGACCAGGCAGATGGTGCACAACCTGGCGCTGTGGGAGTCGATAGCCCGACGGTACGGGTGGGCGCATCCCCTGATCGCCGACGTCGGCGAGGTCCTCTTCGCGGTGGTGGCGCACGGCGGTGAAGGGCCCGGCTCCTGGGTCTGGCTGGACCGGCTGATCGGCGACATCGCCCTCCACGACCCGGCGCTGCGCGCCGCCTCCGGCAGCCTCGCCCACAACCTCGCGGATCTTCCCAAATCCTCCGCGGAAGCAGCCGAGCTGCTTGCGTTGCACGCCGTGTCCCGCCGAGCGGCCCCGCTGCTGCGGTTCGAGGACGCCTGGGCCGACGTGGTGGTGCACCGCGCCGCCACCGCGGTGCCCCGCGATGAACTACTGATCGGGGGACCACTGCCCGACCTCGTCGCCCACGACCGCCGGCACGGCACCGACTACGTCACCACCCTCGCCGCCTGGCTGGAACAGCAGGGCGACCCCCGCAAAGCCGCGCGGCAGCTGCACGTGCACCCCAACACGTTGCGGTACCGGCTGCGGCGGCTGGCGGAGATCGTCCACCTCGACATCGAGTCGCCCCGGGCACGGCTGGCGCTGCAGCTCCAGCTCGCCGCACTCAACGCCCACGCCTCCCGCCCCTGACCCACCGCCCCACCCGGTTGCCGGAACCCGCACCGGCCCCGCAGCGAGCCGGTGCCGGCCCGTCCCGGGCCGTAGAATCGGGACGTGGGTGACATAAACCGTGATCGTGGCCAGACGTTGTACGGCGGGACCGCCGCAGTGGTCGCGGAGCCCGAATTCGTGCTGCTGCCCGGGCACGACGTGCCGCTGGGCCGTTACACCACCGTGCGTCGTCTACTGCCGCAGCGGCAGCGGAGGATGATCGGGGCCTGGTGCTTCGTCGACCTCTTCGGTCCCGACAACATCGACGGGCGGCCGGGTCTGCAGGTCCCACCGCACCCGCACACCGGCCTGCAGACGGTCACCTGGCTCGCGGAGGGGGAGATCCTGCACCGCGACAGCCTCGGCAACGTTCAGCCGATCGTGCCCGGGCAGCTCAACCTGATGACCTCCGGGCACGGCATCGCTCACGCCGAACACTCCCCGCCGCAGCGCCCGCCGGTCATGCACGGGCTGCAGTTGTGGGTGGCGCTGCCGGAGACAGCCCGGCATGGTGCGGCGGCCTTCGACCACTACCCGGCCATGCCCGTGCTCTCCGACGGGGCAGCGTTGGTGACGGTGGTGGTCGGCGAGTTCGGCTCCGTCCGTTCCCCGGCCCGCGTCTACACCCCGCTGGTCGGCGTCGAGGTGCGTTTCGCCGGTGCCGGCGGTGGGGCCGCCCGCCTGCCGCTGGAGCGCGATTTCGAGTACGGGGTGCTGGTCATGACCGGCGCCGCCGAGGTGTCCGGGACCCCGTTGGCGCCGGGCTCGCTGCTCTACCTCGAAGCTGGCCGGTCCGAGGTCACGGTGCGGACCGACGGTCCGGCCAGACTCTTCCTCATCGGGGGTGAACCGTTCGATGAGCCCCTGGTGATGTGGTGGAACTTCGTCGGCCGCTCACACGAGGAGGTGGTGGCGGCCCGGACGGACTGGATGGTCGGCCGCCGGTTCGGCGCCGTCGCCGACGCCGGCGATCCGCTGCCGGCGCCGGAACTCCCCACCGTACGGTTGAAAGCCCGCGACCGGGACGGCCGGATCCTCTGACGGCGGCCGGGCAGCCGACGCCGTCGTCCCGGTGCGCGGTTTGCGGCATTCGGTCGGGGGTAGGCAGCGCCCATGCCAGAGCAGTGGATTAACTGGTCGGGCAGCCTGCGGTTCACGCCGCAGGAATACGCCGTACCGGGGGACGAGGCGGCGGTGGTGGCGCTGGTCCAGCGGGCCCGGGAAGCGGGCGTCAAGGTACGCCCGGTGGGCTCCGGGCACTCGTCCAGCCCACTGGTGCGGACTGACGGCATCCTGGTCAGCCTCGACGAGTTCACCGACGTGCCACCCGTCGGCGGATCCAACCGGCAGGTAGCGGTCGGTGCGGGTGCCCGTCTCCGCCACCTCGGCGAGGGACTGTCCCACCTCGGCCTGGCGATGGAGAACCTCGGCGACGTGGACTACCAGACCATCGCCGGCGCCGTAGCCACCGGGACCCACGGCACCGGGATCCACTTCGGCAACCTCTCCACGCAGGTGGCCGGGGTGCGGCTGGTCACCGGGACCGGTGCCGTACTGGAGATCTCCGAGCAGGAGCATCCCGAACTGCTGCCCGCCGCCCGCCTGTCGTTGGGCGCTCTCGGCATCGTCACCCGGATCACCCTGCGGCTCCAGCCCCATTTCGACGTCGACCGGATGCTCTGGTGCGCCCCCATCGACTGGATCCTGGCCCACCTGCCCGAGCTGCAGCAGCAGAACCGGAACATGGACTTCTACTGGTACCCCCGCGACGACCTCACCGAGATCCGGACGGTGAACCACCGGGGGCAGACGCCCGAAGGCCAGCCGCCGCGCCCGCCGAAAAAGCACCGGGCTGGCCCCAGCTATCGGGAGATCCCACAGCAGCGGCATCTGCGCTTCGAAGAGATCGAATACAGCCTGCCCTCCACCGCCTTCCCCGACTGCTTCGCGCAGGTCCGTAAACGGATCAAAGAGCGGCACCGGGTCGGCGTGGCCTGGCGGGTCCTGGTCCGCACCATCGCCGCCGACGACATCCACCTCAGCAACGCACACGGTCGGGCCACCACCACCATCGCCTGCCTACAGAACGCCGGCCTGCCGAACGAGGCGTACTTCACCGACATGGAGGCGATCTTCCGCGACCACGACGGACGCCCGCACTGGGGTAAGCAGCATTCCCTGACCGCCGCCCAACTGCGCCCGCTCTACCCCGCCTGGGAAGCCTTCCGCCAGATCCGGCGGAGCCTCGACCCGGACGATGTCTTCCTCACCCCCGACCTGGCACGACTGCTAGAGGAGGCGTGATGGCCGGACTCGGGCACCGGGTGTGGGTGCTGCCCGGAGGACACATCCCGTACCCCAGCAACGGCGCCGAGCCGGAGTTCACCAGCTTCGACCAGCTCTGCCTGCTCAACGCCGGTAATGAGCCCGCCGACCTGCAATTGACCATCTACTACGCCGATGAGGAGCCGCTCGGCCCCTACCCGCTCACCCTTCCCGCCCGTCGGATCCGGCACGTCCGCTTCAACGACCTGATCGAGCCGGCGGCGATCCGGCTGGACCGGCCCTACGGCGCGGTGGTGCGCTCGCCGGTCCCGATCGTGGTGCAGTTCCTCCGCCAGGACACCCGGATCCCCGGGGCGCTCGGCCTGATGGG
>DASULK010000027.1:0-29070 GCA_036278255.1 Micromonospora sp.
TCGTGGGTGAAGGAGCGGGAAACGCCGGTGAAGTAGAAGGTGACACTCCCGTGCTCCAGCACCGAGTGGTGACCGACCTGGAGGATGTGGGCAAGGTAACCGGCATTCGTCGCGGTGGCCGGGTTGGGCTTGTGCCACGACTGGTAGCAGGCCCGACCGGCGAACTCGGCCAGGGCCTGCCCACCGTCGGCGTCGGTCGACCACGGTACGTCGTCCGGCGCCTCGAAGTGGGTCCATCCAATGAGCTTGACCTGCGGGGACACAATTTCCGGCATTCCTGCAACTGTAGTTGCCACCCGCACCGGCGGCACCACCCCCCCTCTCCCAGGGTGGGAAGGACAACCGTTCGGGGTCAGACGTAGAACCAGGTGAAGGGGGCCCAGGGCAGGTTACGGGCGACTGAGAAGACCAGCCACGCAACGAGGAAAGCGCTGAGCACCGTGGGCGTGACCCGCAGCGGCGGAAGCCGCCGCCCGAACGCGTGTTGAAGAGCCCAGGCCACGTAGAGATAGAGCAGGAAGGGCAGCGCGAAGACGAAGAGCAGGTGATGGCGGGCGGCGGCACCGAGATCGCCGTGCAGGACATACCAGAACGCTCGGGTGCCCCCACATCCTGGGCAGTCCAGCCCGGTGGTCAGCTTCAGCACGCAGGCGGGCAGGGCCTCCGCCTCGCTGCTGACCGGGTTGGTGAGCAGGGTGTACCCCGCCGCGGCACCCATGCAGCCCAGGGCTGCCAGCGGGGCCGCCCAGCGCGGCAGGCGGGAGTAAAAATTGGTGACCACCCGGGTGAACCGACCGGGCTCCGGAGGCGCATAGGCCGGCGCCGCTCCACCGCTTGCCATTCAGCACACCTCTCCCCTAGCCCCGTCATACTTACCGTATCCCTATCAGGGTATTGAGGGCGGCGGTGAGGGGGCCCGCGAGGTCACCGGTTTCCGGCGGCGCCACCACGCTCAACCCGAGCCAGTCGGCGAGCCGGTGCAGTTCGGCGGCGAGCGCCGCCGCCGTCGGCTCGGCCTCGACCCCGGGCTCGATCCAGGCCGTCGGCACCCGCAGCACGCCGGATCGCCGGTCGGCCTTCAGGTCAACCCGGGCGGTGAACCGCTCCCCCTGCAGAAACGGCAGCACGTAGTACCCGTACACCCGTTGCGGTGCCGGCACGTAGATCTCGATCCGGTAGGTGAGGCCGAAGAGCCGTTCGGCTCGGGTCCGCTCCCAGATCAGCGGATCGAACGGGCTGACCAGGGTGTCGCCCCGGATCCAGCGGGGCAGTCGGGCATCGACGTGCAGGTAGGCGGGCTGTCGCCACCCCTGCACCCGTACCGGGAGCAGTTCGCCCGCCTCGACCAGCTCGGCGATGGCGGCCCGGGCACCGGCCAGCGGCAACCGGAAGTAGTCCCGCAGCTCCGGCTCGGCGGCCACGCCTAGGGCCCGTGCGGCGACGGAGACCAGCCGGCGGTGCGCGTCCGGAGTCGCGGGCGTCGGCGCGTCGAGCACCGCCGCTGGCAGCACCCGCTCCGGCAGGTCGTAAACCCGGGCGAACGAATTGGTCCGACGGGCAGCGGTGATCTCGCCAGCCCAAAAAAGGAACTCCAACGCCTGCTTGACCGTCGACCAGTTCCACCCCCAGTTGCCGGTCTGCCGCGGTGCATCCTGCTCGATCTCGGCGGCGGTCAGCGGCCCGTTCGCCCGCACCTCATCCCGCACCCACGCCACCAGCCGCGGCTGCTCGACCGCGACGCGCCGCATGCCGCCCCAGGCGTCCGTGTCAGCAGTGGCCATTCGCCAACGCAGGGCCGGGTGCAGGTCGACCCGGATCAGGGATGCTTCGTGTCCCCAGTATTCGAAGAGGTCACGGGGCCGTCGATAGGCCGCTCGCTCCAGCAGCGCGGTGGGATAGGGGCCGACCCGGCTGTAGAGCGGCAGGTAATGCGCACGCTGCAGCACATTGACCGAGTCCATCTGCAGCAGCCCGACCCGGCCGAACACACGACGCAGATGCCGCATCGTTGGCACACCGAGCGGTGCGCGCTCGCCGAATCCTTGCGCCGTCAGCGCAATCCGGCGAGCCTGGGATAGTGACAATGATTCGGGTGCGGCCATAGCGGCGCAACGTTAGCTGACGGGTGCGACAGCCGCCGGGGGCCGACGCGCGACCGGCGCACGCCGGATCGGCAGGGCGAGCAGCAGGGCGAGGCTCACCCAGACATAGGCGTTGCCGCCGAGGAATCCAGCGACCCCGCCGGGACCGTACTCCCACCGCCAGACGAGGCCGCTCGTCAGCAGTACGTACATCACGGCTACGCCACCCAGCAGGAGACGACGTCGGGGGTGGCCGGCAGCCGCCCGCAACGCGTCGTCGACCAGCAGCAAAAGCGCCGGGATCAGCCAGACCAGATGGTGGACCCAGGTCACCGGGCTGACCAGGCAAGTCGCCACCCCGGTCAATGCCAGTCCGGTCACCTCGCTGCCCGCAGCCACCGCGACACGGGACCGCCACGCCCAGACCAGGAGGGTCGCGACCACCAGCGCCAACCACCACGCGGTGGCCCCGGACGGGTCGAGTCGGGCCAGCAGGCCCTGCAGTGACTGGTTGGAGATGAAGTCCAGTTCGCCGACCCGGTCGGTATTCCACAGCGCCGTGGTCCAGAACTCGCGGGAGGCGTCGGGGGCAACAGCGGCGGCCAGCAGGGTGGTAGCGGTGGCCGTACCGGTGGCGACCAGAGCGGCCCGGCAGCGGCCGGTGACCAGCAGATACCCGATGAAGAGGCCCGGGGTCAGCTTGACGGCGGTGGCCAGGCCGATGCCGACGCCGGCCCACCGGCTGCCGACCGGCACCAGCCGGAGCAGATCGGCCGCCACCACGGTGAGTATCAGCACGTTGATCTGGCCGAAGTCGACGGTCTCACGCAGCGGCTCAAGGGCGGCGGTCAGGCAGAGAGTGACCGCGAAGGCGAACCAGCGGCTCCCGCCCATCCGCCGCGAGATGGGAACGACCAGCCACCACAGCAGCAGCGCGCCGGCCCCGACGGTCGCAGCCACGCTGAGCACCACCACGACCGGCCACGGCAGGTACGCCATCGGCAGCATGATTAGAGCAGCGAATGGCGGATAGGTGAAGCCGTACCGGCTGTCCTGTTTGATCCAGTCGTAGAGTTCACCGCCGTCATGTACCCAGTAGCGCAGCGCCTCATAGTAGATCTGCAGGTCGAAGAAGTTGTGGCCGGCCACGGCCACGGCGAGGAGGGCAGCGACCACGGCGGCGAGCGCCACCACGACAAGAACCTGTCGCCGGGTACGGCCGATGTACCCCTGCGTCACCGCTGCCCTCCCTCGATCCGTAGGCTTGCCGTCATGGCTCTCGGGTACGTCCGCCCGGCGCGTCCCGAGGACGCCGCCGAGATCGCCCGCATCCAACTGGTGACCTGGCGGGTCGCCTACCGCCGATTCCTGCCCAAGCAGGTGCTCGACGAACTCGATGAGGGGTGGCTCACTGAACGTTGGACGGACGCGATCGGGGCCCCCCCGTCGCAGCGGCACCGCGTCCTCGTTGCCGTGGAACAGGCGGAGCAATCCTATCTGGTGGGCTTCGTCGCTTCCGGTCCAGCCGATGAGCAGGCGTTGGCCCCGGGCGAGTCGGCCAACCGGTTCGGCGACGATGTGGCGGCCGTGACGGACCTGCTGGTCGAGCCCCGATGGGGCCGGCGCGGCCACGGCAGCCGGCTGCTCGCCGCCAGCGTCGACCTGTGGCGGGAGGACGGCTTCACCACTGCGGCGGCGTGGGCGTTCGACGGCGACGTGGCCACCCGCAAGTTCCTGACCTCGGCCGGCTGGGAGCCGGACGGGGCGACCCGGGCGCTGGATGTGGAGGACATGCTGGTCCCGCAGCTCCGGCTGCATGTCTCCCTCACCCCGGCGGAGCCGGAGTCCACCCCCTCCTGATCCGCCTCAGCCCTTGTCGGCATCCTCGTTGCCGGTGCGCACGAAGTAGCGCTGGAAGCCGACGAAGATGACGGCGACCGGAATGGTGGCCAGCAGGGCGGCCCCGAGTTTGAGCGGGTACTGCATGCCCTGACCCCAGCTGCCGCTGACCAGATCGGCAAGCCCGCGCGGCAAGGTGAAGAGCTCCGGGTCCTGGACCGCGACCAGGGTGTGCGGAAACTCGTTCCAGGATCCCTGGAAGGCCAGGATGGTGACCGTGATCAGCGCCGGCTTGGCCATCGGCAGCACCACCGACCAGTAGGTCCGGAAGACACCGGCACCGTCGATCCGTGCCGCCTCCTCGACGCTGACCGGGATCGACTCAAAGAACTGCTTCATGATGAATACCTGCGCTGCGTCGACGAGCAGCGGCAGGATCAGCGCGGTGTAGCTGTTGTAGATGCCGAGTTGGTTGAGCACCAGGAACTTCGGGATCAGCAACACCACGGGGGGTACCGCCATCACCGCCAGCACCCCGGCGAAGAGCGCGCGCCGACCGGGGAAGCGCAACCGGGCCAGCGCGTATCCGGCGAGCGAGGCAAAGAAGACCCGACCGAGCGTCACGACGATCGTGACCAGCACCGAGTTGCCCAGCCACAGTGGGAAGTTGGTCCCTGCGAAGATCCGCTCGAAGCTGCTGAAATCGACCGGGTCAGGCATCGGGGACAGTGGGTTGGCGACGGCGTCCGGCTCGCTCTTGAAGGAGTTGCTGAGCTGGATCACGAAGGGGTAGAGGAACACCAACCCGAAGAAAACCAGGACGGCGTACCCGACGAAGGTGCTCACTAGGCCGCGCGGCTCGCGGCGGCCGGGCTCCGCCCGCCCGGGCGCGGAGCGCACTCGCGGTGGATCGGTCAGCACGGCCATTATCAGGACCTTTCTGGTACGCGCCGGCGCCACCGGCCGCGGCGCTCCGCCGGATCACGCTCGCGCATCACCCACCGCTGCAGGAGGGTGAACACGATGATGATGAGGAACAGGACGAAGGAGATCGCCGCCCCCGAGCCGTACTCCAAGTTGCGAAACGCCGTGCGGTAGGAGAGGTAGGCCGGGGTGAGCGTCGTCTTCGCCGGGTCTCCCTGGCTCATCACATAGACCTGATCGAAGACCTGCCAGGTGGCAATGAGCCCCAGGGTCAGCACCAGGAAAAGCGTCGGTTTGATCATAGGCAGGGTGACGTAGCGAAGCCGCTGCCAGCGGTTCGCCCCGTCGAGGACACTCGCCTCCTCCAAGGAGGCCGGCACGTTCTGCAGCGCGGCGAGGAACATGAGCATGAACGTTCCGGAGGTGGTCCAGACCACCAGGATGATGATCGAACACATGGCGACGCTGGGCCCGGAGAGCCACTCCCACCAGGTCAGTCCAAGGGGTCCGGCACTGGACAACGCGGCGGGCGGATCGTCCACGCCGGCCGTGCCGAGCAGTAGGTGCAGCACCCCGCGCGAGTCGGCGAACCACTGCGGGCCGTCGATGCCGAAGAGGGCCAGCAGTCCGTTGACCGCCCCGGAGTTGGCGAACAGGAAGAGAAAGACGACGCTGATCGCCACCGAACTGGTGACCGAGGGGAAGTAGAAGGCGCTCCGGAAGAAGGTCTTGGCCCGAAGCATCCTGCTGTTGACGACCAGGGCGAGGAAGAGCGCCAGCGCGGTCTGCACCGGAACCACGATCAGCACGTAGTAGAAGTTGTTGCGGATGCTGGTCATGAAGTCGCGCCGGGTCAGCCCGTCCTCGGCGAAGAGCCGGGTGTAGTTGTCGGCGCCGACGAAGGGCACCTCACTGGTGAACGGGCTGCCTTGACCGTTCCAGGCGGTGAGGCTGACCCAGAGCGCCATCAGGATCGGCAGCAGTAGGAAGAGCCCGAGGATCGCCACCACGGGTGCGACGAAGACCCATCCGGCCATCGCCTCATTGCGGCGGATCCCACCCCTTCTGCCTCGGGACGCATCCGCGGGTGCGGCTGTGGGGGGACGGGGCGGGGCGGTCAGCACATCCATGGCCATCATCTCCTCCGGCAACTGAGGGGGTACGGGGCAGGGCCGGGCGCGGCTGCTCGACCCTGCCCCGCCGTATCAGCCGCGCAGCGCGGCCTCCACGTTCTTCTGCACGCGCTCCAGCAGCGCCTTCGGATCTTCGCTGGTGAGGCTCTGCAGGCCGGTGTCCAGATCGGCCAGCACGCTGTCCATCTTCGGCGCGTTGACCGGACCCTGGGCGTACTCGGCGCCATCGATGAACGGCTGGTCCGCGGGGAACGCCTGGGTGTACTGGTCCCGCACCGACTGGCGCGACGGCATGACCCCGAACGCCTGGGCGAAGGCCATCTGCTGCTCAGCCGCGGTCATCGCCTCGACGAACTTGATCGCCTGCTCCTTGTGCTTGCTCTTCGCCGCGATGCCCCAGCAGTTGGTGAAGGAGAGCGTCCCCTTCCCCTTCGGCCCGGCCGGCAGCGGGTGGACGCTGTACTTCACGTCCGGGAAGTCGTTCTGCAGGGCGCCCTTGATCCAGTTGCCCTCGATGGTCATCGCCGCCGCGCCCTTGCCGAACGCCTCACCGGACCAGCCGGCGTCCAACTGCTTGGGGTAGCGCGCCAGGCCCTCGGCGAGCAACGTCTTGACGTACTCCAGGGCCTGCAGGTTCTCCGGGCTGTTGGCGGTGGCCTGCTTCCCGTCGGCGCTGGTGATCCAGCCACCGGCCTGCACCATGAAGGCCCCGATCCGGTCCCGGGTGTCCCCAAGCGCCAGCGGGACGATGCCCTTCGCCTTGATCTTCTGCGCGACCGCGGTGAACTCCTCCCAGGTGGTCGGGATGTCCGCCTCGGTCAGCCCCGCTTTGCTCCACAGATCAGTGTTGATCTGCAGCGCCAGGGTGGAGAAGTCCTTGGGAGCACAGTAGAGCTTGCCATCGTAGGTGAAGGTCGTGCGGAGGCTCTCGTAGAAATCGTCCGAGTTACTGATCTTGTCGCCGTACGGCTCCAGGGCGCCGACGCTGGCGTAGTCGGCGAAGCGCCCGGCGTCAACGTAGAAGACATCCGGCGGGTTGCCGGCGGCCAGCGCCTGGTTGAGTTGCTGGCTGAGTTCCTGCGCAGGGATGACCGTCGCCGTGTTGCCGGAGTCGGCGGCCCACTTGTTGGCGGCCTCCTGCACCGCCTTGGTTTCCGCTTCACCGGACGAGCCGATCATGATCTGCAGTGCAGCGGGGCCGCTCTGCTGCTTGGCGCCGTCCCCGTCATCGAAGCCGCTGCCGCAGGCCACGGAGCCGGACAGGGTCAGGGCCAGCGCCCCGGCCACCGCCGTGCGTCGGACCAATCGTCGTTCCATCTCAACCCTCCTGGGTGGGGGATGTCATCACGGACATCGGTTGGTGTTTATACGGTCTGCCGGATCACCAGCGACGGTTGCAGCAGCACCTGGGAGGGCTGGTCAACCGGGTCCCCGTCGAGCAGGCTGACGAGCAGGTCGACGCAGCTCGCCGCGGCCTGTCCCAACGGCTGGCTGACGCTGGTGAGCCCGACCGCCTGGGCCACCGGGGTGTCGTCGAACCCGATGACGTCGACCTCACGCCGGGCGGCCCGCACCACCTGCAGCGCGCCGAAGGCGAGCGAATCGCTGGCGCAGACCAGCCCGGTCGGCGGATCAGCGAGGGCGAGAAGGTCACGGGCCGCCTGACCGCCCTCCTCGACCCCATCCGGGGTCATTCGGTCCAGCCCGGTGGGGTCACCTCCGGCGGCCCGGACCGTGGCTGCCCAACCCGACCGCCGGTCATCACCAACCCCCGAGCCGGCCGGCCAACCGATGAACCCGATGCGGCGGTGCCCCGCATCGAGCAGTCGCCGGGTGGCCTGCGCAGTCCCGGCCGCACCGTCAACGTCGACCCAGGGGTGGCGCTCCGGGCTGTCCCAGGGGCGACCGAAGGTCACGAAGGGGACCTTGCGCGCGGTGAGCCAGGCGGCGCGGGGATCACCGTGGTTGGTGCCGGTGAGCACGAACGCGTCCAGGTCGTAGGCGCCGAGCAGTGCGTCGAAGGCGGCGATCTCCTGGGCATCGTCGGCCGCGGTGTAGAGCATCACCCGGTAGCCGGCCGCGTCCGCGGCCTCGGTCAGCCCGTGCAGGAACCGATCGAGCACGGATCCGTTGATGCCGTCGCGGGTCGGCTCGATCCGCAACGCAATCAGCCGGGACCGTCCGGTACGCATCAGGCGGGCGGCCTGGTGGGCCCGGTACCCCAGTGCGGCGATGGATTCCTCAACCCGCTTCCGGGTCTCCTCGCGCACTAGGTGAGGCGAGTTGATGACGTTCGAGACGGTCTGCCGGCTCACCTGAGCATGACGGGCAACAGTCGAGATCGTCACTCTTTGCACTATTAATCCCCTCTGCTGCCTTGAACGTTCAAACCGAGGTAAGGCATGATTGGATCGTTCAAGTTTGCGGAATGGTGGCACTTTGGCACCCCGCATGACCGGATGTCAAGACGCCGGTCGTCCCCGACCCGTGTCGGAAAAGAGATCAGGAGCCCCCGTGGAAGAACGCCCCCTGCAACCGCTGCTGCATGATCTCGTCAGCGTCGTGCTGGCTCCCACCAGCGCGCTCAGCGACACCGCCGGGCAGATCCGCCCGGCAGGCGTGCAGGGTGTCTTCCACGCCGACGCCCGGGTGCTCTCGCAGGCCGAGCTGCGCGTCGACGGGCGCGAACCGGAGTCGCTCACCTGGTCCCTCGACGGCCCGCACACCGCCCACTTCGTCAGCCTCGTGCGGTGGCTCGGCGACCCGACCCCCGACCCGACGGTACGGCTCGACCGCGTACGTCGGATAGGCCCGCGCGGGCTCGTCGAGGAGATCCTGGTGACCTCCACCGCCTCCGTCCCGATCCGGGCAGCGATCACCCTCGACCTCGGCTGCGACCTGGCCCCGATCGAGGTCGTCAAGTCCGGCCAACCGGCCCCGGCGCTGCCGGCGAAGACCGGCCAGCCAGGGCAACTCGCCTGGGGTACGGCGGGCACGAATGTCACCGTGACCGGCGAGCAGGCCTCCGCCGAGACCGGTGAGGCGAACCACGCCGACGGGACCGGTTCCCCCCGCCTCAGTTGGCGGATCGAACTGGCACCGGGCGAGCGGAAAGCGCTGCGTTGGCGGCTGCTGGTCGACGACCCGTGGGCGGTGGTGGTGCCCCCGGCACAGGAGCCCCCCTGGTCGCGCCCGCAGGTGTCCGCCGACGACCCGCGCCTGGTCCGGCTCCTCGACCGGTCCCTCGACGACCTGCACGCACTGCTGCTGGCCGACGCCACCGCCCCCGACGAGGTCTTCCTCGGCGCGGGGGTGCCCTGGTTCCTCACCCTCTTCGGTCGGGACAGCATCTGGGCCGCCCGGATGCTGCTGCCGCTCGGCACCGAACTGTCCGGGAGCACGCTGCGGGTCCTGGCGCGGCGACAAGGCAACCGGGTCGACCCGCGCTCCGGCGAGGCCCCCGGCAAGATCCTCCACGAGCTGCGCCGACACGAATTCACCGTCGTTGGCAACGGGCTCCGCCTGCCCGCCTCCTACTACGGCAGCGTCGACTCCACCCTGCTCTGGGCGATCCTGCTGCACGACGCTTGGCGGTGGGGCCTGCCCGACGCCGAGGTCGCCGCCCTCCTGCCCCATCTCGAAGCCACCCTCGGCTGGTTGGCCGAACATGCCGATGCCGACGGTGACGGTTTCGTCGAGTACATCGACAGCAGCGGGCAGGGCCTGGCCAATCAGGGGTGGAAGGACTCCCATGACGGGGTCCGCTTCCGCGACGGCCGCCTCGCCACCGCCCCCATCGCCTTGGCCGAGGTCCAAGGTTACGCCTACCAGGCTGCGATGAGCGGAGCGGAGCTGCTCGACGCCTTCGACCGGCCCGGTGCGGAGCGGTGGCGCGATTACGCCGGCCGCCTCGCCGAACGCTTCCGCGCCGCCTTCTGGGTGGACGGCCCACACGGACCCCAGCCGGCGCTGGCGCTCGACCGGGACAAACGTCCGGTCGATTCGCTCACCAGCAACATCGGCCACCTGCTCGGAACCGGCCTGCTCTCAGCGGAGGAATCGGCGATCGTCGCCGACCTGCTCGGCACCGCGGACTTGTCCGGCGGCTTCGGCCTGCGGACCATGTCTGCGAAGGACGTAGGTTTCAGCCCGCTCTCCTACCACTGTGGTTCGATCTGGCCGCACGACACCGCGATCGTGCTCAGCGGGCTGGCCAGCGCCGGCTTCCACGAACCCGCCACCCGGCTCGCGGAAGGGCTCCTCGCCGCCGCCGAGGCGTTCGACTACCGACTCCCCGAACTGTTCAGCGGTGACGACCGCCAGACGATGGGACGCCCGGTTCCCTACCCGGCGGCCTGCCGGCCGCAGGCCTGGTCCGCCGCGGCCGCCGTGACCCTCCTGGGAGCCGCGGCCGGACTTTATCCGGATGTGCCGGCCGGCCGGGTACATCTGCGACCACTGGCCTCCACCCCGTTCGGGGCTCTCACGGTGCGGCAGTTGCGGATCGCGGGAACCCCGGTGGAGGTCACCGTCGAGCGGGACGGGAAAGCCACCGTTACCGGTCTGCCTGCCGGGCTAACCACGACGCCTTAGAGAGGGCCGCCGCGGAGGGCGATGGCCGGCAGCTGCCGGCCATCGCCGGCGTCTCAGTCGAGGAGGGCGTCGAGGCCGACGGTCAGACCGGGCCGGTGCAGCACCGACCGTACGGCCAGGAGCACCCCGGGCATGAAGGAGGAACGGTCGTACGAGTCGTGGCGGAGGGTGAGCGTCTCGCCGGTCGTGCCGAAGAGCACCTCCTGGTGGGCGACCAGCCCGGTGGCGCGCACCGAGTGGACCCGTACTCCGTCGATGTCGGCGCCCCGCGCGCCCGGCACCTCGTCCTTGGTGGCATCGGGCATCGCCGGCATCCCCGCCGCCGCCCGCGCCTGGGCGATCAGCCGGGCGGTGTGGCCTGCGGTGCCGCTCGGCGCATCCAGCTTCCTCGGATGGTGCTGCTCGATGATCTCGGCGGATTCGAAATACCGTGCGGCGCGCGCCGCGAACTGCATCATCAGCACCGCGCCGATGGCGAAGTTGGGGGCGATCACCACGCCCACCTCCGGTTTGCGCGACAGCCACGTGCGCACCCGTTCCATCCGCTGCTCGGTGAAACCGGTCGTGCCGACCACGACATTGATGCCCTGGTCAATGCACCAGTGGAGATTGTCCATCACCACGTCGGGAGTGGTGAAATCGACGACGACCTCAGTCCCGGCGTCGGAGGCGTTGAAGAGCCAGTCCCCCTGGTCGATCATCGCGACCAGGTCCATATCGTCGGCCGCGTCGACCGCCTTGCATACCTCGGCGCCCATCCGGCCCCGCGCGCCCAACACCCCGACCCGAATCGGCTCAGCCGAAGTCCGGCCCGGCCCACGCTTGTCACTCACAGGGCTCAACCTATCCCACCGCCATCGGCTTCCACTCCGGTGCCAGGCCGTATCGCAGGACGGTTCGCCCCATGGCCCCGGTCGGTCAGCGAGCCGGCGCCCGACTAGCCCGGAACGGCGCAATGTCCACGTCCCCGTCGGCGAAGGGGCCGACCACGGCCAGCGACATCGGCCGGCCCAGCAGATCGGCGGCCAGCCTGTTGACCTCCTCCACGGTGACCGCGTCGACCCGGGCCAGCAACTCGTCAACGGAGAGCAGCTCGTTGTAGAGAAGCTCCCCCTTGCCGAGCCGGCTCATCCGCGAGCCGGTGTCCTCCAGGCCGAGCACATAGGCGCCCTTCGCCATACCTTTGCCGCGAACCAGCTCCGCCTCGCTGATGCCGTCGGCCGCCACCCGGGCAATCTCGGCCCGGGTCAGCTCCAGGACCTCCTCGACCTTGCCGGGCGCGCAGCCGGCGTAGACGGCGAAGAGACCGCTGTCGGCGTACTGGGCGGCGTAGGAGTAGACGGAGTAGGCCAGTCCCCGTCGCTCCCGGATCTCCTGGAACAGCCGACTGGACATGCCGCCGCCGAGCACGTTGTTGAGCACACCCAAGGCAAATCGACGCTTGTCGAGACGGTCGATGGCGGGGCATCCGAGCATGATGTGAGCCTGCTCGCTCTCCTTCGGCTCCAGCAGGGCGGCCACCGGCCGGGTACGGACCGCCGGCGTCGCCCGGCGCCGGCCGGCCGGCGGGGCGGACGCGGTGTCCAACGGGGTGCCCCGCAGCGCCTGCCGGACCAGCTTGACCACGGTGCCGTGGTCCAGGTTTCCGGCCGCGGCGACCACAATGGCCGGTGAAACGTACCGACGCCGATAGAAGGTCTGGATCTGGCGGCGGGTCATCGGGGAGATGGTCTCTTCGGTACCCGAGATGAGGCGGCCCAGCGGGTGGTCGCCGTAAACTGCCCGGGAGAAGAGGTCATGCACCTGGTCGGCCGGCTCGTCGTCGTGCATGGCGATCTCTTCGAGGATCACCCCCCGCTCGGTCTCCACGTCCGCGTCGTCGAGCACCGAGTTCGCGACCAGATCGCACATGACATCGATGGCCAGCGGCAGGTCATCGTCGAGCACCCGAGCGTAGTAGCAGGTGTATTCCTGCGTGGTGAAGGCGTTGGTTTCCCCGCCCACCGCCTCGATTGCGGCGGAGATGTCGAGGGCGGCCCGCCGCTGGGTCCCCTTGAAGAGCAGGTGTTCCAGAAAATGGGAGACGCCGGCCTGCGTGCCGGTCTCGTCGCGGGAGCCGACCCCCACCCAGATGCCGAACGAGACACTTCGCATCGCGGGGACCGCTTCGGTGAGCACCCGCAACCCGCTGGGCAGCACGGTGCGTCGTACCGTGCCGCCCAACGGGTCGGCAGCCAGGGTCCGGGTGACCGCTCGTTTCGGCGCTACAGCGCTCAGTGCGCCGGATTCGCGTCGAACTCGGCGGGTATCCGCCTGTTCCGTCCGACTCAAGGGGCTGTGACTCCTAGCTGAACCGAGGGGGTGGAGGGAAGGGGTGCGATGCCGTCAGCTCTGGCGACGGCGGCGGCGGCGCTCCCCGCCGCCCTCGCCTTCGCCCTCGCCGCGGCTCGGGCCCCGCTCGGCCCGCTCCGTCCGCTCGCGCGGCCCCCGCTCGGCCCGCTCCCGGCCGGCCGCCGGACGCTCAGCACCGACGGGCTCCGCCGGGGCCTCCTCCCCCTCCGGGCGCACCTTGTCGAGGTAGATCTTGCCGCGCGCATCGATGTCGGCGATCTGCACCTCCACCTTGTCGCCGACGTTAAGGTAATCCTCGACCCGCTCGACCCGCTTGCCGTCACCCACCTTCGAGATGTGCAGCAGACCGTCCCGCCCGGGCAGCAGCGAGACGAAGGCACCGAACGGGGCGGTCTTCACCACGGTGCCGAGGAACTTGTCGCCGATCTGGGGCAGGGTCGGGTTGGCGATCGAGTTGATCCGCTCCACCGCGGCCTCGGCCGACGGGCCGTTGGTCGCACCGACATAGATCGTGCCGTCATCCTCGATCGAGATCTCGGCGCCGGTCTCGTCCTGGATGGCATTGATGGTCTGCCCCTTCGGACCGATCACCATGCCGATCTTGTCGACCGGAATCTTGACGGTGGTGACCCGGGGGGCGTAGTCGGACATGGGGGCCGGTGCCTCGATCGCCTCCTGCATCACGTCGAGGATCGCCTGCCGGGCGTCGTAGGCCTGGTGCAGCGCGCTGGCCAGGACATCGGACGGGATCCCGTCGAGCTTGGTGTCCAGCTGCAGCACGGTGATGAAGTCCCGAGTGCCGGCAACCTTGAAGTCCATGTCACCGAAAGCATCCTCGGCGCCGAGGATGTCGGTCAGCGTCACATACTCCGTCTTGCCGTCCACCTCGTCGGAAATCAGCCCCATCGCGATCCCGGCGACCGGCGCCTTGAGCGGCACGCCGGCCGAGAGCAGCGAGAGCGTCGATGAGCAGACCGAGCCCATGCTCGTCGAGCCGTTCGAGCCCAGCGCCTCGGAGACCTGACGGATGGCGTACGGGAACTCCTCCCGGGAGGGGAGCACCGGGATCAGTGCCCGCTCGGCCAGCGCCCCGTGGCCGATCTCGCGACGCTTCGGGGCGCCGACCCGGCCGGTCTCCCCTACGGAGTACGGCGGGAAGTTGTAGTTGTGCATATAGCGCTTGGTCTTCTCCGGCGAGAGGGTGTCCAGCGACTGCTCCATGCGCAGCATGTTGAGCGTGCTGACGCCGAGGATCTGCGTCTCGCCGCGTTCGAAGATGGCCGACCCGTGCACCCGGGGCAGCACCTGGATCTCGGCGGTCAGCGGCCGCAGGTCACGAGGACCGCGCCCGTCGATGCGCACCTGCTCGCGCAGCACGCGGGCACGCACCTCGGATTGGATCAGCGACCGGAACGCCGCGCCGATCTCCTTTTCGCGCCCCTCGAACTCGTCAGCGAGCCGCTCGAGCGCCTTGTCCCTGATCCGGTCCAGGGTGTCCTCGCGCTCCGCCTTGCCGGCGATCTTGAGCGCCTCGGCGACCTCGCCGCGCACCGCGCCCGCCACCGCGTTGAAGACGTCATCGGCGAAGTCGAGGAAGATCGGGAACTCGGCAACCGGCTTGGCCGCGATCTCGGCCAGCTCGCTCTGCGCCCGGCACAGCTCACGGATCGTCGGTTTGGCCGCCTCCAGCCCGCTGGCGACGACCTCCTCCGTCGGAGCGGCCGCGCCGCCGGCGACCAGCGCGACGGTGTGCTCGGTCGACTCGGCCTCGACCATCAGGATCGCAACGTCGCCGTCGGGCAGCGCCCTCCCCGCCACCACCATGTCGAAGGTGGCTCGGCTCAGCTCGTCATAGGTCGGGAAAGCCACCCAGGCGCCGTCGATGTAGGCCATGCGGGTCGCTCCGATCGGGCCGGAGAACGGCAGCCCGGAGAGCTTGGTCGACATCGATGCAGCGTTGATCGCGACCACGTCGTACGGGTGCTGGGGGTCGAGCGCGAGGACGGTCTCGACAATCTGCACCTCGTTACGGAGCCCCTTGACGAAGGAGGGGCGCAACGGCCGGTCGATCAGACGGCAGGTGAGGATCGCCTCCTCACTGGGCCGGCCCTCGCGGCGGAAGAACGAGCCGGGGATGCGCCCCGCCGAGTACATCCGCTCTTCGACGTCAACCGTCAGCGGGAAGAAGTCAAACTGTTCCTTGGGCTGCTTGCTCGCCGTGGTCGCGGAGAGGACCACCGTCTCGCCGAGCTGGGCGATCACCGAGCCGGCGGCCTGCCGGGCGAGCCGGCCGGTGGAGAAGATCACTTCACGGGTGCCGAGCGCCCCGTTGTCGATCACTGCCTTGCTGTGCTGAGTGCCGAGACTGGTCTGCTCGGTCATATGCGTTCGCACTCCTTCGGTCGTGGGGGCACGACGGACCGCGGCACCTGTGCTG
Source organism: Micromonospora sp. (assembly GCA_036278255.1). Taxonomy (GTDB): domain Bacteria; phylum Actinomycetota; class Actinomycetes; order Mycobacteriales; family Micromonosporaceae; genus DASULK01. The sequence continues at coordinate 15,360 of DASULK010000027.1, forward strand.
GTGCGGCGCGGAACCCCTGACGTGGGGAGCTGCTCAGACGGCCGGTCTTCGATCGAAGCGCCCGGAGTGTCCGGCGGTCAGCCGGATAGTCCGGGGGCCACTACCGAGGACCGGTACGTTGACCGGCTCCCCTACCGGGTTGGTCGCGCTGGCCCCTGTGATTTTTGGGATGGTGACAGACCGGGGGAGCACCCGGTCTGGGGCGCTCCCCCGGCTCACGTCACCGCCGCAGGCCGAGCCGCTCGATCAGCGACCGGTAGCGGTTGATGTCCTTCTTCTGCAGATAGCTGAGCAGCCGGCGCCGTCGGCCAACCAGCAGCAGCAGACCACGTCGGCTGTGGTGGTCATGCTTGTGCACCTTGAGGTGCTCGGTAAGGCCGGCGATCCGCTTGGTCAAGATCGCCACCTGCACCTCAGGTGAACCGGTGTCACCCTCGACGGTCGCGAATTCCTCACGGACCTTGCGCTTGGTTTCCTGGTCGAGCGCCATTTTCTCCCTGATTCTGTGGGTTTTCATCCCGCGCCCCGCGGCGTCGTGCAGGTGAACGCGGCCGACCATCGGTGACCCGATGTTCCCCTCAGACTAGCAGTCGGTGGCGGACCCGCCGCCCGAAGGGCAGGATGCATCGGCCCAGGATGGTCAGGTCAGCACCGCCCTCGCCTGGGCGACATCCTCGGCGATCTGGGCGATCAAGGATTCGATGGTGTCGTACCGGCGCTGCTCCCGCAGATACGCCACGAAGTCCAGCGCAAGGCGCTCGCCGTACAGGTCACCCTCGAAGTCGAGGAGGTACGCCTCGACCCGCCGCTCACGCCCGAGGAACGTCGGGTTGGTCCCGATCGAGACCGCCGCGCGCAGTCGCTCCCCCGGCCCGAACTGCGGAAACTCGCTCCGCCCGAGCCGTTGCACCCCGCCTCGGACCGCCCAGGCGGCGTAGATCCCGTCCGTGGGCACCGCGGCGTGCCGGTGGATCAGCAGGTTGGCGGTGGGGAAGCCGAGTTCGCGGCCCCGCTGATCCCCCCGCACCACGACGCCTTCGAGCCGGTGCGGGCGGCCGAGCGCTTCGGCGGCCGCCCGCACATCACCGGCATCGATGCAGGACCGGATGTAGGTGGAGGAGAAAATAGTGTTTCCAGCCGCCGCCAGGGGGGCGCTCTCCACCCCGAAGCCGAAGGTGCGGCCCAACTGCTCCAGCAGCGCCACGTCTCCGGCCGCCTTGTGCCCGAACCGGAAATTCTCGCCAACCACCACCAAGGCGGCGTGCAAATGCTTGACCAGCACGTCGTGCACGAATGCCTCGGCCGAGCGCCGGGAGAAGTCAGGGGTGAAGGGCACAACGCAGAGCACGTCGACCCCGAGCGCCTCGATCAACTCCGCCTTACGGGCCGGCTCGGTCAGCACCGCCGGGTGGGAGCCGGGCCGTACCACCTCCGCCGGATGCGGATCGAAGGTGACGACGACGGAGGGCACCCCGAGTTCCTCGGCCCGCTGCACGACGTGTCGGATGATCGCCTGGTGCCCCTTGTGCACGCCGTCGAAGACGCCGATGGTGACCACGGATCGGCCCCAGCCCGCCGGCGCCGCCTCGTACCCCCGCCACCGTTGCATGCCCGCCTCCCGCTATCCCTGCGTCGCCGATGCCAACACGATCTCGGCCCGGGCCCGGCCACCCCGCTCGCTGACGATGGCGATCAACGCACCGTCCGGCCCGAAGACGGCGTAGGGCCCGATGATGCCCGCCTCGTCCAACGGTCCGCCGTGCGACAGTACCCGCGCCTCGTCGGCGTCGACCTGGCGCTGCGGAAAGAGCCTCCGGGCCGCGGCGGCCAGCGGCAGATCGACCACGTCGGGGGCCCGCTCCGCCAACTCCGGCAGGGCTGCGGCATCGGCGAGGGTGAAATCACCGACCGCGGTGCGGCGTAGCGCGGTGAGATGGCCACCGACCGCCAGTGCGGCACCGAGATCCCGGGCGATCGCCCGGATGTAGGTGCCGGACGAGCAGGTCACGTCGATGTCGACGTCGATCACGGCGGGCTCGGGACGCCGGATGGCGAGCACATCGAGCCGGGAGATGATCACCCGGCGGGCGGCCAGTCTGACCTGCTCACCATCCCGTACCCGCTTGTAGGCCCGCTGGCCGTCGATCTTGATCGCGCTCACCGCGCTCGGCACCTGGTCGATCTCGCCGGTGAGCGCCGCCAAACCGGTCCGGATGTCGTCGTCACCGACCCGATCCGCCGACACCGTCGCGACGATCTCCCCCTCGGCATCATCGGTGACCGTCGACTGCCCCAGCCGCAGGGTGGCGCGGTAACTCTTGTCCGTCCCGATGACGTAGGTCAGGAGCCGGGTCGCCCGCCCCACCCCGATGACCAACACTCCGGTGGCCATCGGGTCCAGGGTGCCGCCATGGCCGACTCTGCGGGTACGCGCCAACCGCCGGATCCGGGCCACGACATCATGCGACGTCATGCCGGCTGGCTTGTCCACCACGATCAGACCGTCACCGCTCACAACGCCCAAGCTTTCCAGATCCCGATACCGGCCCGGACGGCTGGTGCCAGTCCTCCCGTCCCAACGCTGGTGACGCTTCCACCGGCCCTCGCGAAAACCGAAATGACCGGCATTGACCAGGGACGGTAGATTCGATAGCTACAGATATGTGAGGGGACAAGATGTCGGGGCAGGACCAGCGGCCACCTTCCAAGCCGCACTCGCAGTTGCCGGAATGGATGCGTGACCCACCGCCGCCACGGCTGACGCTCGGTCGCCGGTGGTCATCGTGGATGGAACGGCAGCCGCGGCTACAGGCTGCGCGGCGCGCTTGGTGGAGTTGGAGGGCTCGAACGAAGTGGTCGGAGCGTTATCCGACGGCGACACCGATCGTGGCCTTCTTCCTCGCGCTGATCATCAGCGTACTTCTGGCCGCCGGCGTCTACTATCTCTTCATCTTGGCCCTGCAGGAGTCCGGGACAGCTTGATCCACGACGCCGAGTGCGGCCGGCAAGCCTCAATTTGTGAACGCCAGCGAACGCACTACCCAGCCCCACCGACACGGTGCGCTGACGCTAACCGAGGCGGGTGGCGCCGGTGACGGCCCAGCGGCCCGTGCGGAGTCGTAGCAGCAGCGCGACCAGACGCACCACGACGAAGAGGGTGAGGCCGACCCAGATGCCGCCGAGCCCCAGGTCGAAGGCGTAGGTGAGCCAGATCGCCGGCAGGAATGCACCGAGCGCCGCAACCACGGTGAGGTTGCGCAGATAGCGGACGTCCCCCGCACCGATGAGCACCCCGTCGAGGGCGAAGACCACCCCGCCAAGCGGCTGCAGCGCCACGAGCCACGGCCAAGCGAGCATCGCCTGCTCCCGTACCTGGGTGTCGGTGCTGAACCACGACGGGACGATCCCTGTACCCAGCCCGATCAGCACCGCGAAGCCGACCCCGCAGACCGCTCCCGCCAAGGCGAGGCGGCGGGCCAGCCAACGCGCCTGCGCGGCGTCGTCGGCGCCGAGGGCCGCGCCGACCAAGGTCTGGGCGGCGATGGCCAGCGCGTCCAGCGCCAGCGCGGTGAAGAACCAGAGCTGCAGGGCGATCTGATGAGCGGCGACGGTGGCGGCGCCGAAGCGGGCGGCCACCGTGGTGGCCGACAGGAAGCTGGCCTGGAACGCCAACCCGCGTACCAGCAGGTCGCGGCTGAGGATCAACTGCTGCCGGATGACCGCCGGCCGGGGACGCAGCGGTACCCGTTCCTTGATCAACGCCCGGACGAAGAGCAGGCCCGACAGGGTCTGGGCGATCGCGTTCGCCATGGCTGAGCCGACCAGCCCGAACCCCAGCGGGTAGACCAGCAGCGGGCAGAGCACGGCCGACAGCGCGTTGGGGCCGAGCACGAAGAGCAGCGGGCGCCGGAGGTCCTGCACCCCACGCAGCCAACCGTTGCCGGCTGCCGCCAACAGCAGCCCGGGGACCCCCAGGACCGCGATCCGTAACCAGTGTGCGGCGGCCCCGGCCACTTCCGGGCTGGCGCCGGCGAGGGTGGCCGCGAGTGGTCCGGCAGCCGCCTGCATGCCGACCACGACCAGCAGCCCGACGGCGAGCGCCAGCCAGGAGATCTGCACACCCTCGGCGACCGCGCCGGCCCGGTCACCGGCGCCGAAGCGGCGGGCGGAGCGGCCGGTGGTTCCGTACGCCATCACCGTGCCAAGCCAGGCGACCAACGTCATGATCGTGCCGCCGATCGCCAGGGCGGCGAGGGGTACGCGGTCGAGGTGACCGACCACCGCGGTGTCCACCAGTACATAGAGAGGTTCGGCGGCGAGCACCGCGAGCGCGGGCAGCGCCAGCGCGGCGATGCGTCGGGGCGACGCGACCATGGTGCGGGGACCGGACCCGGTGGACTCGCTCATCACCCCAGATCCTGACACAGGGCAGGTAAGGATCCCGGTCGAGATAACACCTTACCGGTGCTGCCTGGGCAGGAATTGACCCCACCCCGGTCCGGCCCGCACGTCAGGCCAGTTCCGCCGTCCGGCGGAGGCCGAGGCGGCTGACCGCTGCCGAAACAAGCTCCTCTGGTGGCAGGGAGACGTCGAGCACCAGGCCGGACTCGCCCGGTTGCAGCGGCTCGAGGGCCGCGATCTGAGAGTCGAGCAGGCTCGCCGGCATGTAATGCCCGGCGCGCTCGGAAAGCCGCTGCCGGATCACCGCGGCGGCTCCGTCCAGATGCACGAAGTCGACCCCCGGTGGCCCCTGCCGGAGCACGTCGCGGTAGGAGCGCTTCAACGCGGAGCAGGCCAACACCGTGGAGATTCCGTCGGCGGCGCGAGCAGCCATCCACGCGGCCAGATCATGCAGCCAGGGCCAACGGTCAGCGTCATCGAGAGGCACGCCGGAGCGCATCATGGCCACGTTGTACTCGGAGTGGAACTCGTCCGCCTCGGCGAACATCAGACCGGTCGCGGTGCTGATCCCCTTGGCGACCGTGGTCTTTCCCGATCCGGACACCCCCATCACGACGATGTGCCGGGTCAGCCCCGGACCACTCGACGTGCCGGCAGGAGGGTCACCAGTCATGGATCGACCCATCCTTGAGCCGGTTGAACGGGAGGTAGGCCGGCACGTAGGGGAACCGGGCGGCCGCCGCCTCATCGAGCTCGACCCCGAGCCCCGGCTGGTCCCCCGGGTGCAGATACCCGTCGACGAATGTGAAGGACTGCCGGAAGACCTCGTTGGTCAGCGGGCCGTGCTGCATGTACTCCTGGATGCCGAAGTTGTGGATGGCGAGATCCAGGTGCAGGGCGGCGGCCATCCCGACCGGTGAGATGTCGGTCGGCCCGTGGATACCGGATTTGATCTGGTACTGGGCCGCGAAGTCCAGGAGCTTGCGCATCGCGGTGATCCCGCCGGTGTGCGTCACGGCGGAGCGGACGTAGTCGATCAACTGTTCACGGATCAGCGTCTGGTAGTCCCAGACCGTGTTGAAGACCTCGCCGATGGCCAGCGGCGTGATGGTGTGGTGGCGCACCAGCCGCAGCGCCTCCTGGTTCTCCGCCGGGGTGCAGTCCTCCAACCAGAACAGGTCGTAGGGCTCGAGAGCCTTGCCCAACCGAGCGGCCTCGATGGGGGTCAGCCGGTGGTGCGCGTCGTGCAGCAGCGGGAGCTCGGAGCCGAACTCGTTGCGCACCGCCTCGAAGACCGTGGGGAGGTGGCGGAGGTACGCCCGGGTGTCCCAGTCCTCCTCGACCGGGAGCGGAGCGCGCTGCGCCGGCTCGTAGTCATACCGCTTACCGTCGACGCTCGGTTGGGCGGCGACCCCGTACACCGCGTTGACCCCCGGCACCGCGGTCTGAATGCGGATCGACTTGTAGCCGAGATCCAGATGCATCCGGATCGAGTCGAACAGCTCCGGAATGTCCCGCCCGGAGGCGTGCCCGTAGGCCATGATGCCGGTGCGGGAGGCCCCACCGAGGAGTTGGTAGAGCGGCATACCGGCTGCCTTGGCCTTGACGTCCCACAGGGCGGTGTCCACGGCCGCGATCGCCGCCATGGTGACCGGCCCCCGACGCCAGTAGGCCGAGCGGTACAGGAATTGCCAGGTGTCCTCGATGCGGTGTGGGTCCCGACCGATCAACAGGGGGACAACATGGTCGCGCAGGTAGGAGACCACAGCCAACTCGCGCCCGTTCAGGGTGCCATCTCCCAGGCCGGTGATCCCCTCGTCCGTGGTGATTTTCAGGGTGACGAAGTTGCGTTCGGGACTGGTGACGACGACGTCGGCGGCGACGATTCTCAACGCATGCCTTTCTTCCGTGTAGCTAGGGGTTCGGTGCAGGTCTGAGGTGTTTCAGCGCAGGGTGCTACCGGCCTCATGGGCATCGAGCAGAGCCAGTTCGTCACGCCGGGGCAGGCCTTCCCAGTCACCCCGGGAGGCGACCGCGAAGGCGCCCAGCGTCACCGCGCGGCGCAGGGAGTCGGCCACGTCGAGCCCGTCCAAGTAGCCGGAGAGGTAGCCGGCGGTGAAGGCGTCGCCGGCGCCGACGGTGTCCACCGCGGTCACCTGCACCGCATCGGCGTGCCAGATACCGCTGGCGGTGTGGGCACGGGCACCGGCCGGGCCGAGCTTGACCAGGACGACCGAGGTACCGCGCCGCTGTAGGCTCTCCACCGCTGCGGACTCCTCGGCGCCGGGCTCACCGACAAGGTCCAGTTCGTCTGCGGAGGCGATGATGATCGAGGCGTACGCAGCCAGTGGGGAGAGCACCGCGCGCGCCTCCTCCCGGGACCAGAGACGGGCACGGTAGTTGACGTCGAGGGACACCAGCATCCCCGCGGCCGAGGCGGACTCGACCGCCCACCGTGTCGCCGCGCGGGCGTCGACGGAGAGCGCCGGTGTAATCCCCGTGAGATGCAGAATCCGAGCGCCCGCGGCGAGCGGGCCACAGAGATCGCCGACGCAGAGGGCCGCTCCCGCCGAGCCGGTCCGGTGGTACTGCACGCGGGTCAGATCGGCGGTGCGCTGTTCCAGGAACATCAGACCGGACGGCCGCTCGGCGTCCCGCACCACATTTTCGACACACACCCCTTCGGCGCGCAGTTGCCGGAGTGCGTACTCCCCGAACTCGTCGGTGCTCACCCGCCCGACCCACGCCACTCGGTGGCCGAGCCGGGCCAGGCCGATGGCGACGTTGGATTCCGCGCCGGCCAGGTGCATGTCCAGGGCCCCCCCGGACGCCAGCGGACGATGCGATCGGAAGGACACCAGGGATTCCCCGAAGGTGATGACGTCGGACACGTTCATCACGCCGGGGGTCGCTGCGCCAAGGCCAGGTACGCCCGCGCCCGCGCCCGCAAATCGTCCAGACTGCCACCGGAGGCGGCGTCGCCTACCAGCGGGCTTCCGACCCCGACAGCGATCGCCCCCACATCGAGATAGTCGGACACCTCGTCCAGCCCGACGCCGCCGACCGCCACGAAGGGGATCTCCGGGAAGGGGTCCCGCAAGGCCCTGAGGTAACCCGGTCCGCCAAGTGCGGCCGGAAAAAGTTTGACCGCTGCCGCCCCCATCCCCACCGCGGTGACGGCCTCAGTCGGGGTCAGCGCCCCGGCAGCTACCGGCAGGCCGCGGCGGGCCGCCTCCGGGATGGATTCGACAACGGCCGGGGTCACGACGAACTGAGCGCCCGCCGCGGCCACGTCAGCGACATCGGCGACGGTCAGCACGGTGCCGGCGCCGACCAGCACGCCGTCCGGCGCACTCGCGCGGATCGCCTCGATCGCCTGCAGCGCGCCGGGCGTCGTGAGAGCGACCTCGACGAGGCGCACCCCCTCCGCCAGCAGCACTGTCCCGGCCGCTGCCGCTGCGGCGCCGTCGGTTCCTCGGATGACCGCCATCAGCCGGGCCGCGGCGAGTTCGGCGGTGAAGTCGATGCTCATGTGGCTCACCACTCCGCAAAAGATCCGTCGGGGTGCCGCCACACCGGGTTGCGCCAGGCGTGGCCACGCTTGTCCGCCTCCCGCACCGCCTTCTCGTCGATCTCGACGCCGAGCCCCGGGCCGGTGAGCCGCTCAATGTGCCCGTTGACGAAAGCGAAGGGTGCGGCGTCCAGGACGTAGTCGAGCACCTCGGCTCCCTGGTTGTAGTGGATGCCGATGCTCTGTTCCTGGATGAGGTAGTTGGGGGTGGCGAAGCCGACCTGCAGGCAGGCCGCGAGGGCGAGCGGCCCGAGCGGGCAGTGGGGGGCGAGTTGCACGTCGTAGACCTCCGCCAATGCGGCGATCTTGCGTACCTCGGTGATGCCCCCGGCGTGCGAGAGGTCCGGCTGGGCCACCGCGATGCCGGCCTGGAGGACAGGCAGGAACTCCTGCCGGCTGTACAACCGCTCACCGGTCGAGACCGGCGTCGTGGTAGAGCGCACGAACTCTCCGATGAGGTGGGAGTTCTCCGGGACGACCGGCTCCTCCAGGAAGAAGGGACGGTAGGACTCCAGCAGCGGCGCGACGCGGCGCGCGTCGGCGAGGGTGAACCGCCCGTGGAAGTCGACGGCGACATCCCGCTCGTCGCCCAGCACCTCACGGGCCGCGGCCACCCGCTGCACCACGGCGTCGAGCTCGGCGACTGAGGCGACCGGGCTCATCCGTCCGGAGGCGTTCATTTTGATCGCGGTCAAACCCACCGCCAACTGGGCGCTGATGTGATCCTTGATCTCGCTCGGCTCGTCGCCGCCCACCCAGCCGTAGACCCGGATCCGGTCCCGGACCGGGCCGCCGAGCAGCTGATGCACCGGCGCACCGTACCGCTTACCCGCGATGTCCCAGAGCGCCTGGTCCAACCCGGAGACGGCGCTGGCCAGGATCGGTCCACCTCGGTAGAACGCCCCCTTCGTCATGACCTGCCAGTGGTCCTCGATCCGCAGCGCGTCCTGTCCGATCAGGTACTCGCTGAGCTGCTCCACGGCGGTGCGTACGGTCTCGGACCGCCCCTCGCAGGTCGCCTCGCCCCATCCGACGAGGCCGCTGCCGCACTCGATACGCACGAAGAGCCAGCGGGGCGGAACAAGGAAGGTCTCGACTCTTACGATCTTCGTCATCGGTGGCCTCAGCCCTTCGTAGCGCCGGCGGTCAGGCCGGAAACGACGTACTTCTGGACCGACAGGGCGATCAGCATGATCGGGAGAGTGACCACGGCCGACGCGGCCATCAGCCCACCCCAGTCGATGCTCGCGTAACCGACAAAGTCGAAGATCGCCACGGGGAGGGTCTTGGTGCGGGCGCCGGAGAGCACGAGGGCGAACATGAAGTTGTTCCACGAGAAGATGAAGGAGAGGATCCCCGCGGTGGCGATACCCGGGGTGGAGAGCGGCAGGGTAATCCGACGGAATGCGCCGATGTGGGTCAGCCCGTCCACCAGCGCCGACTCTTCCAACTCGCGGGGCAGGCTGTCGAAGTAGCCCATCATGATGTAGACCACCAGCGGCAGCGACACAAACATGTGGCTGAGGATGAGCACGCTGAAGCCGCCGACCATCCGCAGGTTGGAGAAGACGTAGTACCAGGGCACCAGCAGGGAGACCCCGGGGATCACCCGCGCCATGAGCACCACGAGCGCCGACTTCTTCATGTTGAAGCGGCTCATCGAGTACGCCGCCGGTATGCCCAGGATCAGGGAGAAGAGGGTCGCCGCGAACGCGACCCAGAGGCTGTTGAGGATGAACTGCAGATAGTTCGCCCGCTGCAGGACGTTCAGGTAGTTGTCGAGGGTCGGCGAGAAGACCATCGCCTTGCTCGAGTCGTAGATGTCGACGTTCGTCTTGAACGAGGCGGCGACCATCCAGGCGAGCGGGGCGAGCAGCGAGATCACCACGACGGCCAGGGCCGTCAGGCGCAGGAATTGATAGGAGGTACGGGGCCGCATCAGTGCACGTCCTTCCTGCGGGAGGTCAGAACCCACATCGACCCGATGATGATCAGGAAGAAGATGATGAGAACCGTTGAGGAGATGCCGTACTTGTTGTAGTCGAAGCTGAGGCCGTAGGCGTAGACGTTGAGGGTCTCGACCTCGTGGAATGAGCCGCCGCCGCGTCCCTTGGTGGCGTAGAGGATGTCGAAGGTCTTCAGCGCGTCGATGCCACGCAACAGGATCGCGACGATCACCGTGGGCATCAGCAGGGGCAGGGTGATGTGCCGGAACCGCTGCCAAGCGTTCGCGCCGTCGACCCGCGCCGCCTCGTCGGGCTCGTCGGGCAGGGAGGTCAGTCCTGCGAGCAGGATCAGCACGACCATCGGTGTCCACTGCCAGATGTCGATGAAAATGACCGTTGGCAGTGCGGTGTTCGGCCCGGCCAGCCAGGGCTGCGGCCCGATCCCGACCCAGCCGAGCATCTGGTTCGCCAGCCCGATGTTGGGATCGAAGATGAGACGCCACATCATCCCGACCGCGACCGGGGTGGCGACCAGGGGCATGAGGATCGCCACGCGGACCCACTTCTCGCCACGGAACGGCCGCCACAGCAGCAGAGCAATCGCCATGCCGAGGACGATCTGGAAGAGCAGCGCCACACCGGTGAAGGTGGCCGTCCGCAGCACCGCAGGCCAGAACCGGTCGGTGTCCGACAGGACCTCGATGTAGTTCTGCAATCCGACGAACTCGGACTCGGCCCGCACCGAGCCCTCCGCGTCGGTCAGGCTGAGATACAGAGTCCACGCCAGCGGAAAGATGATCAGCACGCCGACGAAGGTCATGGCCGGTGCTGCGAACAGCCACTTGCGGTGGTCGTTAGCCCAGCGCACCCAGGCGGGCGTGTTATCGGACGGTGTGGTGGATGAGGTGACTGCTGCCATGAGATCTCCGGGTTCGGCGGGCTCCGTACGGCGGGGTGGCCGAGCCGGAATTGCTCCGCCACCCCGCGGTCGGCTTACTTCTCCTCGTCCAGGAACTTCTGGAAGGCCTCGTTGGCCGCGTCCGCCGAAGCGGCCGCGTCCTTGCCGGTGATCGCGTCAACGATCGGCTGGCCGACGATTTCCCGCGCCTCCGCTACGCGGACAACCAGGGGCCGGTCGTGACCGACGCCGTTGGCGGTGCTGATGGCGGTGGCCTCGGCCAGGTCCTTCGGGTAGGTCTCGGTGCCCTCCGGGCTCGACCAGACCGAGTCACGGGCGCCGGGGACGCCAGCCTTCTGCTGGGTCAGCATCTGCTCCTTGCTGGTCGCCCACTCGATGAACTTCCAGGCGTTGCTCTTGTTCCCGGAGGCGTCGTTGATGCCGAGTGCCCACGAGGGGACGTTGTACGGCTTCGAGCCGGCCGGGCCGGCCGGGAAGGGCGCGAATCCGACCGTGTCGGAGACCTTCGATTTGTCCGGGTCGGTGGCGTTCTTGTAGAGCGAGTTGGCCTCGGTGTAGAAGGCCGCCTTCCCCTGGGTGAAGATCGCCATCGCCTCGGGCCAGCTCATGTCGGTGCTGACGTTCTCCGGGCCGTGATCCCGCAGCAGCCCGCCGTAATAGGCGTAGGCCTGCTTGGCCTCGGGGGTGTTGACGGCGGCCTTGCCGCTGCCGTCGATGAAGTCACCGCCGAAGCTGTAGAGGAAGCTCGAGAACTGGGTGACCGCGGCGGACTTGCCGGTACGGGCCACGAAACCGGCGATGCCCGGGTTCTCGGCCTGGATCTTCGCCGCCGCCGCCTGGAGTTCGTCAAGGGTCTCCGGCGGGTTCAGGCCCGCCTTCTCCAGCAGGTCCTTGCGGTAGTAGAGGACCTCCTGCTCCGTGATGATCGGGACACCCACCACCTTGTCCTCATAGGTGGTGGCCTGCACCGGGCCGGCCTGGAAGTCGCGGAAGTCCCACTCCTTGTTGGACTCCACCTTCTCGGTCAGGTCGGCGAGGTACTTGTTCTTGGCGAAGAGCCTCCCTTCCTGCAGCGGGCGGTACATCATCACGTCGATTTCGCTGGAGCCAGCGTTCAGCTTGACGTTGTACTGGTCGGAGAGCTGGTCCTCACCAAGCTGCGTGAGCTCGACCTTCAGGCCGGTCTGCTCTTCGAACTCGGGCAGGGCCTGCTTGATGTTGTCCGTCCACACGTGGTTGGCGAGGGTCACGCGCACCGTGTTCGACCCGGCGCTGTCCTCTCCGCCTCCACAGGCTGATAGGCCGAGGGCGGCAACCACGGCCAGCGAAGTCCCGACAACCGATTGTCGCAACACGTCGATCTCCCCTTCTGTCGCGGGCAACCCGCCGTTGGACCGCCCGCCTCGGATGCACTACATCCGCCTAATGCCGGATGCTAGGTCGATAAACCTGATTTATGCAAGGGCGACAGCCTGACTGATATGCTTTGTTAATGAATCTGCCGTCGTCAGGGGATGCAGCGGGCCCACTTCTCGTCCCCGAGGTAGGGCTGCACGCGCGGGTGCTCGACCAACTCGGGACGGCGATCTGCGCCGGTCAGCTTGCGCCGGGGGCTGTCCTCTACATCGACGATCTCGTCGACCGACACGGCGTGTCCCGATCGGTCATCCGGGAGGTCCTACGGGTGCTCTCCTCGATGGGGCTCGTCGAATCACGCCGGCGGGTCGGCACGCTGATCCGTCCCGCCGCCGACTGGAACGTCTTCGACCCCCAGGTGATCCGCTGGCGACTCGCCTCGACAGGCCGGATCGCCCAGCTCCGCTCGATCACGGAACTGCGCACCGCTGTCGAACCCCAGGCCGCCTGGCTGGCCGCCACACGCGCCACGCCTGAAGAGGCGAGCGACCTGGTCGGACTGGCCGCGAAGATGTGGGCGGCTGGCGAGGCCGGGGACGAGACTGAGTTCCTCCGGCTGGATATCGAGTTCCACCGGCAGGTGCTGCTCAGCTCGGGCAATGAGATGTTCGTGAAATTGCAGGAGATCGTGGCGGAGGTCCTCACCGGCCGCCACCACTACCATCTGATGCCGCAACACCCGCACGAGCAGGCGCTGCAACTCCATGCCGATGTAGCACAGGCGATCCAGAGGCACGACGGGGAACGCGCCAAGCAAGCAATGGTGCTCATCATGGAGCAGGCCTTCGACGAGATGAGCTCCATCTGGGAGCAGATCGGTGCCGAGCCGGCCCCGGTCGCCGGCATGTCACGGTCAACTACCCGTCCATGAATGGACGGGTTTGCGGGTCTCGGCTCTCGCTGGCTGCGAGGTCAGGCCGCGTGTGGGCGGTTGACTGCGCCCCAGCCCTGCACACCGCGCCAGGCGATGTTGCGGGCCGCGTTGTGGTCGGCGTGGGCAACGACCCCGCATGACCGGCAGTTGAAGGTTTCCTGATCGAGGCGGTTCCGCTTGTCCCGATACCCGCAGCCGTGACACGTTTGGGAGGTGTACCGCGGGTCGACCTCGACCAGCGGTACATAGCGGCGGCCGTCGGAGTCGTAGGCGATGTTGGCGATACCCATGTCCACACCAAGGAACCCGTCCGGGTCGTACACCTCAGGCTCGGGCACCTCCACCGTGGCGTACAGGAACCACATGCCGTCGCGGTGCACCAGATCCGATTCACCGATCGGCTGCTCAGCTACGGCCTTGAACTGATCGACCGAACCCGTGTAATCGACGCCCTTGAGACGTCCGTTCACTGTCCAGATCGAAACGGTGCGGGCATCATGCTGCCACGACAGCATCCGCGCGTCGTACGGCTGCGCCGCGTCCCACCGAAACCGGATCGGGTTGGTCTCGATTCGGCGGCGACG
>DASULK010000028.1:0-3781 GCA_036278255.1 Micromonospora sp.
CACGTCGTGCTCGACGATGGTGGCGAACGGCTGACGGCGGTCCGGGCCGACGTAGAAGAACCGGTCGCCCCAAGTGCCCTCGGGTGATCCGTTTTCTTCACTCGCAACGATCTGCTCGACGCCGGGCAGCGCGAGAATCCGGTCGGCGAGCACGGCCGCGTTGACGCCGGTCGGGATGTGCAGCACCGCGTCGGCCTGTTCGATAGTGGCCTGATCCAGCGGAAAGTAGCGGTAGTCGTGCGTTCTCTGCTCGGCCGTCTCTATTTCGGATGCCCGGACGTACCGAGGAAGAGTGGTTTCCTGCTGGAGTTTGCCTTCGTAGGTCGACATGCTGGGCGCCTCGATGCCGAGTGCGGGGCTCGCGCCCAGGCTGCCGATGATCACCGCGTACTGGTCGTTCAGCAGCGACGCGATGATCGCGCCGGCGCCGGCCCACGACACGTCCATTCCGGCCACCGTCATCGTGCTCGAGTGGCGCTGGAGGTGCGTGTTGTGCGCGAAGACCAGCGTAGGTCCGCGGTGTGCCTCGGTCGACCGGATCGCGAACAGGTTTTCGGCCATCAGCGCGCCCCGGACCCCGGCCAGGCGGGCGAAGCGTTCCTCCCGCTTCAGTGGCGCAGCGGCCGCGGCGTGGTAGCGCAGCACCGCGACGGCGGACGTGGCGTGTACGAACGCCGCCTGCCAGCCCTCGGGTCGGCGGGGTGCCTGCAGGTACAGCTCGGTCAGCAGCTCGTCGGCGATCGCCCGCAGGCGCTGGGCGTCGGCCGAGCGTCCGATCGACCTGCCGGGCTCCCAGATCGCGGCCGTGTCGCTCCAGCGAGCCTCGTCCCCGATCAGGTCGTCGATCTCCGCTGATCGGTCGAGGCCGAGGAAGTCACAAACCCGGGTGAGGTAGCGCCGTGGACTCGGGGCGCCCTCGATCTCCAGCGGGGCGTCGAAGCCGTGGAACGTCAGGCGCTCGGAAGCCGGCCGTCCGGCGTTCCACTCGCGCATCCGCAGCAGCAGGTCGCGGTTGGCCGGGGCGGAGCCGAACCCGTGGCTGAACCCTTCAGCGAGCGCACGGTCGAGCGTGACGACGGCGGAGCCTTGGACGAACTCGTCAGCGATCAGCCCCGAAGCCCGGTCGCTCTCCAGCGCGATCGATCGGTAGCCGTGCTCGGCCAGCGACATGAAGGCCTCGTTGCGGATCTGGAGGAAGGCGGACTCGCCATGCGTCGGCTCACCGAGCGCGAGCAGGGTCGGCGGTACGGCAAGCAGGTCGAGAAAGGACGTCATTGCATCAACCGTATCGTTGAACTACCGGTTGAAACTTACGAGCGATGGAGCGCGGTGACAGCCACGAAACCCTCCACCCCCGGGGTACGCCGACCAGTCGACCTCGCGCGCCGGCACGGCCTCTCCGCGCAGGCCGTGCGCAACTACGAACGAGATGGCGTCCTGCCGTCGGCCCAGCGCAGCCCGACCGGCTACCGCCGGTTCACCGAGGTGCACGCCAAGGCGCTGAGCGCCTACCTCGCGCTGATCGCGGGCCACGGCTACGCGGCCAGCGGCGACATCATGCGTGCCGTCAACCGGGGCGAGATCGACGCGGCATTGCGCACGATCGACCACAGTCATGCGCTGCTGCAACGCGACCGAGAAACCCTGGACGCGGTCGAGGCTGCGGTCGCCATTCTCACCGGTTCGGAGCTGCAGCCGCAGAGCCGGAAAGCCGTGCCGATCAGCGTGCTGGCCCACCGGCTCGGCGTACGACCCGCGACCCTGCGCAAGTGGGAGCGGGCTGGGATTCTGCAGCCGGCGCGCGACCCGGCGACCGGCTACCGCGTCTACACACCAGACGATGTCCGCGACGCCGAACTCGCTCACCTGCTGCGCCGCGGCGGGTACCGGCTCGACCACATCGCCGGCGTGCTGCGTCAGGTGCGCGACGCCTGTGGTGCCGAACCACTCGCCGCGTCGCTACGCCAGTGGCGGGAACAGCTCACCGTGCGCGGCCAAGCCATGCTCACCGGGGCCGCCCGGCTCGCCGAATATATCGACGCCGACACCAAACCCACCGTACGGCCGCGCTGAACTCCGGCTGGCGTCCTCTTCTGCCGCCGAGCGCGCGTGGCCATGCGATGAGCGGATGCTGTGGCATCGGATTATTGGTTCAGCAGGTCGGCGATCGCCTTTTGTAGACGGGCTGTGCGCCCGGCCGGGGTTCTGGCCGTCAGCAGCGGCAGGATCATCCGGTAGCGGTCGGTCTTGCCAAGCGCCTCGAAGCGGGCGGCGGCCAGCGAGTGGGCCGCCAGCGCCGCGGCCAGGTCGGGCGGGACGGTGGCGTTGCGCTGGGCAGCGTAGGCAGCCGCCCAGCGGCCGTCGGCCTGGGCAGCGAAGACCTGCGCCAGGCCGGGTGGCCGCATGCGCCCGACGGCGGTCAACGCCTCCACACGCTCGACGTTCGCCTGTGACCAGGGGCTGCCCCTTCGGCGGCGCGAGTACCGCTGCAGGAAGCAGTGCTGGTCATAGGATTTGCGGTGGCTGTCGATCCAGCCGTAGCAGAGCGCAACCTCGGTCGCCTGCGCGGCCGTGACCGAGGTGACGGACGCTCCCTTTTTGGTGATCTTCAGCCAGACACCGCCCTCGGTTTGGTGGTGTTCGGCCAGCCACGACTCCCATGCGGCGGCGTCGGCAAAGTGCATCATCGGCCCAAGATCTCCAGGTAGTGCGGGTTGTACATGATGCCCAGCACGTTCCCGAATGGGTCGACCACCGAGGCCGTCACGAACCCCGACCCCCTTGGAGTGAGCGGCTGGTATTCCTTGGCACCCATCGACAGCAGCTTCTGAAACGTTGCTTCGATGTCGTCAACGTGCCAGTACATGACGACGCCGCCGGGTCCTGGCGTAGCGCCAGCCGGCGCGTACCGGCGGTCGATCAGCCCCAGCTCATCCAGGCTATCGCCGATGCGGAACTCGACATAAGCGGGCGGCCCCTCGACCGGACGCGCGAAGTAGGGTTCAACGCCGAGCAGTTCGGCGTACCACCGCGTCGCCGCCTCCATGTCATCTGCCCAGTAGCTGATCGTGGCGAATCCTCGCAACATTGGTAGTTCCTTTCCTCGGTCGGTGACAATGACCATCCTCCGACCTAAAGTGCTCACCAACTGACCACTTTTTGGACGAAGCTGGGGACATGCGCGCTGACCGCCTCGTCGCCGTCCTTTTGATCATGCAGACCCGTGGCCGGGTGACCGCCGCCGAACTGGCCGACGAACTCGAGGTATCGATCGCCACCGCCCGCCGCGACCTGGAGGCACTATCAGCGGCGGGCATCCCGGTATACCCGCAGCCGGGACGCGGCGGTGGCTGGTCGCTGCTCGGTGGCGCTCGCACCGACCTGTCCGGCCTCTCGGCCGCCGAAGCCCAAGCGCTGTTTCTGCTCGTCGGCCCAGCCGCGGCCGTCTCCGGCCAGGCCAAAGCAGCATTGCGCAAACTCCTACGGGCACTGCCGCAGACCTTTCGTGCCAACGCCGAAGCCGCCGCCAGCGCCACAATGATCGACCCCACACGGTGGGGGGAGCGTGACCGCCGCCGCCCTCAGATGGTCGACCTGCTTGAGACCGCCGTCATCCGGCAGCGGAAACTCAACCTCACCTACACCAGCCGCACCCGCGATCGGACTGAGCGGCTGGTCGACCCCTGGGGCCTAGTCGACAAGGACGACATCTGGTACCTGGTCGCGGGAACCGACCAAGGGCAGCGAACCTTCCGAGTCGACCGGATCATCGCAGCCGAGC
>DASULK010000029.1:0-51277 GCA_036278255.1 Micromonospora sp.
TGCCCGTCGGGACGTACGAGAAACAGCGCGCGGTCCCGTGGGGTCAGGCCGAGGCGGCGTACCGCTGTCCCGTACGGGTCGTGCAGGACAGCCGGCGCCTCCTCCGCGGCGAGGTGGTGCACGGTGAGCAGTCCTCGGCCGAGGGTCTCCTCCTCGCGCCCGTCCCGGTGGCGCAGCCGCGCTACCGCGGTGTCCGCCGTACAGCGCAGGTCGACCAGTTCGACGCCCCGCTCCACGGTGACGCTGACCGTGGCCAGGTGCTCGTTGAGGAGGCGTTCGGTCTCCGCCTGTGACAGAAACAGCAGGTACGGGTAGGCGGTGTCCTCCAACCCGAGGTCGAACAGCGGCACCGACAGGACTCGATGGCGTACGTGCATGCGTAGCTGCACCGCGGGGTTGCCGGCGCTGATGAGCTGGTCGGTGACGCCGACATTGGCGAGGACTTCCAGGGTGCGTGGCTGGATCGCTAGCGCGCGGGATTCGTGTACTCGGTCAGTGGTTCTCGATGTACTTCTTGACGGTCGCCAGTGGGGCGCTGCCGCACGAGTCGGCGAAGTACGACGGTGGTCACGGATGCCCACCCGATAGGGGATCTGGTGCCCAAAGGGACGCCATTGACCAAATAGTACGGTGGGGTGGTGAAGTTGGTGGTGCAGGTGAAGCTCCTGCCCTCGCCTCGGCAGGCGTCGGCGTTGGAGGCGACCCTGCGTGCTTGCAATGTGGCCGCGTCTGATGTGGCGCAGATGGCCCGTGGCCTGGGCTGTTACCGCAATTACGACCTGCGGCGGCACGCCTACCAGCGGATCAAAACCAGCTATGGGCTGGGTGCGCAGGCCGCGCAGCATGTCATCAAGAAGGTTGCGGACGCCTACGCCGCGCTGAAGGCGAACATCAAGGCCGGTAACTACGGCAGGCCCGGGTCGAAGCGTCGCCGCCGAGTCGAGACCAACCCGGTCAGCTTCCGGTGGGACGGGGCTCAGCCGTATGACGCGCGGATGCTGTCGTGGCAGCATGATGCCCGCACCGTTTCGATCTGGACAGTGAACGGACGTCTCAAGGGCGTCGATTACACCGGTTCGGTCGACCAGTTCAAGGCCGTAGCTGAGCAGCTGATCGGTGAATCGGATCTGGTGCACCGCGACGGCATGTGGTTCCTGCCAGCGAGAGCAGAGACCCGCAAACCCGCCCATTCACGGGCGGGTAGTTGACCTAGGTGCCGCCGGTGTGGTTGGCCGACCGATCGTGGCGCTGATCCGCACCGTTGTGCCGGCATCGCCGGTCCATATCCGCATGTCGTCGCTGAGCTGCCGGGTCAGCCAGAGCCCCCGGCCTCCGACGGTGTCCGGTGCCGGCCGTTCCTGGCGGCTGAGCTGGTCGATGTCGATGCCGTGGCCGTGATCGGACACCTCACAGAAGAGTGTCGGCCCGCGCCGCCACAACCGCAGCCAGCCGTGGCCGCCGCCATGCCGCACGGCGTTGGCCATCAACTCGTTGACGGCCAGCACGAAATCGTCGAGGTGGTGCCCGTGCAGGCCCAGCGCAGCGGCCCGGTCAGCGACGACGTGCCGTAGTTCCGTCATCCGTTGCAGGTCGAAGTTTTCGCGGAGCAAGGGGGGTGAGTCGATGGGGCACGGCCTCCTTGGCTGCCTCGGGTGTCCTCAACCCTACGTGGCGGGTACCACCCGTGGGCAGGTGCTACGTCAGCTCCGGAGGTGGGGTTTCGTGGATCGCCAGCTCCTCGGCGGAAGCCCCGCCGCCGGACGCGCCAGCGTCGAAGGCCACCGAATCGGTCTCCGCGTCGGTGTGTGCGCCCTCGTCCGGCTCCACCAGCCGCCCGATGCTCGAACCCGTGGTTCCGTCGAGGTTGCCGTAGTCGTAGATCGAGACCGGCGAGTGCGGGTCGGAGCCGATCTGGGAAGCCATCACATCCGCGTCCAGCTGGGCCTGGGCCGCAGCCTCCTCACTGTCCGCTTCGGCCAGCAGGCCGGGCTCGATGGCGATGCCCCCCAGGTCTTCGGGGCTGACATCGCGCCGCTCCTGTGCGATGCGGTCGTCAAGTGACGAGCCCTGGCGCTGCTCCTCGGCGGTGGTCCCGAAACGATCAACAGCCACCGGGTTCCGGTCAGCGGGTATCTGAGCGGGGTCGGGTCCATCCGCTTCCCGGCCGGTCTGCACGCTGTCACGCGCCACCGAGTCGTCGTCGGCGACGTCGGGCAGGCCCTCAGACTCCGGGTCGGACCAGGGGTTCGGGAAGGTCTCATCACCCATGCCGAGTTACTACCCACTGTCGCAGGCGGTAAGCCGGTGGGCGTCGAGTTGGAGGTTTCAGTGCAGCGCTCGGTGGTTAATGGCAACCTCGGTTCGGAGGCCTGCTGACGTGCTTCCGACGACGGAGGTGAGCCGATGCGCGTCGGACTTGTCTGCCCTACCCCGCCGCCCAACCGTCCCGATCACTGTGCGACCGGCCCGCGTGAATCCGTGGCATATGCGGCCGCCGAGTTGACCGCACGGGGACACGACGTACGGGTGTACGAGCGACGGGACGACCCGGATGTACCGCCAACGGTCGAGACCGACGGGTACGTGGTGGAGCGGGTGCCGG
The DNA here is from genome assembly GCA_036278255.1 of Micromonospora sp. Taxonomy (GTDB): domain Bacteria; phylum Actinomycetota; class Actinomycetes; order Mycobacteriales; family Micromonosporaceae; genus DASULK01. The sequence goes on from DASULK010000029.1 coordinate 2,603, forward strand.
CGGGCCCCTTCACCCGGGTGCCGAGCAGCAAGCTTGTGCACCACGTACCCGAATTCAGCCGCTGGCTGGCCGACCGCTGGTCCGGCGACTGGACGCCGGAGGTGGTGCACGGCCATTTCTGGATTGGGGGGCTGGCAGCCGCGAGCGCGGTCCGCGAGACGAGCATTCCGGTGGTGCAGACCTTCCACTCGCTCGGTACCGAACAGCAGCGGCATCTCGGGGAGGCGTACGAAGGGCCCGGTGAGCGGATCCCGCTGGAGAAGGCGTTGGTCCGCGTCATCGATCTGGCGGTGGCACACTCCACCGACGAGGTCGACGAGTTGACGCGGATGGGGTTGGAGCGGGCGTCAGTGGCGGTGGTGCCCGTCGGCGTGGACACCAATCGGTTCCACCCGGAGGGCGAGGCGGTACCGCGCGGGCAGCGGCCCCGGATCCTCTCCGTGACGAGCATGGAGGCCGGCCATGGCCAGGACGATCTGATTCAGGCGATGCAGCTGGTCAGCGAGGCCGAGCTGGTGATCGTCGGCGGCCCGCCGAAGGAGAGCCTGGCCGAGCAGGCCGAGGCGCGGCGCTTGACCGCTCTGGCTCAGCGTGCCGGGGCCGGCGAACGGGTCCGGCACGTGGGGGCGGTGCCGCATGAAGAGATGCCAGCCTGGTACCGGTCGGCCGATGTGGTGGTCTGCACCACGCAGTACGCCTGCGCCGGCAGGGTTCCGCTGGAGGCGATGGCTTGCGGGGTGCCGGTGGTCGGCTACGCCGTGGGTGGGATCGCCGACACCGTCGTGGACGAGGTGACCGGGCGGCTGATGCCGCCGGGAAACGTCCGCACGCTGGGGGTCAGTTTGCGGCGGCTGCTCGCCGATGAAGCGCAGCGGTTCGCGTACGGCCATGCTGCGGTCGACCGGGTCCGGTGCAGCTACACCTGGGAGCGCGCGGCGGGGGTGTTGGAGCGGCTCTACGAGCGGGTACTGCTGCGCCGGGCGACCACGTGAGGCCAGGCGCCGGAGCCTGACGGCTGTTGCTGTTGCTGAGGTTCGGCGTACCGGGTCAACCCGATCACCGCGGTGAGGGTGACCAGGAAACCCGCCATCGCCAGCCATTCCCGTCCGGGCCAGATCTTGTCGCCGAGCAGGAGCAGGCCGACGATGGCGGCGGGTACGGCGCCGGCGGCGTCCATGGCGGCCACCGCAGCGGTCGTCGAGCCCCGCTGCATGGCAAGGCCGAGCAGCAGCTGCCCCAGGACGGAGTGGGCGATCAGGAGGTAGAGGAGGGGATGCCGGAGGAACTCCTCGACCGAGGCCACCGAAGCCAGCGGCCGGGCGGCTACCGCTGCGGCGGAGAAGGCCAGGCCGGCAAGCGAGCCTAGGGCCACCGATCCGGGCACTCCGTGCAGGCGGGCCGCGAAGACGCCGAGCAGGGCGATCACCCCGATCGTGGCGGCGAGTGCGATCATGCCGGAGGGCCCGAGCGGTCGGGACGGGGCCGGGCGGGCAGCGAGGACGAGCGCGGTGATGCCGGCGAAGAGCAGGGCCAGCAGTGCCACCTCGGCCGCCGGTAGCCGCCACCCGAGCAGCAGCACCCCGAGCACGGCGGTCACCCCGAGGCCCGCGGCGACGCTGGCCTGTACCAGGAAGAGCGGCAGGTCCCGGCGGGCGAGGAAGGCGAGGGCGAAGGCGACGAACTGGCACCCGAGCCCCACCAGGTAGGTGCGGTGGCTGGCCAACCGCAGCAGCAGACCGGGGTCGAAAGTGTGGTGCACCGTCGTGCGCGTCGCAGCCACCGACTGGAGTAGGTTGGCAACGCCATAGCCGACGATCATTGCCGCCAGAAACCACCAGCCTGAGAAGACCACCCGGCGAGGATAGAGTGTGCCGACCGGGTGGCGCTCATGTGGCTGGCAGATTGCGACCCGGTGGCCGGCCGATCGGGTGGTTCAGCCCAGCCGGGCGAGCAACTCGTTGTGCAGTTTGCCGTTGGTGGCGATCGCGCTGCCGCTGCGCGCGCCGCTGCGGCCGGAGAGGTCGGTGAAGGTGCCGCCGGCTTCGGTGACGATGGGGACCAGCGCCGCTACGTCCCACAACGACAGGTCGGGCTCGACCATCGCATCGACCGCGCCTTCGGCGAGCAGCATGTAGCCGTAGAAGTCGCCGTAGGCGCGGGTGCGCCAGGACTGGCGCATGATGTCGAGCATCGCGTCGAGCCGGTTGATCTCCTCCCAGCTGGTCAGTGAGGAGTAGCAGAAGCTGGCGTCGGCGAGGCGGCGGACTCCGGAAACCTTGATGGGGGTGGCGGTGCTGGTGTGCCGCCCGGCGTACGCCCCGTGCCCGGTGGCTGCCCACCAGCGGCGGCCGAGTGCCGGTGCCGACACCAGGCCGACGACCGGCTCGTCTCCTTCCATGAGTGCGATCAGGGTCGCCCAGATCGGTACTCCGCGGACGAAGTTCTTGGTGCCGTCGATCGGGTCGATCACCCAGCGGCGTTGGCCGGGGCCGGCCGGGTTCTCTGACTCGCCGAACTCCTCGCCGAGGATGCTGTCGCGGGGGCGGGCCCGGCCGAGGGTGGCCCGCAGCGCCTGTTCGACGGCGGTGTCTGCGTCGGAGACCGGCGACAAGTCCGGTTTTGACTCCACCCGCAGATCGAGCGCGCGGAACCGTGCGGTCGAGATCGAGTCTGCGGTGTCGGCGAGCACATGGGCGAGCGACAAATCATCGGCATAGCGGGCCATATCGGAAAACCTACTCGACTCGGCCCTGTTCGTGATCAGCCGGGGCCGTGGCCGGTTCCGGCGTGTCGGGCTAGTCGGCTTCACCGGTGCGGGAGGCCAGCAGCCGGCGGTACGACGCCAACCGCCGCTCGTCGGCGTGGCTGGCGGCGATCCAGGCGTCCAGGGCGCAGTCCAGTGCGTTGGCGCTGTGCTGGCAGCCGGGTAGGCACTGCTCCACACCCTCCACGAGATCGGGGAAGCCGTGCAGCAGGCTCTCCGCCGAGACGTGGGCCAGACCGAAGCTGCGTACCCCCGGCGTGTCGATGATCCAGCCCGGGTCGTCGTCCAGCGGCGGTAGGCGCAGCGCCACCGCGCTGGTCGAGGTGTGCCGGCCGCGTCCGATGGCGCTGACCGCGCCCACCGCCCGCTCGGCGTCCGGCACCAGGCGGTTGACCAGTGTCGACTTGCCGACACCGGAATGCCCGACGAGGACGGAGATGTGCCCGGCCAGCGCCCGGCGTACCTGGCCGAGATCGGAGTCCGGGCGGACGAGTAGGTGGGGCAGGTCCAGTTCCGCGTAGTAGTCGAGCACCGCATCCGGTGCTGCCAGGTCAGCCTTGGTCAGGCACAGCAGGGGTCTGACGTCCGCGTCGTAGGCGGCGACGAGGCAGCGGTCGATGAATCCGGTCCGTGGGGGCGGGTCGGCCAGCGAGCTGACGATCACGAGTTGGTCGGCGTTGGCGACGATCACCCGCTCCACCCGGCCTTCGGGGGTGGCTGCGTCGTCGTCGGCCGTGCGGCGCAGCACCGACGTGCGGTCGGCGATGCGTACGATCCGCGCTAGGGAACCCGGCGCGCCCGAGGTGTCGCCGACCAATGCGACCCGGTCGCCGACGACGACCGCTCCTCGCCCCAGCTCCCGGGCCCGCATCGCGGTGACCGGCACGTCGACCGCCGCCACCATGCAGGTGTAGCGTCCCCGGTCAACGGCGATCACGAAGCCGTCGACGGCGTTTTCGTGCCGCGGCCGGATGCGGGTGCGTGGCCGTGAACGACGGCCGGGACGGACCCGGACGTCTTCCTCGTCGTATTCCCGCCGTCTCCGTGCCAGGGCGCCCTCCCGTTGTCGTTCGGCGTCCTCCAATCGAACCGGCGGGGCCGCTAAGCTCCGCCGCCCGACTGGCGGTCGTCCTTACCGGTAACCATCGTCGACCATAGTGCCGGGAACTCGGGGAGGGTTTTGGCGGTACACGCCACATCGGTGAGGTGAATACCGGGCACGACCAGCCCGAGAACCGCCGCGGCGTGCGCCATCCGGTGGTCGTCGTAGGTCTGGAAGACCCCGCCACGCAACGGTCGCGGCCGGATCTCCAGGCCGTCGACCGATTCGGTCACGTCGGCCCCGAGGCCGGTCAGCTCTCGCGCCAGCGCGGCGAGTCGGTCGGTTTCGTGTCCGCGGATGTGTGCCACGCCACGCAGCCTGGAGGGTGAGTCGGCCAGCGCGGCGAGTGCGGTCAGCACCGGGGTCAGCTCGCTGACGTCGGACAGGTCGGCGTCCAGGCCGTGGATCCTCCCTGAACCCCGTACGGTCAGGCCGTCTGTGCCGAGCGTCACCTCGCCCCCCATCTGGTCGAGCAGGGCGCGGAGCCGGTCGACCGGCTGGGCGCTGCTGCGCGGCCAACCCAGCAGGGTCAGGGATCCTCCGGTCACCATGGCGGCGGCGAAGAACGGTGCCGCCCCGGACAGGTCCGGCTCGATGTCCCAGCCGCGGCCTGACAGCGGGCCCGGTTCGACCGCCCACACATCGGGGGTGGCGTCGTCGACCCCGGCCCCGGCAGCCCGCAGCATCTGCACGGTCATCCGCAGGTGCGGCGCGGAGGGGACGGGCGGGCCGACGTGGCGTACCACGATTCCGCGCTCGAAGCGTGGCGCGGCGAGCAGCAGCCCGGACACCAGTTGACTGGAGGCCGAGGCGTCGATCACAACTTCGCCGCCGATCACTTGGCCGGCGCCGTGCACGGTCAGCGGCAGTCCGCCGCTGGGTGCGGAGTCGATGTGTACGCCGACCGAGCGCAGCGCCTCGATCAGGGCGCCGAGTGGACGTGTGCGGGCGCGTGGGTCGCCGTCGAAGGTGACCGGCCCGGCGGTGAGCCCGGCCACCGGTGGGAGGAACCGCATGACCGTGCCGGCGAGCCCGACGTCGACGTGGGCCGGGCCGTGCAGGGACCGGGGGCGGATCACCCAGCGGTCCGGGTCGACGGTGGAGAGGTGCACGCCGAGGGCGCGCAGTCCCGCTGCCATCAGTTCGGTGTCGCGAGCTCGCAGGGGCAGGTGCAGGGTCGAGGGACCGGCCGCGATCGCACTGAGTACCAGCGCCCGCGCGGTGATTGATTTTGAGCCGGGCAGGCGGACGGTCATGGCGACCGGTTCGGTCGCGGTCGGGGCGGTCCACGGCAGCGGTGTGCGGAGAGCGGTCATGTTGGCCACCCATACAGTGTGCCGTGTCTCGCAGACTAAACGTGACCGCCGCTGTGCCGGCTCCCGATCGGCGGGACGGGGCGGGGGCGCTTGCGCCGGCTTCTACCGTTGACAGCATGTGCGGGAGGTATGCGACGACCCGCAGCGCCGCGGATCTGAGCGCGCTGTTCGAGGCGTACGACGACACCGGGGGCCGGCTGGTCGCCGATTACAATGTTGCGCCGACTGACCCGGTGCCGATCATTCGGGTTCCCTTGGCGAGGGGTACGGGTTCGCGTGCCGGCGGTGATCCCGACGCCGTTTTCACGGGTGTGGCGGGGCAGCGCGCCGTGTCGGTGGCGCGGTGGGGGCTGCTGCCACCGTGGGCGAAGGAGACCCGCGCCGGTGCCCGCATGATCAACGCGCGGGCTGAATCGGTGGCCACCACCAGGGCGTACGCCCCGTCTTTTGCCCGCCGCCGCTGCCTGATCCCCGCCGACGGCTGGTATGAGTGGGTACGGCGGGACCGGGCCAAGCAGGCCTATTTCATGACCGCCCAGGACGGCGGGGTGCTCGCCTTCGCCGGCTTGTGGTCGGTCTGGAGTGGGGGGCCGGAGCCGTTGTTGACCTGCAGTATCGTGACCACCGCTGCTGTCGGCGACCTCGCACTGGTGCATGACCGCATGCCGCTGCTGTTGCCGCCTGACCGTTGGGCGGACTGGATTGCCGGTGGGGGTGATCCGGTGTGTCTGCTGGCACCGCCGGCCGAGCAGTTCGTCGCGGGACTCGAGATCCGTCCGGTCGGGCCAGCGGTGGGCAACGTGCGCAACGACGGCCCGGGGTTGGTCACCCGGGTCGCCGCGCCGCCGCTCGGTGCGCCCCCGGCCGGCCCTGTCGAGTTGCCGCTCTTCTGAGACGAGTGGTGAGTGGACGCCCGTTCCCGGGGCATGCCTTTTTATCAAATGTTTATGCGCCTCGATTTGCCAGGTTAAGAGTTGAATCGTCGGCCGTGATTTTCCACAGATTCGCCGTGAGCCCTTGAATCTCCCGGCGCAGGTGCGATACAACACAGCGCCGGTGGTGGGTGGCGATTTCGCGCAGGGCGGAACGCGCCCACCGTTTTCTGCCGGTCCCACGGGGGAGGTGGGTGGATGACACGGGCGCGGATGCCACGGCCGCACGAGATTGCGGCCGCACGTGAAGACCCGAGATTGCTTCGTGCTCTGAATGAGCGACGAGTGGATGATGCCTGGCGGATGCGGGGGGTCTGCCAGAACGTGGACCCGGAAACGTTCTTTCCCGCACCGAGCGAGTCGGCCGACGAGGCGGTGGAGCTCTGCCGTACCTGCGAGGTGCGGGGCCCCTGCCTGGCCTGGGCCCTCGAAGTCGGTGACTGCCACGGGGTGTGGGGCGGCACGACCCCCCGCGAGCGGCGGGCCATGCTGATTGCCTGGCGCAGCCTGGTGGAGCCGGATCCGGAGGCGGCCGATGACAATGGCCCGCCGGTCCGAGACCGTCTGCTGACCCTGGTCCCACTCCGCTGATGGTGGCGGCCCGCGCGTTTCTTCCGGTAGCCGCGGTCGTTGCAGGTGATGAGCCAGCTGCTGCTGGGGCTCTCACGAGTCTGCGGGGGAAGGCCCGCCTCAATCTCCCAGGCCCTTCCTGGTCCCACCGTGGCTCTCACCTCGGGTGGGACCAGGTAAGGGGCTCTGGTCGCACCGGTTCGGTCGTACCGGCGTAGCGGCCTCCTCTCCTGGAATGTTCCGATGGCCGCGCAGCGTTGCAGCAGGCGGAGGGGTTATCCAGCGACGAAGGGGTTGGCCGGTGCTGCGAACCGAAATGCCTAGACCGCAGCGGGATGACTGCGGCACAGCACGCCAGGCACCGGAACGAAGGCGGGTCGCCGGGGCGGCGGTCGCATCGAAGCTGGTGATGGTGGGCACACCAGCAGCCCAAATCGGATCTGTGGTGGATGTTTTGCGCGTATCCTCGGCGGGACAGTCGAGGGGAGACGTGCGGTTGACTCAACCGGAGACAGCAAACGAGCGTCGAGCGCGTTTTGAGCGCGACGCCATGCCGTTTATCGATCAACTCTACGCTGCCGCCCTGCGAATGACCCGCAACCCGGCCGACGCCGAGGACCTGGTCCAGGAGACCTACCTCAAGGCGTTTGCGGCCTTCCACCAGTTCGAAGCGGGTACCAATCTGAGGGCCTGGCTCTACCGGATCCTCACCAATACCTACATCAACTCCTACCGGAAACGTCAGCGGCAGCCGATTCAGGCGCCGACGGAGGAGATCACCGACTGGCAGCTCGCCGAGGCGGAATCTCACACCTCACGGGGATTGCGGTCCGCGGAGACCGAGGCGTTGGACCGGCTACCGGACAGCGATGTCAAGGAGGCCCTGCAATCGCTGTCGGAGGAGTTCCGGCTCGCCGTCTACCTCGCCGACGTTGAAGGGTTTGCCTACAAGGAGGTTGCCGACATCATGGGTACGCCGGTCGGCACCGTGATGTCCCGGCTGCATCGGGGCCGACGCAATCTGCGTAAGCAACTGGAGCGCTACGCCGCGGAGCGGGGCTTCACCGCTGCCGCGCCCTCGACCGGATCCGCCAAGGCCGGGCAGGAGGTGTGATGTGAGCTGTGGTGATCACCATCGGACCGACTGCCGGTCCGTGCTCGCCGAGGTCTACCTCTACCTTGACCTTGAATGCTCCGAGGAGCGGCGCAGCCTGATCCGCCGCCACCTGGACGAGTGCTTGCCCTGTTTCCGCGAGTACGGCATCGAGCACGAGGTCAAGGCTCTGGTCGCCCGCTGCTGTGGCAACGAGACCGCGCCGATTGAGCTACGGGAGCGCCTGCGGGTACGCCTCACCGAGGTGGTGGTCGAGATCAGCTCCACGGAGGTTCTGCCCGACTGAGGTCCGCCGGTCGGGCCGGGGCACCGCCACCGGCGAGTGCCGGCACCGGCAGTGCCCCCGCGCCCGGTTGTCGCCGGCGTCGCCCCCGATGTTCAGGAGTTGGGGCGCTTGCCGTGGTTCGCGGCGTTCTTTCGGCGAGCTTTCTTTTTGCGGGACCTCTTCGCCATGCCGACCTCCCGGATTCTCCTGTTGAACCCGATCGTAGTGCGGGTCTGGCCTCCACGGGGTTCGGTCGCATGATTGGATACCGTTCGCAGACTGACCCGTGCTGACAAGGGAGGGCCACAGATGGCCGAGGAGATCCGTGCCGAAATGGTGGCGAACGTCTGGAAGGTCGTCGCCTCAAGCGGCGACTCCGTATCGGAGGGGGACACCCTGGTGATCCTTGAGTCGATGAAGATGGAGATCCCGGTCGTGGCCGAGACCGACGGCGTTGTGCAGCAGCTCGCGGTCAACGAGGGGGACGTTGTGCAGGAGGGCGACCTGATCGCGGTCATCGAGTGAACGCGATCAGCATCCGGCCCGCGCTCCCCGCGGACTTCGACGCGATCGCCCGGCTGACCGTCGCCGCGTACGAGGCGGATGGCCAACTTGTCGGCGAGCACGGCTACGGCCGAGTGCTCGCCGATGTATCCTCTCGTGCGCATGCGGGTGAACTGCTGGTCGCTGTTGATCAGCCCAGCGGCACGGTCCTGGGCTCCGTGCTGTTCGTGTTGCCCGGCTCCCCGTACGCCGAGCTCTCCGGGAGCGGGGAGGCGGAGTTCCGGATGCTCGCGGTCGACCCGTCGGCGCAGGGGCGTGGGGTTGGTTCGGCGCTGGTGCGGGCGTGTCTGACCCGCGCCGTCGAGTTGAACTGTCAGGCGGTGGTCATCTGCACCCGGAGCTTCGCCGCAGCCGCCCACCGGCTCTACGCCCGACTCGGTTTTGTGCGTACTCCGGAGCGGGACTGGTCGCCGATGGTGGACGTGGAGTTGCATGTGCTCCGGCTGGACCTACCGGTCCGCGCTTCGGCCTAGTTCATCTTTGATCACCGGCCCGGCTGGTCTTCGCCGCCGCGCATGGGCGAATCTACACAAAGGTACCCCTAACCAGGTCTGTAGACAGTGGAGGGCGGCTGCGGCGATTGGGTGGCTTGCGCTACTGTCGGTCCTGAATGTCCGGCGGTGGGGGTGTTGGGACCCGGCCGCAGGGGAGGCGCGGCAGCGGGCCGCGGTCACGATGACGAAGGGGTGAGTAGTGTGACGTCTCAGTTCTCAGTCGATCACGCGACACTACATGCCGCGGCGAATGACGTGCGGTCTACACGCAGCGAAGTCGATGGTGAGCTGAAGAAGCTGTGGGGCGTCGTCGACGAATTGGCGGTCGCCTGGCAGGGGCAGGCGTCGACGGGCTTCCAGTCATTGATGCAGCGCTGGAACGAGGACACGGCCAAGCTGCTGGAGGCGATGACCAACATCGCTGACCTGCTCGACAAGTCGGGTACGACGCACCAGGTGACCGATGAGGAACAGCAGCAGATGCTGAACAAGTTCCATTCCGCATTGAACCCGTAGACCGTTCACGAAGAGCTGGGTGGGATATCCGATGAGCATGATCAAGGTTGACTACGCCGTCCTGGAGAGCGCCAACGCGCAGATGCAGACCATCTCGCGTTCGATCGACGAGAAGCTGGACACGCTGCGGCAGATGCTGTCCAGGCTGCAGTGGGACGGTCAGGACCGGGTTGCATATGAAGCGCACCAGGCCCAGTGGGACACGGCGGTGCGCGACATCAACCAGATCCTCAACGACATCGGCCGCGCGGTGGGCATTGCCCGAGAGAACTACGTAACCACCGAAATGAGCAACTCCAAGCTCTGGGGGTGACTCCACGCAGTGACGCGGCTCCCGGTCTGATCGTCCAGCCGGGAGTCGCATAGTGCGGGCGGGTGCCCAGGTCGCCTCGGGAATCACGGGGATGCGGGTGAGAGGGCTCATGCGTTCAACGGCGCGGATCAGCGCCGCCATCCTGGCGATGGTCGTGGTGGCCGGCACCAGCCTCTTCGTCTCACCCGCCGTGGCGCACGCCGCCACGGTGCGCGAATTGCAGTGGTATCTCGATGCCCTGCGCATCCCGCAGGCGCACAAGCTGTCGAAGGGCCGCGGCGTGACGGTCGCGGTGATCGGAGGCGGCGTTGACACCACCCATCCCGCCCTGAAGGGGCGAGTGCTCAAGGGACACGGCATCGGGTCAGACGCCGCGCCGGATGGGCATCGGGATTCGGATGCCAAGAGTGGCCACACGACCGGCATGGCGGGGATCATCGCCGGCATCGGCGGCAGCGACATGCAGCAGTTGGGCATCGCGCCGGAAGCGAAGATCCTGCCGGTTTCGATGGGCGCCGAATTCGACGACAACGAACTCGTCGAGGCTATCCGGTGGGCTGTGGATCACGGCGCCGACGTGATCAGCCTATCGCTGGGAGTTGCCGGCGCGGCTACCGAGGGCCAGGTGGCGGCGGTACGTCACGCCTTGAACAAAAATGTGGTGGTGGTGGCCAGCGCAGGAAACACCACCCAATCCGGCTATGCCGTTGCTGCGCCGGCCAGCATTCCCGGCGTGATCGCCGTGACGGGCACAGCCAAGGATGGACGTTTCCTCGCCGATTCGGTGGAAGGGCCCGAGGCGGTGCTGTCGGCCCCGATGCAGGACATCATCAGCCCGCGCCCCTTGTCGGCGTCCCACAACGGCTATGGGGTGAGCACCGGCACCAGTGACGCCGGAGCGATCGTGTCCGGAGTGGTGGCGCTCGTGCGGGCTCGATTCCCGGATCTCGACGCGGCGAACGTGATCAACCGTCTGATCGTCACCGCACAGGACAAGGGCCCGCAGGGCCGCGACTCCCGGTACGGCTTCGGCGTGGTCGACCCGGTCGCAGCGTTGACCGCGCAGGTCACCCCGGTCGAGGCCAACCCCTTGTTACCCGTCACCGCCGAGGACGAGGTCGGTGAGCAGCGCCAACGCCGCAGTGGTGACGGTCCACTCATCGAGATCAGCGTTACCAGGAACCCCGTCGCCTGGGTGCTCCAGATCGGACTCTGCCTGCTGGCGGTCGCGGTGGTCGTTTTTCTGATCGTGGTGAATCGGCGGGCTGCACGCCGTCGCGCTGGGGCCCGCTCCGTCGGCTCACCGCCGGCCTCGTACGCCATGCCGCCGGGCCCTCAGCCGCCGCCGGCTGCACCGTGGGGCAATCCACCGGGCCACCGGCAACCGTGGCAGGGCCAGTCTCCACCGGGGAATGACACCCGCCAGTAACGGTATGAGCCAGAGACACGTCTACCGGGGAGAACGAAACCGATGAGCGATGACAAGGGCGCCCCACCGGATCGCGTGGAGGTCCACTTCCCCGCTCCCGTTACCGCCGGTTTCTCGGTCACGGGCTGGAGCATGGACGACGTCCAGAGCGCCTCAACGCCGGAGGCTCTGATAGCGGGACCGGACGAGGTCGGGGTACGGACCGAGTGGGACGCGTCCAGCCTGGACGCGGTGATCGAATGGCTGGAAGCCCACGCCGAGTACCTCAACCGGCTCTCCTACGACATGCTCGAAATCCAGGGCAAGATGGGGGGAGCGGGGGCGGGTGGGGTGGCCGGGATGCCGGCGGCACCGGGGACGACGAGCCCGCTGGGAAGTTTCGACTGGGCCCAGCGGCTGACTGGCAAGCATTCTTCGCTTTACACCAGTACCGAGATTGCCGTTCGCAGGCTGTCCGAGAATCTGACCGAAGCCGTTAGGGCACTGCGCAAGGTCAAAGAGAACTACGAGACTGCAGAGCAGGCCAATGCCATGTCGGCGGCGGACATGGCGCAAATCTTCGCCGACGTTGCCCGCAACGGCTAGTTGTAGGGGGAGGAAAGATGGGCAACAGCTGGGAGGAGATGGTCCAGCAGGTCGTCGTCGAAGGGCGGCCCGGCGACGTGGTCAGCGCCGCCCTCGGCTGGGAGGAACTCCTCACAAACCTGAATGACGTCAAGTCCAGCCTGGAGCAGAACATCACCGATATCGGTGCGGTCTGGAAAGGGCCGGCGTATGAGTCGTTCAGGGCCCGGATCGAGGAGATCGCCAAGGACACGGGGCGCATTATCGAGGACGCCACGAAGGGCCAGGGGATCGCCGGCAGCCTCAGAACCGCAGCCCAACGACTGACCGAGGCCCAGGAGACCATGCCCGTGCCGTTAGCGGCCGTCGACGACATCCTCAAAGCGCGCGACGCAAGACTCCACCTCAGGGTCGGGATGTTCGAAGCGAAGATCAAGCCTGATTTCCTCGGCCTGCCCAACCCCCTGGTGTCGCTGCATGACTGGATCTTCGATAAGACCGATGAGGCACGGGCGGTCTACCAGCAGGTGAACAACGACTATCGGGGAACGGCGCCGGGGATGCCGGGGGAGATGCGGGGCGGAGACTACTACAACCCCGTCATGGAGACACCGGATCTCGGTGGCGGCCCCGGAACGGTCAGCCCCGGTGGAATGCCGTCAACCGGTGGCATGCCCTCGGGTGGGATCGGCGGAGCCGGCATCGGTGGGATACCGAGCGCCGGTACCCCGGGGTTTGGCGGCGGATCCGGTGGCGACTTCTCGGGCACCACCCTCTCCGGCCATGACTACGGCTACTCGAGCCCGGACCTCCCTGATGCCGGCTATCCGGATGCTGGCTCGATTCCCGAATTCGACGAGCGGGGTACCGGGCTGGCTGGTGCCGGGCCCGGCCTGGGCGGAGGTGTGGGCGTCGGTGGTCTGCCCGGCCTCGGTGGGACGGGCGGTGGCGCTGGCGTCGGTACGGCGGGGCTCGGGTCTGCCGGAGTCGGCGTTGGCGGCGCGGGGGCAGTACCGGGTGGTGGGGCGCTGGGCCGCCCGGTCACGCCGGGCATGATGCCGGGGATGATGGGTGGCGCGGGAGCCGGTGCCGGCCGTGGTCAGGGCGGTGGCCGTCGCGGGGGTGGCGCGCTCAGCGGCGGTGGGCTCGGCGGCGGTGCCGGGCGCGGAGGCGCCGGTGGTATGGCCGGCATGGGTGGCCAGGGAACCCGCTTCGACGGCCAGGAGCACGACCGTAACAGTTGGTTACATGAGGACGAAGACGTCTGGGGGACCGAAGGGGATGCTCCGCCCGGTGTGCTGCGTTAACCCCCGATCATTGGCCGGGGCCGTCATCGCCGCCATCCTGGCGGTGGGCGGTACCGCCACTGCGGTGGCAGCAGCGGCTCCTTATGGCGGCCGCAGTGGCCGGAGGGCTGGCGCTCACTGTCGTCGCGCTCATCATTCTGCTGGTGGTCTGTTGAACCGCCGCCGGACGAGAGCCGGGCTGCCGGGCCCACCGGTTGCCCCGCGGCCGGGGGCATCGGTTCCGCCCTCCGGCTGGCGTTGAATGAGAGCTGCGGCCCGGTTCCGGCGGCGCAACAGAGGGGCGCGGGGGGAAAATGGTGGGGTGAGGTGCCGCCAGCAGTGACGACGCACTGACATCAATCGGTTCACAAAAAAGGGCGCCATGCGCAATCGTGCTTGCTTAATTCGCTTTGCGGACCGCATAGTGCAAGACTGCGCACAAGACGCGCGCGGAGTGCCTGAGTGCAGGAGGTTCCTGTGACACGACCGGGAATGGGCATGGCGACCGATATCGCCGAGCAGCCGGATGGGTATGCGCGGTTGCTGGAGTCCCCAAGCACCGGCGCCATCGCCCGGGTTGCGGCGGCGATCGCCGAGCGCCAGCCGCGGCATGTCGTCTTTACCGCCCGTGGCACCTCCAGCCATGCCGGGCTCTACGCCACGTACCTGACCGAGATCCGGCTCGGCCTGCCCGCCTCGCTGGCCTGCCCCAGCGCGGTCACGGTCTTCGGTGCCCGCCCGGACTTCTCCCAGGCCCTTGTCGTCGCGGTCAGCCAGAGCGGCGGCTCGCCGGACCTGGCGGAGGTGGTCCGGGCGGCCCGCTCTGCCGGAGCGCTCACTGTCGCGGTCACCAATGCCCCCGCCTCGCCCTTGTGCGAGGTGGCTGAATTGTCGGTAGACATCGCGGCTGGCAACGAGCGCGCGGTGGCGGCTACCAAGACGTACACCGCGGAGTTGCTGGCCACGCTCATGCTCGTTGAAGGAATCCGCGCCGGCAACGGGGTGCTGCCCGCGGACGAGCATGCGGCACTCGCCGCGCTGCCGGCGTTGGCGGCCCAGGTCCTGGCCGATCCGAGCGCCCGTGATCTGGCGGGCCGCTATCGCTTCGCGGGCCAGGTGGTGACCACCGGTCGCGGGTACGGATATGCGACCGCGCGGGAGGCCGCGCTGAAGCTGATGGAGACCTCCTACCTGCCGGCGCTCGCCTTCTCCGGCGCGGATCTGCTGCACGGGCCGTTGGCGATGATTGACGTAGATGTGCCGGTGCTTGCCGTTGTCGGGGCCGGCCCCGGCGGCGCGGCCATGCACGAGGTGCTCGTCAGGCTGGGTGAGCGTCGTGCCGACGTGGTCACGGTGGGACCGACCGATGCCAACGGCGCTGCCGCCCGACTGGGACTGCCGAAGGTCGACGAGCGCTACTCCCCGCTGCTGGACATTCTGCCGCTCCAGCAGTTGGCGATGGCTCTGGCTGAGGCGCGGGGCGAGGATCCGGATGCTCCGCGTGCCCTGAAGAAGGTCACCACCACCTTGTAGGTGGCAGGCTTACTTCGTGTCGACGTTGCGTGATCTCGCCGAGGAGCACACCAACCTGCGTCCGGCTGACATCGATCATCTACACCGGGTCGCCGGCGACTGGCAACTCCTCTCTGACCTGTCCTTCGCCGATCTGCTTCTCTGGGCCCCGATGGAGGACGAATCCTTCGTCTGCCTGGCCCAGGCGCGCCCGACCACCGCGCCGACCGCGTACCTCGACGACCAGGTCGGCCGCATCGTGGGCGGTCCCGATGTCGCTCACCTGACCATCGCTTATCGGCAGGGCCGGATTTGGCGGGAGGGTGACCCGGTCTGGTACGGGGACACGCCGGCCCGCCATGAGGCGATCCCGGTACGGTTGTGGGCCGCTGACGGTGAATCCCGCGACATCATCGCGGTCGTTGGACGCGACACCAACCTTTCCGCTGCCCGTACCCCCAGCCAGCTGGAACTCAATTATCTGACGGCGGCTGACGATCTGGCTCAGATGCTCGCCGATGGGACGTTTCCTGCATCCCGGCATTCCGGCGAGACCACCTCCGCTCCACGGGTCGGTGACGGCCTGGTCCGGCTCGACGCCGATGGTCGGGTGACCTATGCCAGCCCGAACGCCCAGTCGGCCTACCGTCGGCTCGGATTCGCCTCGCACCTGGTCGGGGAGGATCTCGCCGCGCTGCACCAGCGGCTCGCCGATGATCCGCTGGACGGTACGGATGCGGCGAACGCGGTACTGACTGCCATGCGGGGTGAGGCGCCGCCGCGCCGCGAGATCGAGGCCCGTAACGCGACGATGCTCACCCGCGCGTTGCCGCTGATACCGGCCGGGGTGCCGATCGGGGCGCTGGTCCTGGTCCGGGATGTGACCGAGGTACGACGGCGGGACCGTGCCTTGATCACGAAGGATGCCACCATCCGGGAGATCCACCACCGGGTGAAAAACAACCTGCAGACGGTGGCGGCGCTGCTGCGTCTGCAGGCGCGGCGGACGGACATTCCGGAGGCACGCTCCGCTCTGGAGGAGTCGGTGCGGCGGGTCGCCTCGATCGCGTTGGTGCATGAAACGCTCTCCATGTCGAGCGACGAGGCGGTGGAGTTCGATGGGATCGTCGACCGGGTGATGGCGGCCGCGACGGAGGTCGCGACCACCGAGGTGTCGGTCGCGATGCGCCGTGAGGGCAGCTTTGGGGTGCTCCCCGCCGAGGTCGCCACGTCGTTGGTGATGGTCCTCAACGAGCTGCTGCTGAACGCGGTCGAGCACGGGTTCCCGCCGGCTGGGGAGGAAGGGGGCGTCAGCCGGGCCGAGGTGATCGTCTCGGTGCAGCGGCTCAGGCGGCAACTACTGGTAACGGTGGCCAACAATGGGCGTGGATTGCCGCCAGACTTCGATCCGGAACGCAGCGGGCGGCTCGGGCTGCAGATTGTTCGGGCGCTGGTCACCGGAGAACTGCGCGGCACGATCGAGTTGCGTGACCGGGCCGGGGGTGGCACCGAGGCGGTGCTTGCCGTGCCACTCGCCCGTCGGTAACCCCCCTCGGGCTCGCCCCTTCTCCTCCTCCCCTTCCTCGTCGATCAAGGGCTAACGGTCGTGGTTTGATCTCGGAACACAGCAACAAGTCCTTGATCGACGGGGAAGTCCTTGATCGACGGGGATAGGGGATAGGAGTACGGGGTGGCGCTCAGGGGGCGGGACGGATGAGCAGGGCGACCGTCAGGCCGGGCACCCGCCATACCCGATCGACCCGGAAGTCGCTGCGAAGGGCCGCACCTTTCGGACCGGGCACACCGCGTAGCGGAGCGCCGCGCTCCCCGGTAATCAGCAGCCAGACCCGGCCAGCCGGAGCCAGACACCTCAACGGGGCAGCGCATTCGTCGGCCCAGAGGTCACCTCGGCGCACTGGGTCCCGGATCGCCAGCAGGTCCTGCGGTCGGTCGTCCCCGAGATGGTAGGTGGTGGCGAGGTCGAGGAACTTCCAGCCGTCACGTGGCTCGTAGACGATGCCGTCGCCGCGCTGTTGGTGCGTGGCGATGACCTGTGCCGCTGCCGCATAGTCGATCGGTGCGGAGCGGGGCCATTCGTGGGTCCGGCGGAGCCCGGCCTGCGCGGAGGCGCCGAGCAGTGCGGCGACCGCCACGATCGACAGAGCCGCGTTCAGCCGAAGGGAGGCGAGCGTGGCGGCGGCGAGTAGGCAGCCGAACGGCACCAGGAAGACCAGGTATCGCGGTACCCAGAGCGGCGTGACCAGACCGGCTGCGAAGAGCAGCGTGGCAGGTAGCAGCACGAACAGCCCCAGCACCACCCCCCACCGGCCACGGGTGGCGACGCCGACCGCGGCGAGGCCGACCAGGAAACCACCGACCGAACCGGCCTGCAGCACCGCGCCGGGAAGGCCGGGCAGGCTCGACACCGTCGACCGCTCCACCCAGTCGAGCTGCTGTGCGTGCTGGCCGAGGCCGAACAGCGCCAGCGGGGCCAGCAGCAGTCCCGCCCCCGCCACCGCCGTCAACCCACGCCCCAGGGCCTGTCGCCCGATTCGTTTGCCGAAGGGCCGCCCGATAAGCAGTACCGCCGCCGCATGAGCCACGACGAGCGTGGTGGTGACCAGGTGGGCCAGGCCCAGACCGGCTACCGCTGCTGCGTAGCTGAGCCAACGCTTCCAGGTAGGCACTGCGACTGCCCGGACCAGGAGCAGCGTGGCCAGCACGGCGAAGAGGGTGGCGAAAGCGTACGGCCGCGCCTCCTGGCCGTAACGGGAGGTGCTGGGGGCGATGGCGAAGAGTAACCCGGCGATCAGGCCGGCCCGGGTGCCGAACAGCCGCTCACCGAGGGCGGCGGTGAGCCCGGCGGCGGCGGCCATGGCCAGCGCGGAGGGGAGGCGCAGAGCGAGGACCGAGTCGCCGAAAGTACTGACCCAGCCATGCATGAAGAGGTAGTACGGTGCAGAGACCGCATCGATCTTGCCGACCAGGCGCAGTAGGTCAGCCGTTGACCGGCTGGCGGCGCTCCAGGTGGCGAGCTCGTCGCGCCACAACTGCGCCCGGTCGATCTGGAAGAGCGTGATGAGCAGGGCCAGCAGGGCAGGCCACAGGGCGGTGATGGCGCGGCGGATGCGGCGGGCATCGGTCGTTGGATCCGCCGCCCGTCGAATTGATTCGTCCCCTACAACCTGGCTCATGAACTGCCGAACCATCTGCCACCCCAGGTCAGGATTTCGGCAATGGTCCGGTCACCTCAGTCAGGCTAGCGTGACCCGCGGCATTACGTAGGGGATTGTCACGCCGCGGCCGGCGCCTCGTTCGGCCGGTTGATTCGGCCCCCACCCGAGTGCCGACCGCGACGCCTACGCTTTCAGGCCGTCTCGGTGCCGAGCACGGAAGGTGCGGCGTGCTCATCCCCGTGCCAGACCATCTCATCCTCGGTCAGCCAGGTGAGGCGCTCATCCGCCTCCGTCGCCGAGCCGACGGCGGGGCGGGTGCCGGCGGCTGAGCGGTTGGCGTCGGCGCCAGAGCGTCCGATCACGTCCTGCGCACCACGGGACAGGTTGCCGCCGCCGTGCTGGGCGCGCATACCGGCACCTCGCCCGGCCGTGGTGGCGGCTTTCCCTTCGGCTCCGCTCATCCCCGTTGCGGCACCCAGAACACCAGCCGACGGCATCGGGGCTTGAGCCGGTGGGGGCCCGGCTGGCATGCCCGGGCGGGGGGCGGCTCCACCCGCCGCCAGGGCCGCTCCGCCAGCCCCAGCCGCCCAGCCGCTCACCGTGGGGCCGGATGCACCGCCGGTGCCGGCGAGCGATGTGCCGTACTCGTCCTGGTCTGCGCCGAGAAGGCCCTCCCCACCTGCGGATCCGCCGGAGCCCGCAAAGCCCATCCCGACGGCGGCCTGTGACGCGCCTGAGCTGGGGGCCTCCCGCGGAGTCTGCGGCGCCGCCACATCGGCCCGCTGGATGCCGGTACTCGTGCCGCTCTTCGGTGCGGCGGTCGGTGCCGCGACCTGCGGGCCACGTGTCGGTGACGAGGAATCGTCGGAGGTGCCCCTGGGCAGGTCGGGCGGGGGCGAAACGACCTGGACCGGCCAGTTCGCGTGATCGGTGACGTCATACTCGGCAGCCAGGCCGGCGATCAGCTGCACCATGCGCTTGCGCGCCCGCTCCTGTTCCGCCTGATCCTGCCGATGGCCGAAGAAGCCGCCGACGACCGCCCCGGCCGGTCCGCCGATGACACCACCGACCACCGCCCCTTTCACGGCTTTGTCGTGATCATCCGTCTCGTCCGGGTGCTCGGCCTGTGCCTTGGCGCGCCGCAGCGGGCCGGCCATGAGCATGAGACCCCGGTCGACGTTGCCGAACTCGGCAGCGAGATTGTCGGCGAAGGTTTTGATCAGCCCGATCCGTCGGCTGAATTCGGTGCCGGCGGCACTGCTCCAGCCTGCAGTCAGTTTGTTGAGATCTGACTGCAGGCTGCGGGCCAGACCATCCGCGGTCGTCTGCAGCGAGGACCACTGGCTCGCCAGGCGTTCGACCTGCTCCGGATCACCCGCCATCAGTTGGCTGTAGAGCTGCCGGTGGCTGAGGTGCTCATACCGTTGCTGGAACTCGTCAGGCATGAGTACGGCCGTTCTCGTCGAGTGCGGTGCCGACCCCATTCAATGCGGTGGCGATGTCGGAAGCATTCGCGCGGTTCCGCGCTTCGGTCGTCTTGTAGTTGGCGGTGATTGTTTCGGCTGCGCTCCGGGCCGCCTCGATCGCTGCTTTTAGCCGACGGACCCGATCGACATGCTGGAGGTAGAGCCGGTCATACCGTCTCGCCTTACTTGTTGCGTCGGTGAAGGTGCCGAGAGCCGGTGGCCGGCCCTGCAACTCGGCGTCGAGTTTGGTCAGCAACGACTCGGCCTCCCGCAACCTGCCGGCTAGGGTGGCATGAAAGTCTTCCAGGGACAGAACATCAACAGCTGTCCGTTGGTCGGTCATCGCCGAACCCCCGTCTGGTCATCGTGGTTTACGCCCGGTACCCCGGGGAAATTTCCCTTGGTTCTCCATAAAGATTAATGGAAGCGGTCACGCGAGGCGACCGACCGTCTCCATCGGACATCCAATCCAGATCATCGCGCTCCGAAAGGCTCGATCCCCTGTTCCGGCCGTGCCTGGGCGGGCGACTCTCCGCTCATCCCGCTGAATGAGAGTTGCCTTGAGGTTCGGGAAGGCTGGCCGGGTCGACGTACCGTTGCGCGGAAGCCGCATCGAGCGCCGGGCCGGTCGGTACCAGCGCGAGGACCGAAGCGGGTATCCCGACCGGTGTGACGTCTCCGTAGCCCAGTGCTTCCTGCGATCCGGCCCCGAGCGGATACTTCAGGCCCTGATCGGTGACAAGGTAGAGGGTGCTACCCGGCACCACCGGCTCGGTAGCCGAAGCCACCTGAACCAGCGCTCCCTCTCCACCGGAGATGAGCACCCGATCCACCACCGGAACGCGATCCCGTTCGGTCTGCCGCACCTGCATGGAATTGGTGCCGGTTGCGGTCAACTCGTCGGGTGTTGAGGTGAAGACATCGAGGGCTGTGGCCGTGGTGCCGGGAGTATGGGTGGTGCAGACAGCGGTCGCCTTCGTCACCGGCGGCGGGATTTCCTGCGGGAAGTCTTCGGGCTCGACGGTGGCCTGGGCAAGGGCGCTGCCGGCTGCCTGCGGCGTGATCTCCCGGGCCTCGCCACCGTCGGCGAGGCGCAACCGGGCCGAGACCTCGCCGATCGCCACCAGCCCCTCGCGGGTCAGCACGTAGTACTGCCCGGATGTCAGGAAGACGTCCCCGACCTGTGCCGCGCTGCCGCCGATGCTGCGTCCCGCTTCCCCGGTTCCCGGGACGGGGATGACCCGAAGGTCCGGTCCGGACGGCACCGCTTCGAGAAACTGCCGGTCCACCGGCATCGGCTGCACCGCGGAGAGCCGGAGAGCGGCCAGGGCGGCCTTACCGGAAACTTTCAGTCGTTTGCCGTCCCAGAGCAGATAGCGCACATCGTTGGCGGAGACCAGCAGGCTTATGTCGGCCAGCGGGGCGCCGCCGGGCAGGTGATGACCGAGGACGACGTGGGTCAGCGGGTCGGATGGGCGGGACGGAATCACGGTGTTGCAGACGCGCCACGGCTGACGCAGCAGGGCCTTGCTCTCCGGCAACGCGTCCGGGGCGTTGGGGATACCGACCGCTTGGCCCCGGGTGAGGCCCCGCAGCGACGCCTGCGACATGGTCCGGACCTCCGGCGCGGCAGCGTTGAGGATCAACCGGGCGGACGTGTAGTTGAGGACCGGATACAACGTCCCGTCGAGGTAGACGTACTTCGCGCCGGTTTCGCGCTCGATGACGAGGGTGTGATCCGCTACCGACCCTCCGCGTTTGGTCAGCAGCCCGTAGACGCCGGCGCCGGCGAACACGATCGCCGCGACCATGACGCTGCCGAAGACGGCGAGCCCGAGTCGTCGCATGGGGAGATCGTTGGTTTCCGGGTCGCCCGACAGCAGGGCCGAAACGATCCGGCGCGTGACGAACCGGTACGCCTGTACCTGTTCGCGTCGGGTTCGCATCGTGACCTCCGAGACAGAGTGTGGTCGCCGTGAGGCGCCGAACGAGCGCGCACGGAGCCTGCCGGGCATCCCTACGATAAGGGTCCGCCGATGCGGTGGGATCCCCGCCTATTGGACAGTCGATGATGGGGGCACGGCCATCAACGGGAGGACGGGTCGCGCGATGACGGTGACCGAGGGCGCACAGCAGAGCCAGGCGGTACGCAGAGCGACGCGTGCAGGCGCGCCGGGACGGGGAGGCGGACGTCTCGGCCCGATCCGGGTCGGCCAGCTCGTCGCGCTGGAGCTCGTAGCGTTGATGGTCATCCTGTCGCTGGCGCGCCCGATGTGGTTGCAGGTGCCCGTCGTCGTCGCCGCCGTCGCCCTGCTCGGGCTCGCCTTCGGCCGACGTAACGGCCGTTGGTGGTATGAGCACCTGGCACTGAAGCGCCGCTTCCGACTCCGCCGGCGACAGGTCGCGGAGGTGGCCCGACGGGTAGACACCCGTCGGATCGTCCTGGCCGGCCTGGCCCCCGACCTGTCGGTGACCGAAGTGGTCGACCGGGGCACCACCTTCGGCGTGGGGCAGGACAGCGACGGTTGGTTCGTCGTGTTCCAGGTGGGGGCCGGAACCGGTTTGCAGGAGCAGCGCGGGGCCCTCATCGGGCTCGACCGGCTCGCGGGCATGCTCAGCGAGATGTCCGTGCCGATTTCCAGCCTTCAACTGGTCAGCCACACGGTGCCCGCGCCAGCGCGGTACCTTGACCCACGGGTACCCGCCGTTCAGTCGTACCAGGAGCTGCTCGCCGGTGCGATGATCCCCGCCAGTCACCATGTCTGGCTGGCGGTCCGGCTCGACGTCGCTGACGGTGTGCGGGCGGCGGCGAGCCGGGGTGGCGGAATCGACGGGGTGCAGCGGGCACTGGCCGCATCCGTTGGCCGGATCACCAAGTCGTTGCAGAGCTCCATCGGCGGACGGCCGCTCACCGCGAATGAGCTTGTCGCGGCACTGGCCACCGTTGCGGGCATGCCGATGGGAGCGGGTGGGCGAGCCGGCCTGGCCGGAGCCGCCAGCCAGGCGGTGGAGGAATGGACCGGATGGCGGGACAGCACGGCCACCCATGTCTGTTTCCAGTTGGAGGGACTACCCCGACAACCACTCGGAGAGCTGATCGGTGAACTGATCCGCAGTTCAGCGCTCTCCTTCACCCTCTCGGTACTGGCCGAGCAGGGGCACCCTCTCTCGCTCCGCCCGCTGCTGCGGATCTCGTCCCGCCCCGAGGCAATCGATGGTGCGGCGCGCGCGGTCAGCGAGTTGCTTCAGCGCAGCGGTACGCCGGCCCGTAGGCTCGATGGCCAGCATGCCCTGGCGCTCTACGCCACCGCGCCGACCGGGGGAGGAAGTTATGACGGCGGTCGCTGATGCCCGCTCGTTCGCCGCGCATCTGGTGCCGGCCGGGGGTGCTGGCCTCATCCTGGGCCGGGATCCTGACGGATATCCGTCGGTGGTGCGTCTGTTCCGTCCGGAACCGACCCGGGTCGCGTTGGTCGCCGGCTGGTGGGCGGCGCGGTTGCTCGCCTTCCGGGCCATGGCCATCGGGGCCCTGGTCGCCGTGCACACCCAGGCACCCCAGCAGTGGCAGGGGCTCGGCGACTGGGCAGTGGGGCGCCCCGATCGAATGGCGTTGATGCCGGGTGTGAGCTCGGTGGCCGGCCCGCCCGGAACGGCGGTGCAGCCGGTTCTCTGGATGGTCGACGGGACCGCACGGCCACCGGCCCCCGGTCCCTGGCAGACCCAGGTTCTGGTGGTCCATCAACTGGCCGCCCAGTTCGGCCGGGAGCTATCGGAGTCGGATGTCTGCATTCTGCAGCGGCTGACCGAGCCGGAGGCGGCGGTGGCGGCGACGTGGCTCCGATTGGACAACAACACCCGGCAGCTTGTGCAGGCGATGCCGGACGACGTCTTCGCCGTTTTTGGATCGGGCACGGTCCGTTTTACCAGGAGTGCGCCGACCTCGATCGAGCAGCGTTACCTCGGCCAGCCCCGCCGGCACGGCTAGGGATCAGGGCCGGATGGTGGAGATCCAGCCGTAGAGCCCGCAGACCCAGGCGGCGATGGGCACCACCGCGACGATCAGCAGCATTTCGATGATGTCCAAGGCGCGGCCCCACAGTGGAGAGATCTGCTTGCCGGCCACAGCGAGACCGTAGACGAGGCTCACCAGCGCCGCCACGAGCAGAAAGCCGAGTACGGCTCCGAAGCGGAGCAGGCCGTCGGTGGCCAGAAAGGAGCTCAGCGCGGTCAGCCCCAGGCCCAGCGCTCCGGCAATCAGCACCGGCCACCGTTGAGCCTGGGTGAGCAGCGGCCGGGCCCGCAGCAGCAGCAGGATCGCGAGCAGCCCGCAGAGCAGGACGCTGTTGAACCGACTGTCGCGGGCGAGTACCGCCTCGGCCCCGACGATGATGATCGAGACTGTCCCCACCAGACCGGTCAGGAAGGTGGCCGCCAGGTCGCTGCGGGCCAGGATCCGGCGACCGTTGACTGAGAAGGTGTCGTTCTTCAGGTCGTCCGGGTCGGTGGGAATCGACGGAATGGGCAGCCGGGCGAGTCGGTAGGCGAACATCGGCAGCGCGGGAACGGCCCCGAACGCGATCGCCGCGACCACGGCGGCCGCTGCGGCGGGAGTGGCTCCGAATGCCAGACAGATGGCGGCGCCCACGCCGAGGGCGAGTCCGACCGCAGCCGAGCCGAGGAAGATCGGGGCGTCGCCGACCGCGACCGTCGCCGCTGAGCCGTAGATCATGAGAGTTGTGGCGGCCAGCAGCACCTGCGGCGATCCCAGGGCGGTGACGTCGCGGTCGCCGGCGATCATGAGCAGTCCGGCGGTGGCCGCGTAGGCGAGGCCGACCAGGGCGAGCAGGCGACTGGCGGGCCGGTCCGCCAGCGCGCGCGACAGGATCGTGGCGGCGATCAGCAGCGCAAGCGCCATCGCGCTCGCCGCGAGGGCCCCCGGCAGGTGGGGCGGGCCGGCGAAGAGCGCCGCTGCGGCACCGCCCAGCAGCGCGGCCGCGCCGAGCAGGAGAGCGAAGCGTCGGGTGTTGGCTTCTTGCCAGCGCCCCGGGCGGTCCTGCGTCGCGGTCGCCACCGCGTCGACCACGTCGTCGAAGACGACCTCGGGGGCGGCGGCCTGTCGCGGCACGAAGTGGAGCAGTTCGCCGTCGCGGATCTCCAACTGCAGCGGCGTACGGCTCGTGTCGAGCGGTCGGCTGCCGAGGCGGGTCAACGTCCAGCCACCACGCGCCGCGCCCTCGTCGGCCAACTCCTCGCCGGCGTGCAGTAGCAGGGTCGGCAGCATATCGGCGAGTGGAATGTCAGACGGCAGCGCGAGATCCATCCGCGTCTTGGGCGCGACGATGGTGACCCGACTGAGTCCTCCGTTGACCGTGCTCGTCACGACTCGGCCTGCTTCCTCTCCATTGCTCGTTGTCGAGCAGGGTTCGAACACCATCCACAAGCTAATCTATATAGGAGTGACCGGGGAGTGGCCCCTGATCGGCGCCCCTGACCGAACGGGTTCGCGATGCGCGCACGCGAGCCTACCTATTCTGTGGGCCACGTAGGATGCCCACCCGGCGGGTGTTCGGGCGTTGACCCGCTGCCGCTACACATGGGGAGGTGCGATGAGCACGCTGGTGTTCCGTCGACCGCCACGCCTTCCGGGGCCCCAGCCGCCCCGCGGCGAACTGCTGTTGGAGTCGCCGCCGGAGTTGCCCGAGCAGATGCCGCGCAGCCTCGGGCAACTTCTCATGATCCTGCCGATGCTCTGCGGTGTCGGCGCGATGGCCTTCCTGTACGCCGGCCGGTCGGGCGGCACGATGATGTGGATTGCCGGTGGGCTCTTCGGTGTCTCGATGCTCGGCATGGCGATCGGCTCGATGAGCGGTGGCGGCGGCAAGGAGAAGGCCGAGCTCAACGCCGAGCGGCGTGACTACATGCGCTACCTGACGCAGATGCGCAAGCGGGCCCGGCGCGCCGCCAACCAGCAGCGCGAAGCAATGGTCTGGAAGCATCCGGAGCCGGACGCGCTCTGGTCGCTCGCCGCCTCGAAGCGGCTGTGGGAGCGACGGATCACCGACGACGATTTCGGTGAGGTCCGGATCGCCGTCGGCCCGCAACGGCTCGCGGTGCAGATCGTGCCCCCCGAGACCAAGCCCGTGGAGGATCTGGAACCGATGAGCGCCATTGCGCTCCGCCGGTTCGTACGGGCACACAGCAACGTCCCCGAGCTGCCGATCGCGCTGTCGCTCCGCGCGTTCAGCCGGATCGTGCTGCGGGGGGAACGCCCGCACGTTCTCGGCTCGACCCGGGCGATGATCGGCCAACTCGCCACCTTTCATGCCCCGGATGACCTGATCGTCGTGGTGGTGGCGGCCCCCGACCGGCAGCAGCAGTGGGACTGGGTCAAGTGGCTACCGCACGCCCAGCACCCCCGCCGGACCGACGCGGCTGGTGGGCGTCGGATGGTCTTCGCCAGCCTGGCCGAAGCTGAGGAGATGCTCGCCGACGAGCTCGGCAGCCGGCCCCGGCACAGCCCCGACGCCAAGCCGTTGACCTCTGCACCGCACATCCTGGTTCTCCTCGATGGCGGCGATGTCGCGGCGACCTGCCAACTGCTCGGCCTGGGGCTGCTCGGCACGACGGTGCTGGATCTCTCCGGTGTCGTTCCCCGCGATTCCGGGCGGTGGCTGCTGTGTCTGGAGGTCGACGCGACCCGACTGCAGGTGAACCGGGGCAACAGCACCACCCCCCTGGGGGGGCCGGATCAGCTCACCGAGCAGCAGGCGGAGGGGCTGGCCCGGTTGCTGTCGCCCTACCGGCTGTCGCAGCAGGCGGCGGCGGAGGAGCCGTTGGCGGCGAGCATGGAGCTGCCCGACCTGCTCGGGGTGGGGGATGCCGCGGCGATCGACCCGCGGCAGAGCTGGCGGGTGCGGCCGCACCGGGAGCGGCTGCGTATCCCGCTCGGGGTCGGCCCGGACGGCGTCGTCGTCGAGCTGGACTTCAAGGAGTCCGCGCATGAGGGCATGGGGCCGCACGGCCTCATCATCGGTGCGACCGGCTCGGGCAAGAGTGAACTGCTGCGCACCATCGTCGGCGCGCTCGCGGTGACCCACTCCTCTGAGGAGCTCAACTTCGTCCTGGTCGACTTCAAGGGTGGGGCAACCTTCGCTTCGCTCGATGTGCTGCCGCACACCAGCGCGGTCATCACCAACCTCGAAGACGAACTGCCGCTGGTTGACCGGATGCGCGACGCGCTGGCCGGTGAAATGGTGCGGCGCCAGGAGCTGCTGCGCGCGGCCGGGAACTTCGTCTCCCGTTATGAGTACGAGCAGGCCCGGGCCGCCGGCGAGCAGCTGGCTCCCATGCCCAGCCTGCTGATCATCTGTGATGAGTTCAGCGAACTGCTGGCGGCCAAGCCGGACTTCATCGACCTGTTCGTGATGATCGGACGGCTGGGGCGCTCGCTCGGTGTCCACCTGCTGCTGGCGAGCCAGCGGCTGGAGGAGGGGAAACTGCGCGGGCTCGACACGCACCTGTCGTACCGCGTCGGCCTGCGTACCTTCTCCGCAGTGGAGAGCCGGATCGTGCTCGGGGTGCCGGATGCGTACGAGCTGCCGAACGCACCGGGGCACGGCTACCTCAAGACCGACACCCAGACGATGTTGCGCTTCCGCGCGGCCTACGTCTCCGGCCCGTACCGGGCCCCGGGGCGTTCCAGCCGGTCCGCGGCGATGGTGCAGCGGCAGATCGCCCCGTACGGCGTCGGGTTCCTGCCGGCGCCGGAACCGCCCCGTGAGCCGGTGCCGGCCGAGGCGGCGGAGGACGCTGGCCGGCAGCAGAGCATGCTCGACGTGATCGTTGATCAGTTGCGGGGGCACGGTGCCCCGGCCCACCAGGTCTGGCTTCCGCCTCTGGATGTGCCGCCGAGCCTCGACGAGCTGCTGCCGCCGCTGGTGGTCGACCCCCAGTTGGGGCTCTGCCCCGGGCAGTGGCCGGGGCGGGGGCAGCTCGTCGCGCCGGTGGGGGTGGTCGACCGACCGTACGAGCAGCGCCGGGATCCGATGATGGTCGAGCTGGCCGGCAGCGGCGGCAACGTCGTCATCGTCGGGGCCCCCCAGTCGGGCAAGAGCACCATGCTGCGGTCGCTGCTCGCATCGCTTGCGCTGACCCACACGCCCCGGGAGGTGCAGTTTTTCTGCCTGGACTTCGGCGGCGGGGCACTGCGCGGGCTGGACGGGCTGCCGCACCTCTCCGGTGTGGCGGGGCGGCGCGATGTCGAGGCGGTGCGCCGTACCGTCGCCGAGGTGGTGGCCCTGCTCGATCAGCGGGAGGCCCGCTTCGCGGAGCTGGGCATTGACTCCATCGCCGCGTACCGCCGCCGCCGGGCAGCCGGGGAGTTTGCGGAGGACCCCTTCGGTGACGTCTTCCTGGTGGTCGACGGGTGGGCGACGCTGCGCCAGGAGTACGAGGAGCTGGAGCAGACGATCACCAACGTCGCCGGCCGCGGCCTCGGCTTCGGCATTCATGTCGTCATCACCGCGGCCCGGTGGGCCGAGATCCGGATCAACATGCGTGATCTTCTCGGCACCCGCATCGAGCTGCGCCTCGGTGATCCGAGCGAGTCTGAGATCGACCGCCGGGCGGCGATCAATGTGCCGGAGAAGTCGCCCGGCCGCGGCCTGACCAGGGAGAAGCTGCATTTCCTGGCGGCGGTGTCCCGGCTGGACGCCCAGCACGGTGTGGATGACCTGCCCGAGGCGACGGCGGAGCTGGTCAAGCGGGTGCAGGCCGCCTGGCCGGGACCGGCGGCGCCCAAGGTCCGGCTGCTGCCGCGGCACCTGTCGGTGGCCGATCTGGCCCGGGTCGTCGACCGGTCCGCACCGGGCATCCCGATCGGCGTCAATGAGTCGGCGCTTGCGCCGGTGTCACTCGATTTCGGCAACGAGCCGCACCTGATGGTGTTCGGCGATGCCGAGTGCGGCAAGACCAACCTGTTGCGGGTTATCGCCCGTTCCATCGTGGAGCGGTATACGCCGGCTGAGGCGCGCCTGGTTATCGCCGACTACCGGCGGGGGCTGCTGGGGGCGATCGAGACCGAGCATCTGCTGGACTACGCCCCGTCGGCGCAGGTCTTCGCCGAGGGCCTCGCTTCGATCCGGGGCGCTCTGCAGAACCGTCTGCCCGGGCCGGACGTGACACCGGCCCAGCTTCGGGACCGGAGCTGGTGGCGGGGGCCGGAGCTTTACCTTCTGGTGGACGACTACGACCTGGTGGCCACCGCCGGCAACAACCCGCTCAGTGTGCTGATGGATCTGCTGCCGCAGGCTCGGGACATCGGTCTGCACCTGATCCTGACCCGGCGGGTCGGTGGGGCTGCCCGGGCCCTCTACGAGCCGGTGCTGCAGCGCCTGCGGGAGCTGGACGCGCCGGGGCTGTTGATGTCGGGTAGCCGGGAGGAGGGGCAGCTCTTCGGCACCCTGCGGCCGAGCCCGCAGCCTCCGGGCCGGGGCACCCTGATCCGCCGCCGGGACGGGCAGCAGGTGATCCAGATCGCCTGGTCCGACCCGGGCTGAGTGGGGCCCGGGGGGGGGGGTCAGGATCGCTGTGGCGTTGACGCGACGGCCCAGCCGCGCCGTCGGCCGCGACGGAGTACGGGGGCGGCCAGCAGCAGGAGGACCGCGACGACGACGCCGCTGACCGCCGCCAGGATGGCGATCGTCTTGGCGGTGGCCTGCGGATCGGCGGGCGGTGCCGGTGGCGCCAGAGCTTCGAGCGGCGGGTTGGAGCGGCTGCCGAGTGTGGCGTTGACCGCCCGGTACGGGTTGACGACGCCGTACCCGACCTGGGAGTTCCGTCCCTCGGGCGGGCTGTCTGCGGTGTACCTGATGCGGCGGGCAACGGCGTCGGCCGAGAGGTTCGGGTGCCGGGCCCGGATCAACGCCGCCACGCCGGAGACGTACGCGGTGGCGTAGCTGGTGCCGGTTTCGGTGCGGTATCCCTTACCTTGCGGGGCGGGGCCCTGGATCTCGAGGCCTGGCGCGGCGACGTCGATGTAGTCGCCGCTGATCGAAGTGTCGACGTGTTGTCCCTGCTCGTCGATGCCGGCCACCGCGATCACGCTCTGGTAGCCGGCGGGATAGGCGGGTAGGTGACGCTGCTGGTCGGCCTTCTGGTTGCCGGCGGCTGCGACGAGGACGACGTCGCGTTCCCGGGCGTAGGCTACGGCGTTCGCCAGGGCTTCGGTGGGGATTGTTGTCTCCAGGGAGAGGTTGATGACATCGGCTCCGTTGTCCACCGCCCATCGGATCGCCGCCGCAATGGTGTCGGGCAGGCTCTCGTCTCGGGTGTGTTCCGCGTCGCGCAGTACCCGTACGGGCAGGATCTGGGCTTTCGGGGCGATCCCGGAGAACGGGGCACCGGTGCCCGGCCGGCCAGCGATGATGCCGGCGATCAGCGTGCCATGCCCAACCTCGTCGCACCGGCCTCCGTGTTCGGGCAGGTTGTAGTCGCGGCCGGGCAGCACCTGGCCAGCGAGTGCCGGATGGTTCGCGGAGACGCCGGAGTCGATGACCGCGACGACCACTCCCTCGCCCTGGGTCAGTGGCCACACCGAGTGCGGGTCGAGTCGCCGCAGCGGCCAGGGTGTCTCCGTCGGCGCGGACTCGCCGGCCGGGCCACAGGCGACGGCCAGCGCCGCCGCGGCGGGTCGGCTGGTGATGGGCGGCGTGCCATGGTTGGGGGGCGCGGCTGTGGCGACCGTGGCCGGCGTCATCACCGGCGCCATCAGGGCGAGCAGAGTGATGAGGACGAAGCGCCGGGCGCGAAGCCGTGGACGACGGCGATGGCTTGAGCGGTTCCGCACGGCCCCGAGGGTAGCGGGCCGGCGCGGGATGAGTGCGACCCCGGCCACCTGCCGGGGGCCGCCTCACCCGTCGTTGCGTTTCTTCGTTTCTGGGCAGCACAACGCCCTGGGACACGGGTGTCCCAGGGCGTTGAGTGCTGTGGTGCGGTTGGTCAGGCAGAGTGAGCGCGCAGGACCCGCAGGCCACCGCGGCGCTTGAGGGCGCGCCGTTCCTCTTCGCTCATCCCGCCCCAGACGCCGGCGTCCTGACCGGATTCCAGTGCCCACTGCAGGCACTGGTCGGTCACGGAGCAGCGCCGGCAGACGGCCTTGGCCTGCTCGACCTGCAGAAGAGCCGGGCCTGACGTCCCGATCGGGAAGAAAAGCTCCGGGTCTTCATCACGGCAAGCAGCGTGGTGGCGCCAGTCCATGGCGGCAACACTCCTTGTTCTGGATCGGTGGCAGTAATTGGGGTTGCTTATTTGTGTGCGCCCCGCAGTGCTTGTTCGTTACGGCGTGCGGCCGTCGAATCAGCAGTGCGTTAGCAGGCTTTGAGACCCCTGGGACCTGGGTTTTCGCACGCCATGTCCCAGTGGCTCAAGTTCGCTTGTGAATACTTTCACGAACTCTCGTGATGTCAAGGGCACCGGCCAGAAAAAGTGCGATGAGGTGAGTAACGTCACGACCTTTTTGTCCGGATCCCGGGTGCTTGTAGGCCCCAGGATATGACAGCTAAGAATCAATGTAGTACTGCAGCGCGGGCAATGTTGGCATTTTCCGGCAGATGTCTCAGGAGGATCCGTTTTTACCGAGACCCCGCAACACGGCGAACTCAGCAGATGACGCGCAGCGCGGCCGGAACCGCTCGGAAGCGGATCTCGCTCCGTACACCCAGATAGTCCCCGTCAAGCTGAAAGGCCTGCGGGCGGGAGCACACTAGTCGGAACGCGTCCAGATCGTGCAGCCGCAGCACCTGGCGGCCCCGGGGATTGGGGGTGCGGGAGAGGATTTGAGCTGCCGTCCGCACTGTGCTCGCCATCCTGAGTCGGCGCAGCGCCATCACATCCAGGCCGAGATCGAACGACGCCGCTGGATTGGGGTTGACCGGACGGCCGCCGAGGTAGGTCCAGGGTGCCGTGTTCTGGATGATCACCGTTGCCAACTTCTCCTCGACCGGCCTGCCGGGCCGCTCCAGTGTGATGGCGGGCTGCCGGTGGCGGGACCCGAGCAGCATCTGGTTGACCGTTGAGCGCAGGTAGAGCGCGGGTGTGGAGAGGTGGCCCCGGCGCCGTGACTGCTCCACGCTGCGCACCACCGCCGCATCGAGGCCGACCCCGGCGCAGAAGGTGAAGTAGCGCTCATCCGCCTGGCCGAGCCCGATGGTCCGATGGCGACCCAACCGCATCGCCTCCATGATCACACTGGTGCCCTCGGCCCACCCGTTGGGCAGCCCCAGAGCGCGGGCGAAGACGTTGGTGGAACCGCCCGGTACCACCGCGAGGAGGGGCCGTCGTCCGGCCGCTGGAGCGGCCGGATCACCGGCCGTCGGCCGGGCGGACATCAGACCGTTGACCGCCTCGTTGACTGTTCCGTCGCCGCCGAGCGTGACGACGACGTCATACCCCTCTTCGGCGGCCTCACAGGCCAAGGTCACCGCGTGGCCCCGGCGCCGGGTGTAGGCGACCGTGAGGTCGACATCGCTGCGCAGGGCCCGGACGAGGACGTCCCGGCTCCGTTCGCTGGTGGTGGTGGCCTTCGGGTTGACCACTAGGAGCGCGCGCATGGCGGGGACTTTACTCGTCCCCCTTCCTTCGCCGCTCTTGTATGGTGTCGCCCGTGACCACCGACTCTGCCGGCCTGCCTGCCCCGCTGCGCTGGGCGGTCCGGCTGCTCAGGGGGGAGGCCGCTGCGCTCGCACTCCTGGCGGCGTTCCTGGTCTACAAGGACTTCACCGCCCAGGCGACCGACCTGTTGTCGGCGCTACTGGTGACGGGATTCACGATCGGTGGGGCCATCGTGCTGTGGGCGCTGGCCGCGGCGCTGGGGCGGTGCCGGCCCGGTGCCCGGGCGCCCGTGATCGTTCTGCAGCTCATGCTGCTCCCAATCGGCTACTACATGATCGAAGGGGGCTTGGCCTGGCTGGGGATTCCCCTGATCGCGCTCGGTCTGGTGGTCTGCGGGCTGCTGGTCAGCGCGCCGGCGGGTCGGGCGCTGGGCATGGGCGGACCGCCGCAGGCGTCAGCGCGTGGCTCGGAGGGTGAGTAGGCGGATCGTCGCGCGGTCGCCGCTCACCGTCGCCGACACCTCCGTGGTGAGGGCGGTGAGGACCTTCCAGGCGAACGACGAGCCGGCGGGCAGTTGGGCGCCGGGCACCGTGGGGACGGTGACCTCCACGCTGAGTCCGTCGTCGGTGACCGTGAACCGGCAGTCGAGCTCCGCACCGGGCAGGGCGATGACGAGAAGCATGGCGCAGGCCTCGTCAACGGCGATCCGCAGATCCTCGATCTCGTCGAGGCCGAAGTGGAGGCGGGCGGCCAGGCCTGCGGTGGCGGTGCGCAGGACCCCCAGGTAGCTGCCGTCGGCCGGCACAGTGAGTAGCACGACGTCCTCGTCGGCCACTGGTTCCGGCTGCATGGTCAGTTGAGCCACGGAACTCCCCCGTCTTTACTCAATCAGGGCTCGCCCCGGGACGTCGCCGCAAGGGCCGACAGGGCGTCACCGGAGAGCCGGTAGGGGACCCACTCGTCCATCGCCGCTGCGCCGATCGCCCGGTAGAAATCCCGCGCCGGATTCCAGTGCAGCACCCACCATTCGAGGCGACGGTAGCCGCGCTCGACACAGATGCGGGCCAGGGCCGACAGCAGGGCGCGTCCGGCACCGCTGCCGCGCGCCTCCGGGCGGACGTAGAGGTCCTCCAGATAGATACCGTGCACACCTTCCCACGTGGAGAAGTTGAGGAACCAGAGCGCGAAGCCGACCGGCTGGTCCTCGGTATCGACGGCGACGTGGCCGAAGAGCGCCGGCTGTGGCGGGAACAGCGCCGCATGCAACTGCTCCTCGGTGAGCCGGCACAGCTCGGGAGACTTTTCGTATTCGGCCAGTTCGTGCACCATGGCGACGATGGCCGGCACGTCCACAGGACGTGCCGGCCGGATCGTCGGTGTGTAGCTACCGTCGCGGCAATCCGACGGGGCCGGTCCGCTGGAACCGGTCAGTGTCACGCTTGCTTGGTCTCCCAGAAGATCTTGGCGATCTCATCGATCTTCGCCAGCAGCTCGTCGGCCTTCGCCGGATCGGTCGACGCCTTGGCGCCGCCGCCCCCGCCAGCGAGCTTGGTGGCCTCGTTGAAGAGCTGGTGCAGGTGCGGGTACTTCTCGAAGTGCGGCGGCTTGAAGTAGTCGGTCCAGAGCACCCACAGGTGGTGCTTGACCAGCTCGGCCCGTTGCTCCTTGATGATCAGGGCGCGGGTGCGGAACTCCGGGTCGGTGTTGGCCTGGTATTTCTCGCAGATCGCCTTGACTGACTCAGCCTCGATCCGGGCCTGCGCCGGATCGTAGACGCCGCAGGGCAGGTCGCAGTGGGCGTTGACAACGGTCTTGGGCGTAAGCATGCGCGGAAGCCGCATGTGAACCCTCCAGGGTTGCGATCTTTGCCGGCGCGTGTCGCATGCCGGCGCTCGAAGGTGAAATGATCCCTCCCGTACCTTATCGCGTAGAGGTAACTCAGCCGGGTGGAGGTGAAAAGTGCGGGGTAGGGTTTTCGCAGTACTTGTGCAGGGGCCGTCGATGGCCCCGACGCTGCGGCACGGCGATGCGTTGCTGGTGCGCCGCGGCGGCCGCGCTGTCCGTTCCGGCGACATCGTCGTCGCCGCCTTCCGGTCCCGGCCGGACCTGCTGGTGATCAAGCGCGCGGTCCGTCCGCAGGACAGGGGCTGGTGGGTACGCGGCGACAACCCCCTGGTCACCGACGATTCCCGGGCCTACGGGGTGGCGGACGTGCTGGGGCGGGTTCTGCTGCGCTACTGGCCGAGCCCCGGGTTTCTCGGCAGTCGGCAGCGACCGGAAAGGCCGGTATGACCCTACTCACAGGTCGTGCCGGTGGGCAGCACTATGCTCAGAGGCTGTACCCCGGGTGACCCCCGCACCGCACCGTCGGATCCCGCAGACCAAGCGGGAGAGCCGCCGTTTGAGAATCAGTACGCCGTCTGGAGTCACCATGGCATCGTCTGTTGTGGATCACACCGATCCGGTCTTCGCCCTGCACCGTGGCGGGAAGATGGCGGTCACCTCGACCGTTCCGCTGAACGACCGGACAGATCTCTCCCTCGCCTATACACCCGGGGTAGCCAAAGTGTGCGAGGCGATCGCTGCCGACCCCACCCTGGTCGACGACTACACCTGGGTGTCCCACACCGTGGCGGTGGTGACCGACGGCTCGGCCGTGCTGGGCCTGGGCAACATCGGCCCCCGCGCCGCCATGCCGGTGATGGAGGGCAAAGCGGTGCTCTTCAAACAGTTCGGTGGGGTGGACGCCGTACCGATCTGCCTCGACACGCAGGACGCGGATGAGATCGTCGCGGCGGTGACCGCGCTCGCCCCCTCCTTCGGTGGCATCAACCTGGAGGACATCAGCGCACCGCGCTGCTTCGAGATCGAACGCCGGCTGGATGAGGCGCTCTCCATCCCGGTGTTTCACGACGATCAGCACGGGACCGCCATCGTCGTGCTGGCCGCGCTGAACAATGCGGCCGCCCTCCTCAACCGCAAGCTGGGCGACCTGCGGGTGGTGGTGAGCGGGGCCGGCGCAGCCGGGGTCGCGGTGACCAGGATGCTGATGGCCGGTGGGGTCAGCGCCGCCGACATCGTGGTCTGTGACTCCCGCGGAATCATCCACCGCGACCGGGACGACCTCACCCCGACCAAGGCTGAGCTGGCCAAGGAGACGAACGCCGCCGGCCGCGCCGGTGACATCGGCGACGCCCTGCGCGGCGCCGACGTGTTCATCGGCGTCTCCGGTGGACAGATCCCCGAGGAGGCGGTGGCGGCCATGGCCCCGGGCGGGATTGTCTTCGCGCTGGCCAACCCCACCCCGGAAGTCGATCCGGAGGTGGCGGCCCGCCATGCTGCGGTGGTGGCCACCGGCCGCAGTGACCATCCCAACCAGATCAACAATGTGCTCGCCTTCCCGGGGATCTTCCGCGGTGCGCTCGAGGCCCGGGCCACCCGGATCACCGAGGGCATGAAGATCGCGGCCGCGGAGGCGATCGCCGCCGTGGTCGGCGAGGAGCTGCGGCCCGACACGATCGTGCCGTCCCCGTTGGACCCCCGGGTGGCGCCCGCTGTCGCCGTCGCCGTGGCCGAGGCTGCCCGCCGTGACGGGGTGGCCCGCTGTTAGCGTCCGGTCATGCGTGCTGCCTATGCCTCCAGCTTCAATCCGGAACAACCCCTCGCCGCGCTCGCCGTCGGTGAGTTGCCCGAGCCGGCCCTGCCGCATGACGATTGGGTGAACGTTGACGTACGGGCCAGCTCGCTGAACCACCACGACCTCTGGACATTGCGGGGCATCGGGGTGGGGCTGACCCCGGAGCGGCTGCCGCTGATTCTCGGCTGTGATGCGGCAGGCCTCGACCCGGACGGCAACGAGGTCGTCGTCTACCCGGTGGTGGTCGACCCGGCGGATCCGCGTGGGATGTCGATCCTCTCCGAGAATTACCCGGGTACCTTCGCGGAGCGGGTGGCCGTGCCCCGGGCGAATCTGGTGCCGAAGCCCGCTGGAATCTCCTTCACCGATGCAGCCTGCCTGCCGACGGCCTGGTTGACGGCGTACCGGATGCTCACGGCCCGCGGTCGGATCGATGAGGCGGAGGCGGTGCTGGTGCAGGGGGCGGGCGGGGGAGTGGCCACCGCGGCCGTGGTGCTGGCCGTCGCTCTCGGCAAGCGGGTCTATGCGACCAGTCGCGACGCCGGCAAACGTGAGCGCATCAGCGCCCTGGGCGCGACCGCCCTGGAGCCGGGGGCGCGGCTGCCCGAGCGGGTGGGTGTGGTCATCGAGACGGTGGGGGCGCCGACCTTCGACCACTCGATGAAGTCGGCGGCACCCGGTGCGCGGATCGTGGTCTCCGGCGCCACCGCCGGGCATCTCGCGAATGTTGATCTGCGCCGGGTGTTCGCCATGCAGTTGGAGATCCTCGGCTCATCGATGGGGATCCCGCAGGAGCTGGCCGATCTGCTGAAGCTCTGTGTGGAGCGGGATATCCGCCCGGTGATCGATCGGGTGTACGGCTTCTCCCAGGTGGAGGCGGCGTTTGCCCGCCTGCACTCCGGTGAGGTGTTCGGCAAGGTGGTGCTCGATCACGGGGCGTGACAGCGCGCCGTCTTTACGGGCCGTGCCTCGACCATCCGGGGCTCCCTGCCGGGCGGGTTGCCCCGGCGGCCAATATTCCGGATTCCGCCACCCTCTGCTTCCCGCGCGGCTAGGCTGAGGCCGATCACAACCCACCGCGGGGCCCGTGCGATGCGTGCGGGCCCCGCGGTCTGCGGTCAACCGGGTGGTGTACGGTGCCCCCCGTCTCAATGGATGAACCGCAGGTCAGCAGGTTTGCAGGGCGACCTTGATGGTCAGAGCTGGTCATCGAAGGTGGCCAGCACGCCCCGGGCAGCATGGGCGGCCAGGCGGTGTCGAGCCTCGGCATCGCCGTAGATCGACCAGCGCAGAAAGTCCACGGTGGTGTCGGCTACGACGGTGAATACCGGGTCGCCGTCGCGCAGCACGGATTGGCCATGGTCGCCGTCGGGCAGGCTCAGCATCCCCTTCGGCCACGGCACCTGTTCGTACGCCGCTCTGCCCATCGTGTACGGAACGACGTCGTCCTGTTCGCCGTGCACGAAGAGGAACGGGGCGGCGGGGCCGTGGAACGCGGTGCCGACACCGAGGGCGCTGCCGGAGAGCACGATGCCCGCGTTGATCCGCTCGTCCCGTTCGAGGGTGAAGAGGCCGATCGTGGTGATTCCGCCGGCAGAGTGGCCGGCGGCGGCGATCCGGTCGGTCGCGAGCCGGCTCTGCAGGGGGTCGCCGGCGGCGCCGTCGAGGGCGAGCACCTCGGTCAGCACGTATGCGGCGTCGGCCGGCTGGTTGATGACGTCGAGTACGTCGTACGACGCACCGCGGCTGGTGTGCGGGTAGGTGGGGGCGGCGATCACGAGGCCGGCCGCGGCCCAGCGGATCAGCAGCGGCGCGTAGTCCGCCGGTAGGCCGGCCAGACCGTGACTGAACACGACGACGGGGAACTCCCCTTCGGCTGCCGGTGCCGTCCGCTGCGGTTCCCCGCCGGCCCGACCGGCGGCGGGGTACCAGACGGTCACCGGCAGTGGGCGGTCCCCGCCACGGTTCAGGATGAGTTCACGGACGCCGACCGCGAAGGGCTCACTCGGTGCGACCCCCGGTGGGACGCCGGGCGTTGTCGAGGCTGGCGGGGTGGGGGAGGGGCCGCGCGTGGTGGTTGCGCCCGGCTCGGCCGCCGGTGGGCGGCTGCTGGTCGAGCAGCCTGCGATGGTGACGGCGAGCAGTGCCGCGATCAGCAGGGGGGCGGTACGGCGGCGGCTCATCCTTCGATTCTGCCGGCTCCCCGGCCGCCTCGCCCTCCTCCACCTCGTTGATCATGAAGTTATCGGCGTGGAGCCGGCCTGATTCGCCGATAACTTCATGATCAACCATCCTGGGGGGATCAGCGTCGGGGGGTGGGGGTGGGGGTGGGGGTGGGGAGCTTGGCGGGCCGGCCCAGGGCGGCGGAGAGTTCGTCCGCGACCCGTACGGTGAGCTCGCCCACCTGCTCCAACCGGCCGCCGAGGCGCCCCTTGGGGCCGGTGATGCTGATCGCTGCGATGATCCGGTGGGTGTGGTCCCGTACCGGTGCGGCGACCTCCACCAGGCCCTCCTCGAACTCCTCGTCCGCCGTGGCGTAGCCGGCGCGCCGGATGCGTTCGATCTCGGCGCCCAGGTCCACCTGATTGCGGAGGCGCTGCCGCCCGTTCCCGTTGGCCAACTGCTCGTTCGGTAAGCGGGCCGCCAGCACCTCCGGTTCCCAGTCCGAGATGAGCACCCGACCGGCGGCGGTCTGCGGGGCGGGTACACCGACTCCCTCCCAGCCGAGGCTGCGGAAGGCGTGTTGCGGGGATTCGCTGAGCGCGGTCAGCACCCCGTCACCGCGAAGTACGCAGAGGTGGGCGGTTTCGTGCACCTGGGCGACGAGTCGACGCAGGTGCGGCGCGGCGGCGCGCACCAGGTGCGCCTCGCGCGTGACCGCGGCCAGGGCGTAGAGGCGCCACCCCAGTTGGAACGCCTGGGTCGCGGGGTCCCGGTCCACGAGCCCCGCCTCCGCCAGCGCCGCGAGTGCCCGGGAGACCTGGGACTTGTCGCGACCGGTGAGTTGGGCGAGCCGTACGACACCGAGCCCGCCGCGGCTGACTGCCTCAGGCGTTGCCAGCGCATCCAGCAGTTCAAGATCCCGGCGCAGGCCGGAAGTATTCATTCTAGTGACCAAGCGACCCTCCGAGTTGCCATAGGTACAACGTCTGTTGAGGTAAAGGCTACAATGGTTCTTTGGCCGCGTCCCCGACCGGCCGGGGAGGGCGTGGATATGGATTTTGCTCAGTATCTCGAGCGGCGCTGGGAGAACCTGCTGGAGCAGGCAATCGGG
The DNA here is from genome assembly GCA_036278255.1 of Micromonospora sp. Lineage (GTDB taxonomy): Bacteria > Actinomycetota > Actinomycetes > Mycobacteriales > Micromonosporaceae > DASULK01. Next base: position 41,506 of record DASULK010000029.1, read on the forward strand.
CAGGTGACGGTTGTGGCACTGGCGGTGGTCATCGCCACCGCCATCGGCATGCTCGTCGGCATCATGGTCTGGCGCAGCCAGCGGCGTAGTGGTGTGGCGATCGCCATCTGTGCGACCCTGCTCACTATTCCGTCGCTCGCACTTCTCGCATTACTCATCCCCCTACTCGGATTGGGCTGGGCGCCGACAATTGTGGCGCTGGTCCTGTACTCGTTGTTGCCTATCGTTCGGAATACGGTGACGGGGCTGCGAAATGTCGATGCCTCGGTCATCGAAGCCGCCCGGGGGATGGGCATGAGCCAGGTCCGTGCACTGCTGCGGGTGCAGCTACCGCTGGCTTGGCCGGTGATCCTGGCCGGCATCCGGGTCGCGACCCAGATGCTGTTCGGCGTCGCGACGATCGCGGCCTACGTCGCCGGGCCCGGTCTGGGGAACGAGATCTTCACCGGCCTTTCCCGTCTCGGATCGAAGAACGCCCTTAACCAAGCGCTCGCCGGCACGATCGGCGTCGTGCTCCTGGCGGTGCTGTTCGACGCTCTCTTCGTCATTGTTCGACGATTTACGACCCCGAGGGGGATACGTGTTTGATGACCTTGCCAACGGCGGAGTGGAGATTAACCTCGCCAACGTCACGAAGCACTATCCGGGCCAGGCTGAGCCAGCGGTAGACCGGGTATCGATGCGGATCCCCGCCGGTGAGTTGGTGGTCCTGGTCGGGCCGTCAGGATGCGGCAAGACCACCACCATGAAGATGATCAACCGGCTGATCGAGTCGACCTCGGGAGAGATCACCATCGGCGGCCAGAACGTGCTCACGCTGGAGCCCGACCAGCTCCGCCGCCGGATCGGCTACGTGATCCAGCAGACCGGTCTCTTCCCGCACCTGACCATCGCCGACAACATCGCCCTGGTCCCGCGCATGCTGAAGTGGGACGGGGACCGGGTGCGCAAGCGCGTCGACGAACTGCTCGACATGGTGGGGCTCGATCCGGCGACATACCGCACGCGCTACCCACGGCAGCTCTCCGGCGGCCAGCAGCAGCGGGTCGGTGTTGCACGGGCGCTGGCTGCCGATCCACCGGTGATGCTCATGGATGAGCCGTTCGGTGCGACGGACCCGGTCACCCGGGAGCGGCTGCAGAACGAGTTCCTGCGCCTGCAACGTGAGTTGCGTAAGACGATCATCTTCGTCACGCATGACTTCGATGAGGCGATCAAGCTCGGTGACCGCATCGCGGTGCTCCGGGAGAAATCGCACATCGCCCAGTACGACACCCCGGACCGGATCCTCGCCGCCCCGGCCGACGACTACGTGGCCAACTTCATCGGCGCCGGAGCGCGGATCAAACGTCTGGGGCTCACCTGCGTGCGGACCGTGGTCGCCAACGGGAGCTCTAACGGCAGAGCCAACGGGAGATCCAACGGGGAAGTCCGCGTCGGCGGCCCCGCCCTGCCGACCGTCAGCGTCGATGCCAGCCTGCAGGAGGCGCTCGATGTGTTCCTCGCCACCAAGCACGACGAACTGGTCGCCATCGATCGGGACGGGGCCGCGGTGGGAACACTGAGTTTTGACATGCTCCGTTCAGCGCTCGCGCCGGATGTCCGGAAGGAACCGGTATGACGGCCGAGACCCTCGCCGCCGCCTACCCGGTCGCGCAGCGCCGCGGTCTGCGGGCGATCCCCATGCGGCTGTGGGCCACACCCCTACTGGTCACGGCGGCGGTTCTGGCGCTCATCGCCTATGTGTCCGCCCAGGACCTGGATTCGATGGAGCAGCGGGTCCTCGGCCCGGGCTTTGTCGTGGACCGGGTCATCGAGCACCTGCAGTTGGCCGTACTCGCAACCGCGATCATTGTCGCGATCGCCGTACCGTTGGGCGTTGCTCTGACCCGGCCGGCGACGCGATGGCTCACACCGGTCGCGCTCCTGCTGGCCAACATGGGGCAGGCCACCCCGGCCCTCGGGATCCTCGTCCTGCTCGCGCTCACTCTCGGGATCGGCTTCAAGATCGCGCTCATCGCGCTGGTCGTCTCCGCGATCCTGCCGGTCCTGCGCAACACGATCGTCGGGCTTCAGCAGGTCGACGCGACCCTGGTGGAGGCAGCGCGCGGCATGGGGATGAGTTCGAGACAGATCCTGCGCCAGGTCGAGATGCCGCTCGCGGTGCCGGTGATCCTCGCCGGCCTGCGTACCGCCGTCGTCAACGCGGTCGGAGTGGCCACCGTCGCCACCTTCGTCAATGCTGGCGGGCTCGGGCAGATCATCGTCGCTGGCGTCAAGCTGCAACGTACGCCGGTCCTCCTCGTCGGTGGCGTCCTCACGGCCGCCATCGCCCTGGCCCTCGACTGGCTCGCCGGCCTGGTCGAGGAGTTCGCGCGGCCTCGCGGTCTTTGACTACCGCACGCGGCTTTTTCCATCCGTAACGCGGCCGCTGAATCCACCATTGTGGACTCTTCAGTGTGTGCTGCGATTGATTGAGCAAGGAGACAGGAATGAGAAGGCAGATCCATCGGCTCATGGTCGGGATCACCGGCCTTGTAACAGCCGGGGCGCTCGCGGCCTGCGGTGGCGGCGGTGCAGCCGTCGGCAGTGTCAGCAAGGACCTGGACGGCGCGAAGTTCGCCATCGGTGCCAAGGACTTCAGCGAGCAGAGCATCCTCGCCGAGATCACCGCACAGCTGCTGCGGGCGCACGGCGCGGAGGCTGAGGTCAAGGAGATCAAGGGCTCGGTCAACACGCGCAAGGCCCTGGAGTCCGGTGAGCTCAGCATGTACTGGGAGTACACCGGTACCGCCTGGATCACCTATCTGCAGCAGACCACCCCGATTCCCGACGCCGAGCAGCAGTACGCGGAGGTAGCGGCGCAGGATCTGGAGAAGAACGGGATCAAGTGGTTCGCGCCGGCGGACTTCAACAACACCTACGCGATCTCCGTCAGCCGCGAGAAGGCTGAGGAGTTGGGGGTGTCGAAGCTCTCCGATCTGGCCGCCCTGGAGGCGAGCAAGCCGGAAGAGATGACCTTCTGCATCGAGAGTGAGTTCTCGATCCGGGACGACGGCTTCCCGGGCATGACGAAGGCGTACGGTATCGAGCCGGCGAACGAAAACATCAGGATGCTGGACACGGGCCTGATCTACACCGAGGTCGACAAGGCTGAGTCCTGCATCTTCGGTGAGGCGTTCGCCACGGACGGCCGGATCGCCGCTCTCGACCTGGTGGTGCTGGAGGACGACAAGAACTTCTTCCCGATCTACGAGGGCGCGGTGACGATGAAGCAGGAGACGCTGGACGCGAACCCCAAGCTGGAGTCGATCCTGGCGCCGTTGGCGGAGAAGCTGGACACCGTCACCATGCAGTCGCTCAACGCCCAGGTCGACGTCGACGGTGAGGACCCGGCCGACGTTGCGGAGGAGTGGCTGACGAAGGTGGGCCTGCTCAGCTAACTGACGCGCCCGCCCTCGCGGAATTCCGACTGCTGAAGGGGCCCCTTCTTACGGCATAAGAAGGGGCCCCTCCGTTCGCGCCAGCGCGTCGGGAGCTTGATCCGCGGCCGGTCCGTTAGGGTCTCCCGCATGGCTGACCAGCAGATCGATCCGAGCGGTAATACCCAGGCGTTTCGTGCATTCGTCGCCGCTGAGGAGGAAGCCTCCGCAACAGCGGGGAAACTGCCCCTGATCATCGGTGGGGTGGCTGTCGCGGTGGTGGTTCTGGCGCTGATCGTCTGGCTCGCCCTCGGCTGAGGGCGCCGGCGGCCCGTGCCGCCAAGAATCCCCGGTCGTCCTGCCTGGGGCGGGATTTACGCTGGCCGCTGCGCCACCATCAACGCCGCGTGACCCGCTCGGCCACCGCCCGAGCCTGCAGCGCAATCTCCAACTCTTCGTCGGTGGCGATGACACAGACCGCGACTTCGGCGTCCGGCGGAGAGATCAAGCGGTCGCCACTGCCCTGATTGCGGGTCGCATCAACCGTGATGCCGAGCCGCTCCAGGCCGGCCAGCGCCGCTGCCCGCACCGGCCCGGCGTGCTCCCCCACCCCGCCGGTGAAGGTGATCGCATCCACGCGGCCGAGCTGCGCGTAGTAGGCACCGATGTAGGACCGGATCCGCCAGCAGTAGGTGTCGAAGGCCAACTCGGCTGCCGGATCCTCGGCCTTCCGGCGGCGCAGCACTTCACGCATATCGTTGGCGCCGCAGAGCCCCAGCAGACCACTGCGGTGGTTGAGCAGATGATCGATTTCCCCTACCGACATACCGGCGTGCCGGTTGAGGTGGAAGACCACCGCCGGATCGAGGTCGCCGCTGCGGGTCCCCATCACCAGCCCCTCCAGCGGGGTCATCCCCATCGAGGTGGCGATGCTGCGCCCCCCGGCGACCGCACAGGCACTGGCGCCGTTGCCCAGATGCAGGGTAATCGTGTTGATCTCCTCGTACGGGCGCCCCAGCAGCTCCGCCGTACGGCGGGACACGAAGGCATGCGAGGTGCCGTGGAAGCCGTAGCGCCGGATGCCCTGTTCCTGCGCGACGCCTGCGTCGATCGCATAGATGGCGGCCGCCGTCGGCATGGTGCGGTGGAAGGCGGTGTCGAAGACCGCGACCTGCGGCACATCGGGCAGGAGTCGGCGGGCCACCGCGATCCCGGCCAGGTTGGGCGGGTTGTGCAGCGGAGCCAAGGGCACCAGTTCGGTGATTGCGGCGACCACGTCATCGTCGATCAGGGTCGGTTCGGCGAAGCGGACGCCGCCGTGGACGACCCGGTGGCCGACGGCAGCCAGACCGCGAAGGTCCAGTCGGGCGGTCACCTCACGCAGTGCGCTCTCATGGTCGGGGGGACCGCCGCCCCGCTCGCCGATCCGCTCGATTCTGCCTCTCTCCAGCACAGTGGTGTCGTCGTACAGCCGGTACTTCACCGATGATGAGCCGCAGTTGAGGACGAGGATCCGGGTCACGTGTTCCTCCTGACGTCGGCGGCCGCCTGGATCGCGGTGATCGCCACCGTGTTGACGATGTCGGCGACGGTGGCGCCGCGGGATAGGTCGTTGACCGGGCGGCGCAGCCCCTGCATGACCGGGCCGACGGCGACGGCGCCGGCCGAGCGCTGCACCGCCTTGTAGGTGTTGTTGCCGGTGTTGAGGTCGGGGAAGATGAAGACGGTGGCCCGCCCCGCGACGGCACTGCCGGGCAGTTTGGCGGCGGCCACGCCCGGGTCGATGGCGGCGTCGTACTGGATCGGCCCCTCGACCAGCAGCTCGGGACGGCGGGCGCGGACCAGGGCGGTCGCCCTCGCCACCTTCTCCACCTCGGTTCCGAATCCGGAAGCTCCGGTCGAGTACGACAGGAGGGCGACCCGCGGCTCGATACCGAACCGGGCTGCGGTGTCGGCCGAGGAGAGCGCGATGTCTGCGAGCTGGGCCGCGTCCGGGTCGGGGTTGACCGCGCAGTCGCCGTAGACCAGCACCCGGTCGGCGAGGAGCATGAAGAAGACGCTGGAGGCGATCGAGACCTCCGGAACTGTCTTGATGATCTGGAACGCGGGCCGCAGCGTCGAAGCGGTCGTGTGGGCCGCTCCGGAGACCATCCCGTCGGCGTGCCCCAGCTGCACCATGAGGGTCGCGAAGTAGTTGGCGTCGGCGACCAGGTCGTGGGCCAGATCGAGGGCGATGCCTTTGTGGCGGCGCAGGGCGGCGTACTCGAGCGCGTAGGTCTCCCGCCAGGGGCTGGTGGCCGGATCGATGATCTCGGCGGCACTGATATCCAGACCGAACTCACGGGCGCGACGCGTGATCGAATCGGGATCGCCGAGCAGGGTCAGGTCGGCAACCCCGCGGCGGAGCAGGATCTCGGTGGCGCGCAGGATGCGTTCGTCGGCCCCCTCGGGCAGTACCAGCCGCCGGCGGTGTGCGCGGGCCCGGTCGATCAGGTCGTACTCGAACATCAACGGGGTCACCCGCGCCGATCGGGTGACGCGGAGCCGCCGTCCCAGCTCCACCGTGTCGACATGGGCTTCGAAGGCGCCGAGCGCGGCCTCCACCTTCCGTGGGTTGGCGGCGCTCAGCCGCGCTTCGATGCGCTCGGAGGCTGCGACGGTGGCGTAGCTGTCGCCGGGGACCGACAGTACGGCCAGGCCCGTTTTGAGCCGCTCCACCAGGCGCAGGGCCCGGGCATCCGGTTGTTCACCAAGGGTGAAGACCAGGCCGGCGAGGGACGTCTGCCCGGCGATGTGGGCGGCGCAGGCGGCCACCAGCAGGTCGGCGCGATCCCCGGGGGTGATGACCAGACAGCCGTCGGTGAGGTGGTCGAGCAGGGTGGGCACGTGAGCCGCCCCCACCACGAAGTCGAGTACGTCGCGGCCAAGGGCGCTCTCGTCGCCGGAGAGGAGGGTCGCACCCATCGCCGTCGCCACCTCGGCCACTGTCGGCGCGGAGACCGTCCGCACCTCGGGGATGGCGTACGCCGGCACCGGCAGCGCCGGCAACTCCACGTTCTGCGGCACCCGGTTTGCCAGGACGGCGAGGACGGTGGCGCCGAGGTCATCGAGGTCGTGGTAGGCGCTACGGACCGCCGCGGCGATGCTGCTCCGATCCTGGCTGCGGCCGTTGATGACCGGCACGACGAGGCTGCCGAACTCGGTGGCCAGCCGGGCGTTGAAGGCGAGTTCGCGGGGCATCCGGCTCGCGCCAGCGTCTCCGGCATCGTTGAAGTCGCTGCCTACCACCACCAGGGCTGGGCAGCACCGTTCGACCGCCCGGTAGCGTTCGACGATGAGGGAGATCAGCTCCTCCCTTCGACCGTCGGCGACCATGGCCGTTGCTTCGGCGTAGGTGGCGCCGTGCAGGTCGTCGAGGGGCAACCCGATCCGGTAGCGCTGGCTCAGCAGAGCCAGGACGGGGTCCTTGCCCGGGGTGGCGACCAGTGGGCGGAAGGCGCCGATGCCTCCGACCTGACGGGAGAGGAGTTCGACCAGCCCGAGGGCGATGGCGGATTTCCCCGCGCCACGGCCCAGGCTGGCGATGTAGACACTGCGCGCCACGCTCCTCACGCTACCGATGGTGGAATTTCTCGGCGCGGCTGACTGGCAACGCCCGCCCTACTCGTCTTCGTCGTCGAGGCGGGCCAGCCAGGTGGCGAGCCGGTCGATCGGGGTTTCGAATTCGGGATTGAGGTCGACGAAGTCCCGCAGGCGCTCACCCAGCCACTCGATAGAGACGGACTCGGGGCCGCGCCGTTCGACGAGTTCTTCGATGCCGCGGTCCGTGAAGTACATCCGAATACTCCTCGATCAAGAATGTAGCCGTCGATCAAGGACTTGTGGCGGTGGATACGCGATGCGATCACGACCACAAGTCCTTGATCGACGGGCTAGGAGCGGGTGGGAAGGGGAATCGGTCAGGCCTGCGGGAAGATCTCGTCCATCAGGACGGCCTGCTCGATGTCATGCAGCTTGGCCGAGCCGACCGACGGTGCGGCCGTCGCTGGACGGGAGATCCGCCGCAGCCGGAGACCATCCATCTGCTCCGGCAGGCTGAGCGCGATGTACGACCAGGCACCCTGGTTGGCCGGCTCCTCCTGGGCCCAGACGAAGTCGTCCGCGTTGGGGTACGCAGCCAGCGCCGCCCGGACCTCCTCCGCCGGCAGCGGGTAGAGCTGCTCCAGCCGCACCAGCGCGGTGTCGGTGACCCCACGCTTGCTGCGCTCCTCCAGCAGGTCGTAGTAGATCTTGCCGGTACAGAGCAGCACCCGCTGGACGGCCTTCGGGTCGACCCCGGTGTCGGCCAGGACCGGCTGGAACGAGCCGCTGGTGAACTCCTCGACACCGGAGACGCAGAGCCGGTGGCGCAGCAGCGACTTCGGTGTGAAGACCACCAGCGGCTTGAGCTTGGGCGACTTGGCCTGCCGGCGCAGCAGGTGGAAGTAGTTGGCCGGCGTGGTCGGGTTCGCCACCCGCATGTTGTCCTCGGCGCACAGCTGCAGGAAGCGCTCCGGCCGCCCGGAAGTGTGGTCCGGCCCCTGCCCCTCGTGCCCGTGCGGCAGCAGCAGCACCAACGGCGAGGGCTGGCCCCACTTCTCCTCACCCGAGGAGACGAACTCGTCCACGACGATCTGCGCGCCGTTGACGAAGTCGCCGAACTGCGCCTCCCAGAGCACCAGGGCGTCGGTGTTCTCCACCGAGTAGCCGTACTCGAAGCCCATCGCCGCGTACTCGCTCAGCAGCGAGTCGTGCACGAAGAAGCGGGCGTTGTCCCCCTGGGCCACGGTCGACAACGGCGTGTACTCCTCGCCGGTGGCTGCGTCGACGATGACTCCGTGCCGCTGCACGAAGGTGCCCCGGCGCGAGTCCTGGCCTGCCAGGCGGACGGTGACCCCTTCATGCAGCAGGGAGCCGAAAGCGATCAGTTCGCCGAAAGCCCAGTCGATGTTGCCCTCGACGGCCATCTTGGCCCGCCGCTCCAGCAGCTGCCGGACCCGCTTGTGCGGGGTGAACCCTTCCGGCAGGGCCGTGTGCGCCTCGCCGATCTTGCGGATCGTGTCGGCGTCGGTGGCGGTCTCCACGTGCGGCTCCGGCGCCACGGGCTTGGTGCCCGGGGTGGGCTGCTTGGGCGGCGCCGCGTCCCGGGTGGCCTTGAAGACCCGCTCCAGCTCTGCCTGGAAATCACGCAGCAGCCCCTCGGCATCCTCGACCGTGATGTCGCCCCGGCCGATCAGCTCCTCGGTGTAGAGCTTCCGCACGGACCGCTTCGCGTCGATGATCTGGTACATCTGCGGATTGGACATCGAGGGGTCGTCCCCCTCGTTGTGCCCGCGTCGCCGGTAGCAGATCAGGTCGATGACGACGTCCTTGTTGAACGCCTCGCGGTACTCGAAGGCCAGCCGCGCGACCCGCACCACGGCCTCCGGGTCGTCGCCGTTGACGTGGAAGATCGGTGCCTGGATCATCCGTGCGATGTCGGTGCTGTAGAGGCTGGAGCGGGAGTACTCCGGGGCGGTGGTGAAACCGACCTGGTTGTTGACCACCACGTGCACCGTGCCGCCGGTGCGGTAGCCGCGCAACTGCGACAGGTTGAGGGTCTCGGCGACCACCCCCTGTCCGGCGAAGGCCGCATCCCCGTGCACCAGCACCGGCAGCACCGTGTAGCCCTCAAGCTTCAGGTCGATGCGGTCCTGCTTGGCCCGCACGATCCCCTCCAGCACCGGGTTGACGGCCTCCAGGTGTGACGGGTTCGCCACCAGCGCGACGTTGATGCAGTGCTCACCGTCCGGCGTGGTGAACTTGCCGCCCTGGCCGAGGTGGTACTTCACGTCCCCGGAGCCCTGGGTCGACCGGGGGTCGAGGTGCCCCTCGAACTCCGAGAAGATCTTCTCGTACGGCTTGCCGACGATGTTGGCGAGCACGTTGAGCCGGCCCCGGTGGGCCATGCCGATAACGACCTCGTCGAGCTCGACCTCCGCCGCGGCGCAGAGCACCTCGTCGAGCAGCGGGATCAGTGACTCGCCCCCCTCCAAGGAGAAGCGCTTCTGCCCGACGTACTTGGTCTGGAGGAAGGTCTCGAACGCCTCGGCGTTGTTCAGCCGGGCGAGGATGTGCTTCTGCTCCTCCGGCGTCGGCTTCTCGTACTTGCGCTCGACCCGCTGCTGCAGCCAGCGCCGCTCCTCCGGATCCTGGATGTGCATGTACTCCACGCCGATGCGCCGGCAGTAAGAGTCGCGCAGCACGCCGAGGATGTCGCGCAGCTTCATCTTCTGCTGCCCGGCGAAGCCGCCGACCGGGAAGGTCCGGTC
>DASULK010000030.1:0-12020 GCA_036278255.1 Micromonospora sp.
AGGAACGGGTGCGCCGACACCTGCACCGTCTGGGCGGCCTCGGTCAGCGGCATGTCCTTCCAGCCCTTCACGTTCTTCAGGCCCTTGAGGAACGCGGTGGTCGAGTACTCAGGGTTGGTGATCTGCTCCACCGTGCCCCAACCCGAGGAGGGACGCTGCTGGAACAGCCCCTGCGAGTCGTGGTCGTTCCGCTCGCCCAGGTGACCCAGGTTCTCCAGCTTCGACTCCTGCAGCGAGGTGGCGATCGCCACCACCGCGGCCTGCTCGTCCATGCCGGACTTCTTCGTCGCCGCGATGATCGCCTTGACGTTGTCACGCTGCTCGTCGCTGATGTCGATACGCGACTGCTTACCCTGCGTACCGTTCGGAATCAGCTTCTCCTTGCCCGGCTTGTCGGCCTGCACCACAGCCGCGGCAACAGGCGCCGCAGTCGGATGCTCAGCCGCCAGCGCAGCAGTGGCCGGGCCGGCCACTACACCACCGGCAAAAGTCAGACCAGCAATGGTCAACATGCCCTTACGCAGAAACTTGTTCATCATCAAAACTCCCATTCACCAGATCGGCACGCCCCGGATGACTGGGGGGATACAAGGGCGTGCAAGCGCCACGAAGGCGCTCTGGGAAAGAAGAAAGAGAAAGTTCAGAAAGAAAAAACCCGCTCTCATGCGGGTGGATCAGATGTAACGACCCCGCGTCCACCGGCATTCCGGGACACCCACCGCCACGAAAGGGGGTCGGTGCTGCGGTCGTACAGGGGATACAACATCCATGGCCCGCCCGGCATTCCGCCGGATCCAAACCGCGCCGGCTACCGGCGGGTCGCTGCTGCGGGCAATCACCAGGTATAACCATCCCGGCCCGCCCGCCATTCCGCCCCACCGGCCCCGCACCCGATCCGACCTGCAGCGACTGCGATCAAACCGACCTATTGTTCTGCATGTCCGTTACGTCCTGGGCCGTTACGTTCTACTCGCGTCTGGGGTTCACCGAGGCCTTCAGGGTGCCTACCGAGGGCGAGCCGGTTCACGTCGATCTCGTCCTCGACGGCTACAAGATCGGCATCGCCTCGGTCGACTCCACCCGCAATGACCACGGCCTCGACCCAATCCCCGAAGGCCAGCGGGCGGCCGTCATCCTTTGGACCGACGATACTGCTGCGGCCTTCGCAGAGCTCACCGCGGGCGGAGCCCCCGCCTTGGCGTTCCCACACAAATGGCTCGATCGCCTGCTGATCGCATGGACCGCCGACCCTGACGGCAACCCGATTCAGATCGTCCAGCCCCTCTAACCCCCATCACGAGCAGGGCAACGATGGGAAGCCGAGCGCGGCCATGACGATGGACAAGCGGTCGAGAGCGAGTGCCGCGCGCACATTGCCGTCCAGATCGGTCACGTCCGCAGCCGTTCTATTCCGCGTGACGGATCGGCCGCGATGCCTTTGGCGAGCTGATAGTCCTGCGCCAGCAGGATGATGTTGACGACGGTGACCCAACGTGCACGGCGACGAAGCCGAAGACCGCCAGGGGCAGCGCCCGCCAACCCAGCGAGGGACGCTCCGCGCGGGCCCTGAGATCACCCTCCCATTCATGGCGACCTCACGATCGCGCCCCCGCAGGATGCCTTACCGGTGCGATTATGGAATCTCGTCACATCGAAGGCGTCGGATGATGCGGGAACCAGGCGGGATACCGCCAGTCTAAAGTGTCGTATGCGGGCCATTCGCCTTCGCGGGCACAAGAAAACGGGCGGCTGAACGGTCACCCGCCCACTACGCTCTTGCCGAACCCATTGGGGAAGGAATCTTTCGTGAGCACATCGCCGCCGAGTGAACCCCACAGCCCTGACCCCTGGTCGTATCCGTCGGAGGCGATCGAACTCGGGACAGCACCTCCCGACCTGCTCGTCTCACCAGCGGAGGAAGCCGCCGAACGCCCGAGGCGCCGGTTGCCCACTCTCGTCGCTGTCGCCACAGTGGTCGCTCGACATTGATGAAGCGGCATACCGGAAGCACGTGGAGCCGTGGTTCGCCGACCGGATCGGTGCCGGGTTGTGGCTTGACGGCAAGAACCGGCCGTACGGGCTCATGACTCTCGCCGTCGATGACGAGGCGGCGGCTTCGACCGGCCTGGCGGAGCTACAGCGCAAGAAGGGCGCGAAGAAGTTCGGTTTCGTCCTGCGCAAGGACTACGCGCTGGTGACGGTCGGGAACGAGGCGGCGCAGGATGCCGTTGAGGCCGCTGCCGCGGAAGCCGACCGGGAGACGCTCGCCGCCGCCGGGCAGTTCCGCCGCGGTCTGGAGTGGCTGCCCGCGCGGCAAACCGCTCTCGCCTGGATCGATCTCGGCAAGCTCGGCGCAATGGTGAAGGCGATGATGGACACGGCATTGGACGGCCTGGAGGAGGACCTCGACGCCGAGATGCCATTCGGGCGGGTGGGACTCTCCGGTGGCCTGTTTCCGGGAATGGGTGGCCTCACCCAGGACGACGACCTCAAGGGGCAGTTGATTCTCGGTGCCCGCGCCGCCAACAACGGCGTGGAGATTCGGTTCCGCGGGTTCGATATTCCGGCCCCCGCCCCGGCCGGCACCACAGACGCCCGGTCCGCGGTGGACGCACTGCCGGCCGACTCGGCGATCGCCGGCTCGCTGCGGGTGGGAGACATCGGCGAGGCGCTGGCCAACGAGATGCTCGGCACCACCGCCCCGCTGCCCGAGGAAATGTTCGAAGGCATGCCACCCGCTGAGGCCGAGGAGGTGCGCAAGCAGCTCCAGGAGTCGCGCGACAAGATGCAGGCGATCGCGGAGGCTTTCGCAGCGGTCTCCGGCGCCAAACTCACCCTCTCGGTTACTAAGCATGACGACCTGGGGTTCCTCGTAGCGGGCGAGACCACGTCGGCGGAGAACGCCACTACCCTCGCTCGGTCACTGGAGATGTTGGGTGAGGACGGCGACGTGACCGTCACGGCGAGCGGCAACAAGGTCGAACTCAAGAGCAAGGGGTACGCGGCCGGGGGCGGCTCGCTCGGCGGCGAGGCGCTGTACCGGCAGGCCTTGGAGGGGGCACCCGAGCAGGCCAACGTGGTCTTCTACGTCGATGTGCAGCGGCTGCTGGCGGACGCGGGCCTGACCAGTGAGGAACGCGCGCAGGTGAAACCGGTTAAGGCCATCGGGCTGGCGGCTGGTCTTGACGGCCAGGACCAGGTGGGCCTGCTGCGGATAGTCATCGAGTAATAGCAGAGACCCATTGGACTCGGAGACCAGGTCACGCAACGCCGTGCTGGCCGCGATGTACGCGGAGATGTCGCTGACGAGCCCGCGCCTGTGGAGTGATCCGTCTCACGCACTGTCACAACGATCGCTCACGCGGTGTCTTGAGGCCGAACCCATAGAAACGGAGGAGGCAGCATGACTGGAAACACTGATGTGGTCGTGGTCGGCGGCGGGTACGCCGGCGTCATGGCGGCCAATCGGCTGACGCAGCGCGACGACGTGACCGTGACGCTGATCAACCCGCGCCCGGCCTTCGTCCATCGGGTCCGCCTGCACCAACTGGTGGGCGGGTCCCACGACGCGGTCGTCGACTACCGAAAGGTCCTGTCCGAGGGCGTCCGGCTGGTGGTCGACACCGTGACCCGGATTGACGCGGCCGAGCGCAGCGTGACGTTAGCGACCGGCGACACGATCGGCTACGACTATCTGATCTACGCGGTGGGCAGTGGCAGCGCCGACCCGAGCGTGCCCGGAGCGGCCGAGTTCGCCTACCCGATCGCCAGCCTCGAAGAGGCGCAGCGGCTGCAGCCGGTCGTCAACGCCGCTCCCGTCACGGCCGCGGTGACGGTGGTCGGAGCCGGTCCGACCGGCATCGAGACCACCGCCGAGCTGGCGGAGGAGGGCCGCACCGTGACCCTGGTCTGCGGTGAGGTGCTCGGCCCGTACCTGCACCCGCGGGGTCGACGCTCGGTTGCCAAGCGGCTGGCCAAACTCGGGGTGACCGTGCTCGAGGGCCCCGACGCGAAGGTGACGGCTGTGACCCGCGATGCCGTGCAGCTCAGCGATGGCCGCGAGTTGCCGAGCCAGGTGACCATCTGGACCGCCGGGTTCGGCGTACCGGACCTGGCCGCGAGCAGCGGGCTGAGCACCGACGCCTTGGGCCGCCTCCTCACCGACGAGACGTTGACGAGCGTGGACGATGTGCGCATCGTGGCGGCCGGGGATTCGGCGGCACCGTCGGACCTGCCGCTGCGGATGAGCTGCCAGGCCGCGATGCCTCTGGGCGCGCGTGCCGCCGACACGGTGCTCAGCCGGATCACGGGTGAGCAGCCCTCGACCCTCAACCAGGTGTTCGCCGGCCAGTGCATCAGCCTGGGCCGACGCGCCGGCATCTTCCAGTTCGCCCGCAGATACGACGTCGCGCTGTGGTTCCACATCGACGGTCGCCCTGGCGCGAGGCTCAAGGAGTTCGTGTGCAGGGGCATCGTCAAGCACCTAGCCGACGAGGCACGCAAGCCCGGTTCGTACAGCTTGCACCGCGTCTCAGGAGGTCCCAAACGCCAGCAGCTGCTACAGGCCAAGCGCGGCGAGGCGCCGGCCACCCCCTGAATGGGCAACCCGGGCCACGCATCGGCGATCCCAGCTCGAACGGCTACGACTACCGAGGGTGTCCCATTGGGGCTCCGCCCGTGCCGGATGGTCCCAAGACACCGGAGTCACCTACACAAGGGAAGGAGAGACCGCATGAACCTCGCTCTTTGGATTGCTACCGGACTGCTGGCAGCAGTCTCCCTAACCGGCGGCATCACCAAGACGTTCGTCCCCAAGGAGAGACTGGCTGCGCTTAACGGCGCGGAATGGACCAGACACGCCAGCGCCGGCTTCATCAAGACTATTGGGGTCCTCGAGCTCCTAGCCGCGGTTGGCCTGGTCCTGCCCGCCGTGCTCGACATCGCACCGTTCATGGTGCCGGTGACTGCCGTCTGCTGGGTTTTACTCATGGTCGGCGCAGCGATCATCCATGGCCGCCTCGGTCAGTTCAAGTTGGTACTGGTGAACTTGGGCTATGTCGCGCTTGCAGCCTTCATCGCGTGGGGCCGCTTCGGCCTTGAGCCTTTCACCGGCTGACGAAGATGTGCCGCTGGCGGGGTGGTGCCGTGTTGGCGCAGGTGAACCGAAGCACGGGCCGCCCCGGCGGTGGCTTCGGCCGGATTGACCGGCTGCTCGCCGGCCAAACGCACCAGACAGACCTGGATCAGGGTACGAGCGCGGCGTCGCCGGTCCTGCCAGAACCAGAACGCCGTCAGCAGCACAGCCAGCCCAGCCAGGATCAGGACCTTGCTGTTAATGCACGATTGAAGGCCTTCGGCAACCAGGGCCACCCGCGAAGAAGAAGGGTCGGAATGTGAGCGACCACGCCACCAACGCGGCGACCGAGACGTTCCTCGCCCACCGCAACCTGCTCTTCACCGTCGCATACGAGATGCTCGGATCGGCGGCTGACGCCGAAGACGTCCTTCAGGAAGCCTGGCTGCGGTGGGTCAAGGCCGACGTGGGGCAGGTGCGCGACCAGCGCGCCTACCTGGTCCGGATCACGACCCGGCAGTCACTCAACCGGCTACGCACCATGAAGCGCCGCAAGGAGGCGTATGTCGGCCCCTGGCTGCCCGAACCGCTGCTCACCGCGCCGGACGTGGCCGAGGACGTCGAGCTCGCCGAAAGTGTATCGATGGCGCTCATGGTCGTCCTCGAGACGCTGTCGCCGACCGAACGCGCCGTCTTCGTGCTGCGCGAGGCCTTCGATGTCAGCTACGACGAAATCGCAGCCGCCGTCGAGAAGAGCCCCGCGGCCGTCCGCCAGATCGCCCACCGCGCCCGCCAGCACGTCAACGCCCGCCACCCTCGCCAGGCGATCTCCCCGAACGAGACCCGGGCGACTTTGGAGTCGTTCCAGCGCGCCATCGAAACGGGGGACCTGCAGGGGCTCCTTGACGTGCTCGCCCCGGAGGTCGTCCTTGTCGCCGACGGCGGCGGCGTCAAGCAGGCCGCGCCGCGACCGATCACCGGCTCCGACAAGGTAGCCCGCATGTTCTTTGGTGGTCTTGGCAAGGTTCAAGGCGCGCTCACCGCTGAACCGACCATGGTCAACGGCAACCCGGCACTCCTCGTACGCCTCGACGGCGAGATCGACGGCATCATGGCCATCCGTGTCGAAGACGCCCGCATCACCGGCCTCTACTACGTCCGCAACCCGCAGAAGCTGACCCGCATCGAATCCGAAACCCCGCTCACCCTGCGATCACCGGCGGCCCGGCCGTGACAGCGGTCCTGCAGCTCTACCTCGGCCCGCTCAACGGCTCCTACTGGGCCAACACCGGGGCCCTCGCCCTGACCATCGCGGCCACCTCCGTGAGCATCCTCGGGCTGGAGTCACTGCTCGGGTACGCCGGCTTCGGTCTCGGCGCCGTCACCATGATGCTCAATTGAATAGGTACGCCTGCACGGCGAGATCGCCCGCAAGGGCGTGCCCGCACCCGCTACCGATGGGACACCCGCCCCACCACCCGCCGCCTCAACTGAGGCCGATTAACGGTCTCTCTGAGTGTGGGCCCCGCACCACGCCTGCGGTTAGCGCGCACGCTCGAGGATCGTGACGAGCACGCCCTCGCCGACCGTCATCGAGTCGGTCAGCTTCCACGCTGACTTGTCCGGGGCCTCCCCGAACAGGCGCCTTCCTGCGCCGAGAAGGACCGGGAACATCATGAGGTGGAGCTCGTCGACGAGGTCATGTTCGAGTAGTCCCTGCACGAGTTGGATGCTGCCAGCAACCGAGATGTCGCCGCCCACCTCGTCCTTGAGCCAGGCCACCTCCTCGACCAGGCCGCCGGAGAGCACGCGTGTGTTGTTCCACTTGGGATCGATGAGCGTGCTCGAAACGACGTACTTCGGCATCCCGTTGTACTTGTCGGCGAGCTCGCCCTCGTACTGCGGCCACGCCGCGGCGAACCCCTCATAGGTCCGGCGGCCGAGGAGCAACGCCTCGACGCCGAGCGCCTCAGCGACCTTGAACTGCTCGCCTTCCTCGCCGCGATCGAACTCGAAGCTCCAGTTCGGGTACTTGAAGTCCTCCCCACCGGGTGCCTCCACGACGCCGTCGAGCGAGATGAACTCGGTGACCACGATCCTTCCCATGTCTTGCCCCTCCTCGACTGGCTAGTGGGCGTGGGCGAAGTCGCGCAGCGCGGAGGCGAGCACGTCGGCGGGGGCGCTGTGCTGCTCGCCTTTGACGGCCTGCACGGTCGCGGCCGGCAGCAGCTCGGCCAGCGCCTGGGCGCCCGTGATGATGAACGGGAACGTCCCGGTGCCGTGCATCACGAGCATGGGCACGGTGACGGCGGCCCAGCGATCACGGGGCAGCGGGGCGCCCGACATCGTGGTTCCCATGATCCGACCGTCGTAGGCGATCGTCGGCGCGACGGCCTCCATGATCGGCCAGAACTCGCTCTGCCGCATGTCGTTGACGGCCTCGGCGGGCAGGCCGACCGCAGCGGTCATGAACAGCTCCGCGGCATCCCCGGGGCGACCGTCGGCCACGGCGGCGTCGAGGCGCTCCACGTAGTCTGCCGGCAACGGCGGGCGACTGCCGTCGACGACGAACGGCGGCTCGAACAGCGCAAGCCGGGTGATCGGCAGACCTGCCGCCGCGGCGTCAAGCGCGAGGACCGCGCCGGACGACCAGCCGAACACGGCCGCTGGCGCGCCCGCGACCTCGATGAGCGCAGCGAGGTCCTCGATCTCGCGATCCACGGCGTACGGCGCGGTGTCCGTGCTCTCGCCGCGTCCGCGACGGTCGTAGGCGTAGGTCCGGAACTCGTCGCTCAGCAGCCGTCCGACCTCCTCGTTCGTCGGATTGATGGCGGGGTAGGCGGTCGCGCCGTCGATGATGATGAGCGGCTCGCCCTGGCCCCACGCGGTAAACGCGATCACGGTGCCGTCGGCGGACACGGCGGCCGCGCTGACATTCTCGGTCATGTGGATTGCCTTCCTAGGTGCGGGATTTCTCCCGGAGCAGCGGAGCGCCGCGTCGCACCCAGGCTAGGAATCGGCAGCGTCGTCGGTCTTGTACAGAAGCGACAGGGGCTCAGCCGCATCTCGGCGGCGCAGCTCGGTCGCGGTGCGGCCGATGAAGCGCTGGAGCGAGCGGGCAAGATGCGGCTGGTCGTAGTAGCCGAGCCGGTTGACGACGTCGAGCGGCGCGACGCCCTCGCCGATCAGGATTGCAGCCTGCCGGGCACGCTCGATCTGCCGGATGCCACCCTGCGTGAGCCCTGTTGCCGCGGCGACGCGGCGCTGCACCGACCTCGCCCCGACGTCCGGCATCCCGCCGGCCACGACGTCGTCGACGAGCGGGTCACGCACGACGACACTCTCCCGTACAAGCCGGGCAACGAACTGCTCCGCGCTCTCGAAGTCGGGGATGGGCCACTCGTCGCCGCGCAGCATGAACGTCGTCGCCGTCGCGTGCGGGCTTTCCAGGGCGGAGTCGACCAGGCGCGCCGGAGGCAGGTGCGGCATCGAGGTGCCGTGCGCGAACGTGATGCCGAAGGACTTCGACCCGTCAGGGACCTCAGCGCTCGATGCCGTGGTCTCCGGACCGCGTACGGCGGCGGAGACGCGGCCGTCGTGCTCCCAGAACACGAGCTCCCAGTGCGAGGTCGCAATCGAGGTCATCCGCGCGATCCCGGACGCGTGGCTGCGCCATACGCGGTGGGCGTAGGGCGAGTCCGACGGCCGGTCCTCGTTCTCCAGCGGCATCCCATCTCCCCGGTGGCGTGTGCGGTCAGTCTCGCACGGCGTCACCCGCCGGGGCCGGGGCCGCCTGAGCACCACACCCCTGCCGAGCCCAGCTGACGTACATCCGCCGCAGCACCCAAGCGATGGCATCCCGTTCGCCGAGGATCAACAGGTACGACCCGGTGCGGACATGCGGGCTCTTCGAAACGGGTGCACGAGCCGTGGTACGCCGACGCCGTCGCCGCCCTTCACGCCGCCCCTCACGACACCCTCGCCTGGCACCTGCTTTGACCAGCGCCGCGCGCCCAGAGTAAGCCCCCGTCAGACCGCCGCCGACCTCCCCTGGTCGGTCACTAGCCTCCCGGCCGCAATGCAATTTGGGCGAGGGTTGGAGAAGTCTCTCTGCCGGGCCCCCGGCTGATCCGGCACCCTCATAGCGGGCGTACGTCGTTTTTGGTGTACGTACATCAGAAATGATGTGCGGCGTTGCAGCATGCTGGCTGCCGCCTTGGATGGGGCGGGTATGAAAAAGGCCGCTGGCCGGATCCCCGGTATTGGGGTTCCGGCCAGCGGCTTGGATGTCACTCTGTGTTCAGTTGGTTCAGCTGTTGTTCCAGTGTTCGGCGACCAGGTCAGCGGCCTGGGTCTCCCACTGGGCGTAGAGGAACGGGTGCGCCGACACCTGCACGGTCTGGGCGGCCTCGGTCAGCGGCATGTCCTGCCAGCCCTTGACGTTCTTGAGGCCCTTGAGGAACGCGGTGGTCGAGTACTCAGGGTCGGTGATCTGCTCCACCGTGCCCCAACCCGAGGACGGACGCTGCTGGAACAGCCCCTGCGAGTCGTGGTCATTACGGGCACCCAGGTGACCCAGGTTCTCCAGCTTCGACTCCTGCAGCGAGGTAGCGATCGCCACCACCGCGGCACGTTCGTCCATGCCGGCCTTCTTCGTCGCCGCCATGATCTCCTTGGCGTTCTTCACCTGCTCACCGTTCAGCTTGACGTGGGACTGCTTGCCCTGCACACCGTGCGGGATCAGCTTGTCCTTGGCAGGCTTGGCAGGCTTGTTGTCAGCCGGCTTGTCGGCCTGCACCACAGCTGCGGGGGCCGCGATCGTCTGCGGCGCCGCCAGCGCGGCACTGGTCGGACCGGTAACAACACCACCGGCAAAAGCCAGACCAGCAAGAGTCAGCATGCCCTTACGCAGAATCTTGTTCATGGTCAAAAGCTCCAATTCGGGGGTTGACGCCATCCCCGGGGGGAACCGGGAGGCGCAAGCACCACACGCAACGGCGCTTGATGAAAACTGGGAAAAAGAAAAGCTCAGAAAAGAAGAAATTCCGCGCCCGCACTGCGGGGGGATCAGATGTAACGACCGGCCGCCCACCGGCATTCCGGGGCGGTGTCCGCTCCAGGCCCGACATGACCAAACCTGGCCCACTCGTACCACGTCGCACACTAGCCGGCTTTCGTTCCGCATGTCCGATACGCCCCGCAAGGCCGGCCATCAGCCTCGTTTTTGCCTCCGCATCAAAGATCCGTATCTTGAAGGCCCCTGCGACGAGGAGGTAACGTGGTGGCGTATCCGCCGATCGAGCCATACGAGACCGGTTTGCTCGACACCGGAGACGGCAACGCCATCTACTGGGAGGCATGCGGAAACCCCGACGGCGTACCGGTCCTCGTCGTACACGGTGGCCCCGGCGCCGGCTGCTCGACCGGCATGCGCAAATCCTTCAACCCGAAGCGGCACCGAATCATCCTCTTCGACCAGCGGAACTGCGGCCGCAGCCGCCCGCACGCCAGCGACCCCGCCGCCGATATGAGCCGCAACACCACCC
This sequence comes from Micromonospora sp., assembly GCA_036278255.1. GTDB lineage: Bacteria > Actinomycetota > Actinomycetes > Mycobacteriales > Micromonosporaceae > DASULK01. Next base: position 10,621 of record DASULK010000030.1, read on the forward strand.
AACACCTCATCAGCGACATGGAGCTGCTGCGCGAGCACCTCGGGGTACAGAAGTGGCTGCTCTTTGGCGGGTCGTGGGGGGTGACGCTGTCGCTGGCGTACGCGCAACGCCACCCCGACCGCGTCCACGGTCTGCTCCTGGTCAGCATCACCACCAGCTGCCGTTCTGAACTGGACTGGCTGTACCGGGGTGTCGGGCGGCTCTTCCCCGAGGCGTGGGCGCGGTTCCGCGACTACGTCGGAGCCGACCAGCACCGGCTCCCCACCGACACCGAACCGCCGATCGAGGAACTGCTGCGGCCGTACGCCCAGCTCATGGAGGACCCCGACCCCGACGTGCGGGCGCGGGCGGCGATCGAGTGGTTGGCCTGGGAGGATGCGGTCATCTCCATGGAGAGCAACGGCAAGCCCGGCCAGTACAGCGCCCGGCCCGACGATGCGCAGATCGCCTTCGTCCGGATCTGCGCGCACTACTTCGCCAACGGCGCCTTCCTCGAAGACGGCATCCTCATCCGCGATGTGGGCAAACTGGCGGGAATCCCCGGCATCCTGATCCATGGCCGCAACGACCTCGGCTGCCCGACGGTCACCGCCTGGGAACTGGCGCGCGCCTGGCCAGACGCGGAACTCATCGTCATCGAGAACTCCGGGCACACCGGCAACAGCGCCATGCAGCAGGCGCTCTACGACGCCGGGGACCGACTCTTTACATTGATCATCGATCGATCGGCCGCTACCCCATCCGAATTGGGACCATAGCTACCGCGCGTGTCCGTGGCCTGAACGGCAGAGCTGGGTCGCCCTCCTTGCGCACAGCGCGGGCACGCAGACGTTGCGCAAATGGCTCGACTACTACTCACGCCGTGTCGGGCGGCCGTACGGTGAGGCCATGGCCAGCGGACCGGGCGGCGTGCTGATCGTCGGGGCCCGGGCCCACCGGCTTGACCCTCACGGCGCAGCTTGCCGCCCATGGCGTCAACTACCCGCCCATGAATGGACGGGCTTGCGGGTCTCTGGCCTCGCTGGCTGCGAGGTCAGGCCGCGTGTGGGCGGTTGACTGCGCCCCAGCCCTGTACACCGCGTTGGGCGATGTTGCGGGCCGCGTTGTGGTCGGCGTGGGCAACGACCCCGCATGACCGGCAGTGGAAGGTTTCCTGGTCGGGGCGGTTCCGCTTGTCCCGGTAGCCGCAGCCGTGGCAGGTTTGGGAGGTGTGCCGCGGGTCGACCTCGACCAGCGGTACACCGGCCCGGCGCGCCTTGTAGGCCAAAAACGCGCCGAGTTGGTGAAACGACCACGAGTGCAGCGTGACCCGTTGGGGCTTTCTGAGCCGGACCCGGTCGCGGATACCCGTTAGTTTTTCGACGGCGATCCCACGGCCGGTGCGTGCAGCCTCGGTCACG
>DASULK010000031.1:0-3934 GCA_036278255.1 Micromonospora sp.
GGACGTTGCCGGGGTGACCGGTGATGCCTTCGGCCACCCGGAACCGGACCGCGTCCCGTTCCTGCTCGCTGAGCCCGTACGCCCCGTCCGGTCCCAGGTCCCACTCCCGCGCCAGCCCGTCGGCGCCGCTGCCGCAGTCCAACCAGGCCAGATTCTGCGTATGCGGGCCGAGCCGGAACTGCCGCAGGTAGTCCTCCATCAGCTCCCCCTCGGCCAGTCCCAGGATGCCCGGCTCGACGGCGCCTTCCGGGCGGACCAACCCGTCGCCGAACACGTCATCGTTGATCTCAAAGTCCGCCGCGATGTTCATCCGGAGCCGTTCCCCCGGCCCGGTCAGCCCACGCTCGCGCGCGACCCGGTCGCTGCGCCCGTGGTGGTCACGCAGCAGGTGCGAGACCTCGTGCACCCAAACCCCGGCCAGTTCCTCCACCGGGGTCCGGTCCACGAACACCGGCGAGACGTAGCACCGCCAGTACCGGTCCACCGCCATCGTCGGTACCCACCGCGACTCCACCACCTGCAAGGCGAACAGCGCCGTCGCCAGGTAGGGCCGGACCCGGGCGGCGTGCAGCCGGGCGGCGAAGAGTTTGTCCCGGTCCAACATCCCGGTACGACCGGCGGTCATCGGCGGCTCCCCGCGACGGCCGCGACTCGTGCGGCTGCCCGATCGGCGCGCCGGGACAGGGACACCGCCCCGGCCAGCTGCTCGATCGACGTTGGAACGTCCCAGTCCTCCTGCCGTAGGGCGGCGAGGGTGGACGCGGGGACGACCACCAGGTCCGGGGCTCCGGTCTCCAACGCGCGGACCAGCAGCGTCCAGGCCGCATCCCACCGGGACTTTTCCGGGCGCTGGCGGACCGCCGCCACCACGCCGTCCAGCACGGCCTGGCGGAGATCGCCCCGCTCGGGCAGGACGGCGGCCGCCGGGTCGGCCAGCAACACCTCGGGGTCCGGCAGGTCCATCCGGTCCAGGCTAGCCAGCAACTCCAGCCCCGGACCGTCCCCGACCGTGCCCCTGACCAGCATCGACAGCACTTCCCGGGAGGTGCCCGCCGCGGACGCAAAAGCGATCAGTCGCAGCGTCATCTCCCAGCTTCGCGGCGACGGCCACGGTCCGCCCCGGCGGGCCTCACTCGTGGGCAGTCGATGCACGAGCCCCGGACGGGCGGACAGCAGCCCGCACACCGCCCGGCGGGCGAAGGTGACGGCCTCGGCCAGCCGCTGCGGGTCGAGCCGAGGCAGCGCGGCCCGGGGCCAGATCCCGCCCAGGCCACGTACCACGACCTTGGTGTCGTGGGTCCATTGCAGATGGACGAAGCGGTTGGCGAGCGGCGGGCTCAGCTCCCACCCGTCAGCCGCCGAGGATCGCGGGTTGGCTGCGGCCACGATCCGAACCCCGGGTGGCAGCCGCAGAGCACCGATCCGCCGCTCCAGCACCAGACGAAGCAGGGCGGCCTGCACGGCCGGCGGCGCGGTGGAGAGTTCGTCCAGAAACAGCAGGCCCCGGCCGGCCCGGACCAGGCGTACCGCCCAGTCCGGCGGGGCCATGGGGACGCCCTGTACGGCGGGGTCGTCACCGACAATCGGCAGCCCCGAAAAGTCGGACGGTTCGTGCACGCTGGCGATCACCGTCGTCAGCGGCAGGTCCAGGGCGGCGGCCAACTGGGTCAGGGCCGCAGTCTTGCCGATCCCCGGCTCACCCCACAGCAGTACGGGCAGGTCAGCGGCCACGGCCAGCGTCAGGGCCTCCAGCTGTTGATCGGTACGGGGTTCGGTGGTGGTGTCGCCCAGCAGTGCAAGCAGCTCGGCGGCGACGTCGAGCTGAGCGGTGTGGGCCGGCTCAACGGGGATGCCGGTGGAGGCGGACAGAGTGGAGGTAGGCATGTTCCATCACCTTTGGATTCGAGGTGGGTCAAAAGAGAAGCGGTCGTGCGGCTGGTCAGCGGAACAGCGCCTGGCGCGGGTGCGAGCGGTGGTCGGGGGTGCGACGGCGATCCTGGGACGTGGGGACAGGTCCGGATCCGACCAGTCCGGCCCGGAACAGCCCGTAGGTGATCCGCCGCTGCGCGGCCGTTTCCAGTTCGTCGCGCAGCGCGCCGCTGCGCAGCAACGCGTCGGATCCGAGTAAGGCCTCGACGGCCGCCAGCGCGCCGGCCGTGTCGCCATGGTCCAGTCGGGCGCGGATGTCGGCGAGGCACTCCGGGTGGCGGTGCGCCTCGTCAATCGCCCGCAGGCAGGGCAGTGGGGTACCGGTCAGCGCGGCTAGCAGCTCTTCGCGGCGGACCTCGGCCGGGTCGTGGTCGAGTGGGGTGAGTACCCCGTTGACCAGCCCGATCCGGTGCAAAGCTCCCCGGCACTGCACCAGGCGTGGCTGGCCTGCCTGGTCCGGCGCTTTTGGCGTTTTGGACGGCGGATGGTCGGGGACCAACGCCGATGCCACCAACGGATGCAGCCGGTCTGCCTCGATAAGTCCGCTGCGGAGCAGCTCCAGGTCGGGTAGCACCCACATCGCCGCGTCGGGCAACATCGGCAGCGCTTCGGTACGGAACGCTGCGGACTCTGCCGCTGTCCGCATCGTCGGCGGCCCAAGCTGTTCCCCGCCTGCGACCACGTCCAAGACCAGTCGATGTCGAACCCCGAGCCGTACGGCGACCATGCCGCTGGTCCGCCCTTCGGCGCCGAGCAGAATCGCCGCCTCAGCCGCCCACCGGTCCACCGCGCAGCCACGCCCCTGCGGCACCAGCTCAAGCAGTTCGGGGTCACCCGCGACGCCGTCGGCGGGCTGCCGATCCGCACCCGACCGGATCCGCAGCTCATCAGCTCTGCGCGCGTCCCACAAATGCCGATGCAGGTCGAGACGGAACCGGCGGTTCGGATGGGGCTGCGGATGCGGGCAGCGTCGAGACCCGGCACCGGATCCGTCCCACAACGCAAGGCTGATCCGCTGCCCGGCGTCCGCCCAGGCCGGTGGCGTTCGGGCCACCAGATGCATCGCCCCGTCGCCCGGTTCCGCCGCGTCGTACCTGGCCAGCGAGACAATCAGCCCTGGACGCAGCAGTCCGTCCGGGGCGATCCTCGGCATGTGCCAGCGCAGCAAGTCAGGAGCCAGATGGCGCAGGTCGTCACGAATTCGGGCGGCAAGTTCCCGACCATGGGTACGAGCCACCGCGCGCAGATTGAAGCCGACATCACAACGGGCAGCTGCGCACGCCCCGGCCCAGTCACCGACGCGGCGACGAGCAGTCGCAAATTCGATCATGGACGGCGGCACGGCGAACTCACGCACGCGCAACCAGCGGGAAAGACGAGAATCCACATTCGCGGCCCGGGAGCGCATCAGCACTCACCTTGCACGAACGGGACCCCCAATCTGTTATGAGAAGAAGTCATCGCGGGGAGCATACACCTCCCCATTCAAGGCTGTGGGGCCCCGCTGCGGGGACTGCGGAGTTCGGGGTGGTTGGGACTTGGGCGCGGGCTTCGGTGCGTAGCCGGATGCAGGTCAACCGCCAGGTACATCGGCTGCCGGATCGACGCATCGTCGTGTTCAGGTTGTGCGTAGCGTGCGGGCGAGCGTATCGAGGGCAGCTGCGTAGCTTGCCTGGCTGGGGGTGGCGTAGCCGACGATGAGGCCTTTGGGTTCGGCTCCGGTCGGGGTGTGCCAATGCGGGCGTAGCGCGCCGAGGGCCAGGCCGTGGGAGGCGGCGCGTTCGATGATCTCGCCTTCGCTCGCGCCTGTCGCGGGTAGGTGCAGGAGGGCGTGCAGGCCGGCGGCGATGCCGTGGAGCTGGTAGCGGCGGCCGAGGCGTTCGATGAGCAGGTCGCGACGGCGCCGGTAGTGCAGCCGGCAGGCGCGGATGTGCCGGTCGTACGTATGGCTGGTGATCATTTCGGTGAGGGCGAGCTGGCCGAGGGTTTCGGTGTGCAGGTCGGT
>DASULK010000032.1:0-59349 GCA_036278255.1 Micromonospora sp.
TCACCTTCGACAAGTCGATGCTGATCAACCCGGGGCGCGGGGGTGTCGACGAGGCCGACTACCCGGACGAGTGGCGCAGCGACGGGGCGGCGCTGCCGCTCTCCTACCAGTTCGAGCCGGGAACGGCGACCGACGGGGTGATCGTCGACATCCCGCTGCCAATGCTCAATCAGGTGGCCGCGGAGGATTTCGACTGGCAGGTGCCGGGGCTGCGCGAGGAACTGGTCGTCGCGCTGATCCGGTCACTGCCGAAGGCGTTGCGCCGAAACTTCGTCCCGGTGCCCGACTATGCCCGGGCGGTGCTGGCCGCGATCACGCCCGGGCGGGAGCCGCTACTCGATGCGATCGGGCGGGAGCTACGTCGGATGACGGGGGTCCTGGTCCCCCGTGAGGCGTGGGATGTCGACCGGCTGCCGCCGCACCTGCGTATCACCTACCGGGTGGTCGGCGAGGACAAGCGGACGCTGGCCGAGAGCAAGGATCTGCCGGCGCTGCGGGAACGGTTCAAGACGGAGGTACAGCAGAGCGTCTCGGCCGCTGCCGGCGGTCTGGAGCGGCACGGGCTGCGGGAGTGGAGCATCGGTTCGCTGCCGCGCACCGTGGAGCAGAACCGGGCCGGTTTCACGGTGACCGCCTACCCGGCGCTGGTTGACGAGGGTGAGAGCGTCGCGGTCCGGGTCTTCGAAACCGAGGCCGAGCAGCGGGCGGCGATGTGGGCGGGCACCCGCCGGCTGCTGCTGCTCACCCTGCCGTCGCCGGCCAAGCCTGTGTCGGCGCGGCTCTCCAACGAGGCGAAGCTGGCGTTGAGCCGTAACCCGCACCGCAGTGCGCTCGACCTGCTCGACGACGCTGCCGGGGCGGCGGTGGACCAGTTGGTGGTCGCCGCGGGCGGGCCGACCTGGGATCCGGAAGGGTTCGCCGCGCTGCGGGAGCGGGTCCGCGCCGACCTGGTCGACACCGTAATAGGAGTGGTGGACCTGGTGCGGCGTGTCCTCACCGCGGCATACGCCGTGGAGCAGCGGCTGAGCCGGACCAGCAGTCTCAGCCTGGTGGCGGCACTGACCGACATCCGGGCACAGCTGTCGGCACTGATCTACCGGGGTTTCATCACCGACACGGGGGCGGGCCGGCTGCGAGACCTGCCGCGCTATCTGGCGGCGATCGAACGCCGTCTGGACCGGTTGCCGGGCAACCCGCAGCGCGACCGGGAACTGCAGTCGCGCGTCGAGCAGATGCAGGAGGAGTACCAGCAGATGCTGGCGGGACTGCCGCCGGCGCGGCGTACCGACGAGGACGTGCTGCAGATTCGATGGATGATCGAGGAGTTGCGGGTCAACCTCTTCGCGCAGGCGCTGGGGACCCCCTATCCGGTTTCGGAGCAGCGGATCTACCGCGCAATGGATCAGGCGGAGGGCCGGTAGCGCGGTGACCTGGACCGGTTGGTCCGGTCAGACCAGTTCCAGACCGGACGGGAGGGAGCCTTCTCGGGCGGCGTCGGTCAGATACGTCAGCAGCGCGGTCTGCATCGCCGTGGCGGCGTGGGTAAGGTCGGCTTCGCGCCGGTGGGCGAGCGCGATCGTCCGCAGCACCCCGGGCGGGGCTAGCGGGGTGGCGCGCAGGCGCGGCCGACCGGATACCACATTGCCCGGCACGACCGCCACGCCGAGCCCCGCCTCGACGAAGCTGAGAACAGCATCCATTTCGCCGCCCTCCACGGCGAACGACGGCTCGAAGCCCGCCTCCCGGCAGGCCTGCAGGGTGACCTCCCGCAGGTCGTAGCCGGTACGGAACATGACCAGAGACTCGTCGCGGAGGTCGGCGATACGCACCGTGTTCTGGGGGCTGGCCACGGCGAGCGGGGCGACGGAGACGACCACCAGCCGCTCTCGCAGGATGGGTTCGGCGCGCAGCGAAGGGTCGACGCCCTGCGAGGGCTGGACGATCATCGCCAGGTCCAGTTCGCCGTGGCGGAGGTTGCGGACAAGATGACGCGAGCCGCCTTCCTCGATCCGCAGATCGACCTGCGGGTGCTCGGCCCGGAACCGGCGCAGCACCGGTGGCAGCAGAGAGGTGCAGAGGCTGGGCGTCACCCCGAGCCGCACCCGGCCGCGGCGTACCCCCACGATCTCCTGCACCTCGCGGCGGGCGGTCTCGATGTCGGCGAGGATCCGCGTCGCGATCGGCAGCAGGGCTTCTCCGGCGGGGGTGAGGGTGACGTTGCTCCGGATCCGGCTGAAGAGGGGGGCTCCGAGCTCCGCTTCCAGCCTGTGAATCTGCTTACTCAATGAGGGTTGGGTCACACCCACCTTTATCGCTGCATGAGTGAAATGTCGTCTTTGTGCGACCGCCACGAAACAACGTAACTGCTGTAACCGCATAGTAATAACATATCGCTATCGTCACTGCGCCTCCGATGCATTGGACGACTGATGATCTCACTCATAACGTCCAACGAGTGACTGCAACGACCAGGTCGCCGATCAGATCCACGATCGGCAAGAAGGCCCTCATGGCGGTGACCGGGCTCGTCCTGGTGCTCTTCCTCGTCGCGCACATGCTGGGCAACCTCAAGATCTTCGCCGGCGCGGCGTCGTTCGACGAGTACGCCCGCTGGCTACGGGAGCTCGGCAGCCCACTGCTGCCACCGGCCGGATTCCTGTGGCTGCAACGCGGCCTGCTCACCTTCGCCGTCGTGGGCCACATCTGGGCCGCCACCGCCCTGGCGTTACGCGCCCGGGCCGCCCGTCCGGTCCGCTACGTTCACCGCAAGCCGGTGCGGGGCAGTTACACCGCCCGCACCATGCGCTGGGGTGGTGTGATCATCGTGCTCTTCGTGATCTACCACCTGCTCGACCTGACCACCGGGCACCTCAACCCGGTCGGGGACCCGCAGAGCCCGTACGCCAATGTGGTCGCCGGCTTCGCCCCCGACCGCTGGTACGTGACCCTCTGCTACACGGTGGCGCTCGTCACGCTCGGCTTCCATCTGCGCCACGGCCTCCACAGCGCCCTGCGCAGCCTGGGGCAGCAGAGCGAGCGGGGCGAACGCATTGCCCGCCGCGCCGCCCTGGCCTTCGCAGTCGTCCTCTGCGCCGGCTACCTGACGGTCCCCTTCGCCGTACTCACCGGATTGGTGAAATGACATGATCCACAGCGACCTGTACACCGAAGGCGCCCCGATCGCCGACACCAAGGCACCGGACGGACCGATCGAAACCCGCTGGGACCGCCGCCGCTTCTCCGCCCAGCTGGTCAACCCCGCCAACAAGCGCAAGCTCACCATCATCATGGTCGGCACCGGCCTGGCCGGTGGCTCCGCGGCGGCGACGCTGGGCGAACTGGGATACCGCGTCAAGACGTACTGCTACCAGGACAGCCCGCGGCGGGCCCACTCGATCGCTGCCCAGGGTGGCATCAACGCGGCCAAGAACTACCGTAACGACGGCGACTCCATCCACCGCCTCTTCTACGACACGGTCAAGGGCGGGGACTTCCGCGCCCGCGAATCCAACGTGTACCGCCTCGCGCAGGTCTCCGTGGAGATCATCGACCAGTGCGTCGCCCAGGGAGTGCCCTTCGCCCGCGAATACGGCGGCCTGCTCGACACCCGCTCGTTCGGCGGCGCCCAGGTGTCACGCACCTTCTACGCCCGCGGCCAGACCGGGCAGCAGCTGCTGCTCGGCGCCTACCAGGCGCTGGAACGACAGATCGCCGCCGGCAACGTGGAGATGCACTCCCGGCACGAGATGCTGGAGCTGATCGTGATCGACGGCCGGGCCCGCGGCATCGTGGTCCGCAACCTGGTCACCGGCGAGATCACCACAGAATTCGCCGACGCGGTGGTGCTCGCCAGCGGCGGCTACGGCAACGTCTTCTACCTCTCCACCAACGCCAAGGGCTGCAACGTCACCGCCACCTGGCGGGCCCACCGCAAGGGGGCGCTCTTCGCCAACCCCTGCTTCACCCAGATCCACCCGACCTGCATCCCGGTCTCCGGCAAGCACCAGTCGAAACTGACCCTGATGAGCGAGTCGCTGCGCAACGACGGCCGGGTCTGGGTCCCCAAGCGCGCCGACGACGACCGCGCCCCGGCGGAGATCCCGGAAGAGGAGCGCGACTACTACCTGGAGCGCATCTACCCCGCCTTCGGCAACCTGGTCCCGCGGGATATCGCCTCGCGAGCGGCGAAGAACGTCTGCGATGAGGGACGAGGTGTGGGCCCCGGCGGTCTCGGCGTCTACCTCGACTTCGCCGACGCCATCGCCCGGCTCGGCCGGAAGACCGTCGCCGCCCGCTACGGCAACCTCTTCCAGATGTACGAGCGCATCACCGGAGAGAACCCGTACGAGGTGCCGATGCGCATCTACCCCGCAGTGCACTACACCATGGGCGGGCTCTGGGTCGACTACGACCTGCAGTCGAACATCCCCGGCCTCTTCGTCATCGGCGAGGCCAACTTCTCCGACCACGGGGCCAACCGGCTCGGCGCCTCGGCGCTGATGCAGGGGCTGGCCGACGGCTACTTCGTGCTGCCCAACACGATCGGCGACTACCTCTCCGCCGGCCCCTTCGAGCCCGTGGACGCCACCCACCCGGATGCGGTCAGCGCCCGCACTGAGGTGGAGGAGCGGCTGGCCCGGCTGCTCGCCGTTAACGGTGACCGCACAGTCGACGACTTCCACCGAGAACTGGGCCAGATCATGTGGGACTACTGCGGCATGGAGCGCACAGACGCCGGCCTGCGCAAGGCGATCGAGCTGATCCGCAGCCTGCGGGAGGAGTACTGGCAGCGGGTCAAGGTGACCGGTGACGGCGAAGGGCTCAACCAGTCCCTGGAGAAGGCCGGCCGGGTCGCCGATTTCTTCGAACTGGCCGAGCTGATGTGCGTCGACGCCCTGCACCGGTCCGAGTCCTGCGGCGGGCACTTCCGGGCCGAGAGCCAAACCCCCGACGGCGAGGCACTCCGCGACGACGAGCAGTTCAGTTACGTCGCGGCCTGGGAATTCACCGGAACCGGCGAGCCGCCGGTGCTCCACAAGGAAGACCTCACCTTCTCCTACGTCCCCCCGACCCAGCGGAGCTACAAGTGAACCTGACCCTGCGTATCTGGCGGCAGTCCGGCCCGCAGGACCGGGGACGGATGGTGTCATACCAGGTCACCGACGTCTCCCCCGACATGTCGTTTCTCGAGCTGCTGGATCAGCTCAACGAACGGCTGATCCTCGACGGCGAGGACCCGGTCGCCTTCGACCACGACTGCCGCGAAGGTATCTGCGGCATGTGCGGCATGGTCATCAACGGCGCGGCGCACGGCCCCCAACCGGCCACCACCACCTGCCAGCTCTACCTACGGCACTTCTCCGACGGGGACACCATCGACATCGAACCCTGGCGAGCCCGGGCGTTCCCGGTGATCAAGGACCTCGTGGTCGACCGCAGCGCCTTCGACCGGATCATCCAGGCCGGCGGCTACATCTCCGCACCGACCGGCAGCGCTCCGGAGGCCCACGCCACCCCGGTGCCGAAGGCGGACGCCGATGCGGCGTTCGAGTCGGCCGCCTGCATCGGCTGCGGCGCCTGTGTCGCGGCCTGCCCCAACGGCTCGGGTCTCCTCTTCGCCGCCGCGAAGATCACCCACCTGGGCCTGCTGCCGCAGGGCCAACCGGAGCGCGACTCACGGGTCGTCGACATGGTCGCCGCTCACGACGAGGCCGGCTTCGGTGGCTGCACCAACACCGGCGAGTGCACCGCCGTCTGCCCCAAGGGCATTCCGCTCTCCACCATCGGCCGGCTCAACCGCGACTTCCTCAAGGCGAGCCGCGACGACGGTCAATAGCCTCCTTCCCGGTGCGGCGGGTGCGGCCCGGCCCGCGTGCAGCCGGGCCGTCGGCAACGGCAGAATGCAGAGCGACGTCCAACCGGGGAGGCAAGGATAGTGACGACCTCTGTGCTGCAGCGCATCGCCGGAGAGCTCGGGGTAGGCGAGGGGCAGGTTCGGGCCGCGGTTGAGCTACTCGACGGCGGGGCGAGCGTGCCGTTCATCGCCCGCTACCGCAAAGAGGTGACGGGCCTGCTCGACGACGCGCAGTTGCGCACCCTCGAAGAGCGCCTACGGTACCTGCGCGAATTGGAGGAACGCCGCGGCGCGATCCTGGAATCCATCCGTAACCAGGACAAGCTCACCGAAGAGCTGCAGGCGCAGATTCTGGCGGCCGATTCGAAGGCCCGGCTGGAGGACATCTACCTGCCGTACAAGCCTAAGCGGCGCACCCGGGCACAGATCGCCCGGGAGGCCGGGCTGGAGCCGCTGGCGGAGCAGCTGCTCGCTGGTCCCGGCCAGGACCCGAACGCGGCGGCGGAAGGCTTCGTTGACCCGGAGCGGGGGGTCGCCGACCCGGGCGCCGCGCTTAACGGCGCCCGAGCCATCCTGGTGGAACGGTTCGCCGAGGACGCCGACCTGATCGGCTCGCTGCGCGAACAGATGTGGTCGCGTGGTCGGCTGGTCTCCCGGGTCCGCGACGGGCAGCAGGAGGCCGGTACCAAATTCTCCGACTACTTCGACTTTTTTGAGCCGTTCACCCGGCTCCCCTCGCACCGGATCCTGGCACTGTTCCGCGGCGAGAAGGAGGGGGTCCTCGAACTCAGCCTGGAGCCCGAGGAGTCCTCCGACGACACAGCACCGATCGGCCCGACCCGCTACGAGATGGAGATCGCCGGCCGGTTCGGCATCGCCGACCAGGGGCGGCCGGGCGACCGCTGGTTGATCGACACGGTGCGCTGGGCCTGGCGTACCCGGATCCTGATCCACCTCGCCGCCGACCTGCGGATGCGCCTGTGGCAGGCGGCCGAGGACGAGGCGGTCCGAGTCTTCGCCGCCAACCTGCGTGACCTGCTGCTCGCCGCGCCGGCCGGCACCCGCCCGACGATGGGTCTGGACCCCGGCCTGCGTACCGGTGTCAAGGTCGCGGTGGTGGACGCCACCGGCAAGGTGGTGGCCACCGAGACGATCTACCCGCACGAGCCCCGGCGGCAGTGGGACCAGTCGATCGAGGTACTCGCCCGGCTCGCCCGGGCCCACGGCGTCGAGTTGGTCGCGATCGGCAACGGCACCGCGTCACGGGAGACGGACCGACTCGCCGCGGACCTGATCCGCCGGCACCCCGCACTCAACCTCACCAAGGTCGTCGTCTCGGAGGCCGGTGCCTCGGTCTACTCCGCCTCGGCGTACGCCTCGCAGGAGCTGCCCGGTCTGGACGTGTCGCTGCGCGGCGCGGTCTCCATCGCCCGCCGCCTGCAGGATCCCCTCGCCGAACTGGTGAAGATCGACCCAAGGTCGATCGGGGTCGGGCAGTACCAGCACGACGTCTCCGAGCTCAAGCTGTCCCGCTCACTGGACACGGTGGTCGAGGACTGCGTCAACGCGGTCGGCGTGGATGTCAACACCGCCTCGGCGCCGCTGCTGGCCCGGGTCTCTGGCATCGGCCCGGGACTGGCGGAGAACATCGTGCTGCACCGGGACTCCAACGGGCCGTTCCGGACCCGGCGAGCGCTGCGGGACGTACCCCGGTTGGGGCCGAAGGCTTTCGAACAGTGCGCCGGTTTTCTGCGTATCCCCAGCGGTGACGATCCCCTCGACGCCTCCAGTGTGCATCCGGAGGCCTATCCGGTGGTGCGCCGTATCCTCGCCGCCACCAGCCTCGAGCTTCCGGCGTTGATCGGGCGCTCCGCGGTGCTGCGGAAACTCAAGCCGGCTAACTTCGTCGATGACCGGTTCGGCCTGCCAACCGTCACCGACATCCTCGGCGAACTGGAGAAGCCGGGGCGCGACCCCCGCCCCGCGTTCCGCACGGCGACCTTCGCTGAAGGGGTGAACACGATCAACGACCTGGTGCCGGGTCTGCTGCTGGAAGGCGTCGTCACCAACGTCGCCGCATTCGGCGCCTTCGTCGATGTCGGCGTGCACCAGGACGGACTGGTGCACATCTCGGCGATGTCCAAGACGTTCGTCAAGGACCCGCGCGACGTGGTCAAGCCGGGCGACGTGGTCCGCGTCAAGGTGCTCGATGTGGATGTGCCACGCAAACGGATCTCGCTCACCCTCCGGCTGGATGACGAACCCGAGGCCGGGCCGCAGCCGGCGACGCGGGGCCGGGGTGGCGCGGGCCAGGACCCGCCCCGGGGCAGCAGCGGGGGCCGGGGACGGGACGGCCGGCAGCGGCAGAGCCGCGACAGCTTCGCCGGCGGGGCGCTGGCTGACGCGCTGCGCCGCGCGGGGCTCGACAAGGGCCTGTAACGCCCGGGCCGGGGCCCGTCCAGCAGACGGGCCGTTCCGTACGGTGTGTATCCGTCAGCAGGCCAACCGCGCCGGCCGACGGCTACTCATCACCACGGCGGCGGCAGCCAGAGCGGCCAGGGCCCCGACCAGCGCTCCAACCGGGGCGGAGAAGGCGTCCCCCAACCAGCCGTGCAGCACCGCCGCGCCGGGACGGATGCCCAGGAACGCCATCGACCAGAGTGCCATCACCCGCCCTCTGATCCCGTCGGTCAGCCCCTGCTGCAGGCCGGTGGTTACATCGCTGACCGCGACCAGGTAACCCGCCCCACCGATCACCAGCCCGACCGAAGCGGAGATTGCCTCCGGGCTCACCGCCAGCACAATCATCCCGGTGGCGAGGGTGAGCATGCCCACCGCTCCGGCCCGGTCAGCGCCGACGGCGCGACGGAGCGGGCCGACCCATCCCGCGCTGAGCGCGGCCCCGCCGCCGAAACAGGTGATGAAGACGCCGACGAGCAGGTCGTCGCCGTCGAAGCCATCGGCGAAGAGGGGCGAGAGGGTGGCCACCGGTTCCATGGCGAACGCGACGAGGGCCACCGCGGCGAGATAGCGCAGTAGCTCCGGATTGCGCCGTACGTAGGTCACCCCGCCGAGCAGCCCGAGGCCGTTCCCGCGCGGCGGGGCCGCCGCGGGCCGCGCCAACGGCATCGTGAACAGCGCGAAGATGAAGACCAGGTAGCAGGCGGCGTTGATGAGGAAGGCGGCTCCCGGTCCGCTGAGGGCGTACACGGCGGCGCCGGCGACCGGACCGATGGCCCGGGACAGGTTGAAGGTGAGCGACTGCAGCGCGATCGCCTGCGGCACCTCGTCGGCACCGACGAGGTTCGGCACCAACGCCTGGGCCGCCGGAGCGCTCACCGCCTGGCCGACGCCCGCCAAGCCGATGAGGAGCAGGATGGCACCAGGGGTCAGCGCGTCCAGGAAGGCCATCGCCGCCAGAAGCGAAGCGGAGACGGCACCCAGCACCTGTCCGATGAGGATCAGTGCTCTGCGGTCCATCCGGTCCGCCACGGCCCCCACGAAGGGGGCAGCGAAGAACTGCATGACGAACTGCATCGCCGTGACCAGTCCGACCATGACGGCGGATCTGGTGAGCGCGAAGATCGTCAGGATCGCGGCGACGTTCTGGAACCATGTGCCGGTGTTGGCGACCAGGCTGCCGACGAAGTACGGGCCGAAAAGTCGGTCACGGAGCAGACCCGCGGCATTGCGGCTAGCCGTCCGCGATGGCACGCCGGACCGCTGGCCGTCGGCGCTCCGCTTCCGCAGCCGCTCATCCCCGCTGCCCACCCGCACCCGGCCCTCCCACCTCTACACCTGCCGCATTGTGGCACCGGGGCTGTTCCGGGCGGCGCACGGTACTCGCCGGTCATGCTTGCTGGGAAACGTGAAGCGGCGCGATGACGGGCTGACGGATCGAAGTCTGGCGTCGGCGCGGTCTGCTTGACAGACTCGACACCTCGCCAGCCATCCGTCCTTTGTCGATAGGAAAACCGTGGCCACTACCATCTATGAGAACGCCCGTATCCACACCCTCGATCCGGCCCGGCCCCACGCCGAGGCCATGCTCGTCCGCGGGGAGCGGATCGTCGCCGTGGGGGATCTGCGGGACTGCCGCGAACGGGCCGGGGCGGAGGCCAAGCGGGTCGACCTGGCCGGCATGACCGTCCTGCCCGGGCTGACCGACAGCCATATCCACTCCGCTTCGTTTGCCCGTGGCCTGGAACAGGTGGATCTGCGGGGCGCCACCAGCCTGGCGGAGAGCCTGCAACGGGTGCAGGCCAAGGGGCGGAGCTTACCCACCGGCGCCTGGCTCTTCGGCGGCCGCTGGGACTGCCACCACTGGGACCGTCCGGTGCAGCCCACCCGCCACGACCTCGATCGGGTCTGCCCGGACCGGCCTGTGGCGCTGCCCAGCATCGATGGGCACACCACCTGGGTAAACTCCCTGGCGCTGCGGCAACTGGGCATTGACGCCGATACCCCCGACCCGGTCGGCGGCGAGATCGTCCGCGACGACCGCGGCGAGCCTACCGGCATTCTGCGCGAAGCCGCCGCGCATCCCCTGCGTCCCATCATGGAGTCGGCGGCCTCCGGTGACCTGGTCGCCCAACTGCGCACCGCGCTGCCGCATTTCCTGAAGGTCGGGCTTACCAGCCTCCACGACATCGACGGCCAGGACTGCCGTGCGGCCTTCGAAACGTTGTACGAGCGGGGCGAGCTGCCTCTACGGGTACACAAGCTCATCCCGGTCACCGCGCTTGACGAGGCGATCGACCGGGGATGGGCAACCAGCGACGGCGACCGGTGGCTCCGAACCGGCCCGGTCAAGATCTACACCGACGGCGCGCTCGGCTCCCACACCTGTCTGATGAGCGAACCGTACGTCGGGGAGCCGGAGAACCACGGCATCGCCGTCACGCCGGCCGACGAATTCGACCGGCTGGTCAACACCGCTGCCGACGCGGGCATCGCGGTCGCGGCTCACGCGATCGGCGATGCCGCCAACCGGATGGTGCTGCGTACCTACGACCGGTGGCGGAGCCGGCAGGTAGCGGCGGGGCACCCGCTGCGGCTGCGCCACCGGGTCGAGCACGCGCAACACCTCGCGCCCACCGACGTGGCGCAGTTCGCCCGGCTGGACGTCATCGCCTCCATGCAGCCGACCCACTGCACCAGCGACATCCCGCTGACCACCACCCTGCTCGCCGGTCGCGACCTGGCCTCGTACGCCTGGCGGAGCCTCATCGACAGCGGCGCGGTCGTGGCGTTCGGCTCCGACGCCCCGGTCGAGAATCCCAACCCCTTCTACGGGCTGCATGCCGCGCTGACCCGGCAGCAGCCGGACGGCCACCCGCCCGGCGGTGTCCAGCCGTACGAGCGGCTCACGCTGGCGCAGGCGCTGCACGCCTTCACCGTCGCTCCCGCCTATGCATCCTATGAGGAGCACCTCAAGGGGCGGTTGCGGCCGGGGATGCTGGCCGACTTCATCGCGCTGCCCACCGACCCGTTCGACGTCGAACCCGCGCGGCTACGCGACATCGAGGTCGCCGTCACCGTCGTCGGCGGCGTCATCCGCTGGCAGGCTTGACGCCGGGACAGTTCACGCCTCCACGACCAGCACCACCTTGCCCCGCCCGTGTCCGGACTCGACCACCCGGTGGGCCTCGACCACATCGGCGAAGGCGTACGGCCGTACCGGCATGACCAGCTCACCCCGGGCGGCGAGCGCGGTTACCTCGGCGAGCCGGGCCGGTGAACGGCCGGCCCGGACCACCCGGATGCCGTGCTCGGCGGCGACCCGGTCGTCGACGATGGTGCCGATGCGATCGCGGTCGGCGACCAGTTCGACCGAGGCCGCGATAGCCGCACCGCCGACCGCGTCCAGCGCCACATCCACCCCGTCGGGAGCAAGCGCCCGTACCCGGTCGACCAGCCCGTCGCCGTAGGCGACCGGGATCGCCCCCAGTTCCCGAAGGTAGTCGTGGTTGGCGGGACTCGCGGTTCCGATGACGGTGGCACCTGCGCGCCGGCCGAGCTGGACGGCGATCGTGCCGACCGATCCGGCGGCCGCATGGACCAGCAACGTCTCCCCCGCGGTCACCTTCAGTTCCCCCAGCGCCCCGGAGGCGGTCTGCGCCGCCGCGACGAAGGCGGCCGCGGTCGGGAAGTCCAGCTCGGGCGGCTTGGCCACCGTGTTCTCCGCCGCCACCACCACGTGCTGGGCGCAGCCGTTGAGCGTGGTCGAGCCGAGCACCTCGTCGCCGACCGCGATCCCGGCCACACCGGCACCGACCTGATCCACCACGCCGGCATACTCCTGCCCGATGCTCTGCGGGAAGGCGACCGGCACGAAGTCGGCCATCTCCCCACGACGTACGCGAACATCGAAGGGCTGCACACCGGCCGCCTTGACCCGCACCCGGATCTGTCCCGGTCCGGCCTGCGGCTCGGGCAACTCGACGAGGCGGAGCACCTCGGGCGGACCGTACCGGTCGAAAACTACTGCTGTCGTCATGGCAACCAGCATCAAACATGAAGCTCGATTCAAGTCAATCCAGAGCCAGCGACAACTGCGCCGCACCTTCATCGAGCAGGAAGGGGTCGAGCCGCTGGGCCTACCGGCCCGGCGGCTCGACCAGTAGACAGCTCAGTAGATGGTGACCCCGTACCGGCTCAGCGGCTCGGTGACGGGCTGGAAGTAGGTGATACCGCCCCTCGTGCAGTCACCGCTGCCTCCGGAGGTCAGGCCGAGGGCGATGCTGCCGGAAAAGAGCGGGCCACCGCTGTCCCCGGGCTGGGCGCAGACATTGGTGCGGATCAGACCGTGCACGCTGCCCTGGGCGTAGTTGACCGTTGCGTTCAGCGCCGTCACACTGCCGCTACGCAGGCCGGTCGTGCTGCCGCTGCGCTGCACCGACTGCCCCACATAGGCATTGCCGGCGCCGGTGATGTCACGGTAGGTGCCGTTGTAGAGGTAGACATTTCCCGGCCGGGAGATGGTGCTGTCGTACCGGACGATGCCGTAGTCGTCACCGGGAAAGCTGCTCCCGGCTCGGGGGCCAAGGTACGTCGTCTGGGCTGAGTTGGCGTACCAGCTTGCGGAGATGTTGGTGCAGTGGCCTGCGGTAAGGAAGTACTGCGTACCCGAGCTGCTGCGAACGTTGAAGCCGAGCGAGCAGCGGCCGCCGCCTCCAGCGTAGATCGCATCACCGCCGGAGATGGTGGTGCCCAACTCTCCGGGCAAGCGCTCGATGCGGACCGCATCGCCGAAGCGCCGGGTGACCGATTCGACCTGTGCGAGCTTGGCCCCGGTGATCGTGACGTCCAGCGAGACGACGACCTGGTTGGTGGTGGGGTCGACATGCCACGCGGTACCCGCGATCTTGCTCGACCTCTCCAGCGCTGCCGTGATTTTGGCCAGATCCGCCGAGCCGCGAGAGACGATCTTCGCGGTCGCACCGGCGGCGCGAACCTGGCGTGCGGCAGCCTCGTTGGTGACGGTTACCACCATCCTGCCGGCGCTGGTATCGAGGTAGGCCCCTGCCGACTGATGACCGAGTCGTTCGGCGAGGGCCGTGGCTGCCTCGGGAGAGGCATCCGGTACGGATGCGGCATACGCCGAGGGAGATGCCGCCAGCGCCCCGGCGACGAGGGCACCGGCCGTGAACATGATCGCGGCGCGACGGCGGAGTGGGGATCTTGTAGGTCTCATCTGGGCCTCCAGTTGGGGGGCGGACGCCGCTGGTTGGCGGCTCCGGGGCAGCGACGGTCCTTCGACATGCCGCCGACTCTCGACTGGTTCGTACCGATACGGCGACCTACAGTCAGTATCGATAGATTTAAGATCGTTAGCAACTAGTGGCGCAGAATTCCGGACTCGGGCCACGCGATTGTGCGACGTAGGCGGGTAAGGGCCAGGCCGGAGCAGCCTTCCCATGCCCCGAGCAGCATTTTTCCGGCCAAAGGAGCAGAAATGGCAATCGACGTCTCCGTCATCGCGACGTCGTCCCTCGGCGACCGCAGCTACCTGGCCACCGACGGGGAGGTGGCGGTGGTGATCGACCCGCAACGGGACATCGACCGGGTGCTGACCCTGGCTGGCCGTGAACAGGTGCGCATCACTCATGTGGCCGAGACGCACCTGCACAACGATTACGTCTCCGGAGGCCGGCACCTGGCCCAACTGGCCGGCGCACAGTATCTGATGGCCGCGGGTGAGGAGGTGGGATTCGACCGAATACCGGTCGCCGACGATGACGTGGTGCCTGTCTCCGACCGGATGCGGCTACGCGTCCTCGCCACCCCCGGACACACCTTCCACCATGTGTCGTACGTGCTGGATCAGCCGGACACCGACGGCGGGTGGGCGCCCGTCGGCGTCTTCACCGGCGGCTCCCTGCTGTTCGGCACCACCGGCCGCACCGATCTGCTCGGGACAGTGCACGCCCGGGAGTTGGCGCACCAGCAGCACACCTCGGCCCGGCGCCTGGCCGACCTGCTTCCCGATGGCACGCAGATCTGGCCCACCCACGGATTCGGCAGCTACTGCTCCACCCGCCAGGCGGATGCCCCCGAGTCGACGATCGGCCGGGAGAAGGGCGTCAACCCGGTGCTGCGGCTGGCCGCCGACGAGTTCGTCGCCCAGACCATCGACTTGGACGCCTACCCTGCCTACTACGCCCACATGGGGGCGGCCAATGCCGCTGGCCCCGCACCCGTCGATCTCACACCGGTCGCCCGCGCCGATGTCGGTGAGCTCCGTGAGCGTCTCGCCGCCGGGCAGTGGGTGGTCGACCTCCGCCAGCGCCGGGCGTACGCCGCCGCGCATTTGGCCGGCACGGTGAGCCTCGGCCTGGACGGGCCAATGTCCACCTGGCTGGGCTGGCTGATCAACTGGGGTGCACCGGTCACCCTGCTGGCCGAGACACCGGAGCAGATCGCCGAGGCCCAGCGCGAGTTGGCCCGCATCGGCATCGACCGGCCCGCCGCCGCTGCGGCGGGCCGGCCCGAGGAGTGGGCGGTCGACCGCGGCCAGTTAGGTGACCTGCCCGTGTCCGATTTCGCCGGCCTGGCCGCCGCCCGCAACGGCGAGCTGCCTGGGTTGCCCCACCCGGATGTGGTCCTCGACGTCCGGCTCGGCAGCGAATGGCGGGCCGGCCACCTCGACGGCGCCGTCCACATCCCGCTCTACGCCCTGCCGGACCGGTTGGCGCAGCTGCCCGACGGTGCGGTCTGGGTGCACTGCAGCTCGGGCTACCGCTCCGCGGCCGCCGCGTCCCTGCTCGCCAACGCCGGCCGGCAGGTGGTGCTCGTCGACGACCTGTTCAGCCGCGTTGCCTCCGCCGGCCTGCCGATGGCCACCGGTGGTTGAACCGCCGGGATCAGTTCACGGTGACGAGGCGGGGTTCCGGTCGCACACCAGCTCACGGGCGTTGGCGTACTGATCCCGGATCACCGGCGCGGGCTCGGCGATGTACTCCCGCACCGGCTCGGCCGACCAGGGCGGCGGTTCGCTCCCGCCAAGCGCGACCCAGGCGGCCTGCCGGGCGGCACCGTCGGCAACGTACTCGCCGGGCGCCGGCACCAGGACGGGACAGCCGAACACCTGCGGGGCGATACGGCGCACCGCCTCCGACCGCGCCCCGCCCCCGACCAGAATGATGCGGTTGACCACACTGCCCTGCGCGATGAGGGCGTCGAGCCCGTCGGCCAGGGCACAGAGCATCCCCTCCACCGCGGCCCGGGCCAGGTGCGCCGCGGTCGCGGTGCGCAACGTCAGCCCGTGCACCGCCCCGGTCGACAGCGGGCGGTCCGGAGTCCGCTCCCCTTCGAGATAGGGCACCAGCACGAGCCCGTCCGCTCCGGCGGGCGCCCGCAGGGCCAGCCGGGCCAGCTCGTCCAGGTCGACCCGGAGCAGCGCGGCGACCGCATCCAGCACCCGGGCCGCGTTCAGGGTGCAGACCAGAGGGAGGAAGCGGCCGGTCGCGTCAGCAAAGCCCGCGACCGCGCCGGAGGCATCCTGGGCCGGTGCCTCGGCGACACTGAACACCGTGCCGGAGGTGCCGATCGAGACCACCACGTCGCCGGGGAGCGCACCGACGCCGAGGGCCGCGGCGGCGTTGTCTCCGGTGCCCGGCCCGAGCGTGGCTCCGGTCTTCATCTGCCCGGCCTGTTCGGCGGGGCCGAGCACCGACGGCACGGCGAGAGGACGTCCGAAGGCGTGCTCCAGCAGATCCAACCGGTATTCCCCAGAGGCGGCGGACCAGTAGCCGGTGCCGCTCGCGTCCCCCCGATCGGTGCGTAGCGCATCGAGTCCCGCAGCTTTGCCGAGCCGCCAGGTCAGCCAGTCGTGCGGCAGGCAGACGGCGGCGACCCGGTCGGCGAGCGCCGGTTCCTGCTGGGCCAGCCAGCGCAGCTTGGTGATGGTGATGCTGGCGACCGGCACCACCCCCACCGCCTCGGCCCAGGCCCGCCGGCCGGTCTCACCGCCGCCGAACTCCTCGATCAGGTCGGTGGCGGCCGACGCCGAGCGGGTGTCGTTCCAGAGCAACGCAGGGCGTACCACCTCGCCGGCCTCATCGAGGCACACCATGCCGTGCTGCTGGGCGGCCACGGCCACCGCGGCCACGTCGTCGAGCCCGCCTGCGGCGGCGACGGCGTGCTGCAGCGCCTCCCACCACAGGCCCGGGTCGATCTCGGTGCCGTCGGGGTGCGGTGCGCGCCCTTCGCGGACCGGGCGGCCGGTCTCGGCGTCCCGGACCACCACTTTGCAGGACTGTGTCGAGGAGTCGATGCCGGCAACGAGTCTCATCCTCGGCCTCCGTCGCTCGCCGGCGCGGGTCGGCCCTGATCGCGCAGTGCGCGGCGTATCGCCATCATGCCGCTGACCGGGCACCGAGCAGGTGCTCAACGGCGAGTTGGTTGAGCCGCACGAAGCCGAACCCGCGGGCAGCGACGGCGTCAACATCAAGTTCCTCGTACGCCGTCCGGTCGGCCAGCAGGTCGCTGAGCGTCTCGCCGGCGTGCAGCGTCGGCGTCGCCAGTTCGCCCACCCCGCTGGCGGCGAGCGCCTCGGCGACCTCCGGATCGGCCCGGAATGCCGCAGCCCGTTCCTTCAGAAGCAGATAGGTGCGCATGTTGGCGGCGGCGGAGGCCCAGACGCCTTCGATGTCTTCGGTGCGGGAGGGCTTGTAGTCGAAGTGCCGGGGTCCGTCGTAGGCGGGGCCCCCGTTCGGTCCACCATGTTCGAGTAGGTCGACCAGGGCGAAGGCGTTGAGCAGATCACCGTGGCCGAAGACGAGGTCCTGGTCGTACTTCACGCCACGCTGGCCGTTGAGGTCGATGTGGAAGAGCTTGCCGTGCCACAGCGCCTGGGCGATGCCGTGCATGAAGTTGAGTCCGGCCATCTGCTCGTGGCCGACCTCGGGATTGAGCCCCACCAGGTCGGGGCGGGCCAGGTCGGCGATGAAGGCGAGGGCATGCCCAACGGTGGGTAGCAGGATGTCGCCGCGTGGCTCGTTCGGCTTGGGCTCAAGGGCGAGGCGCAGGCCGTAACCGCGATCGACGATGTACTGGGTGAGCAGGTCGACCGCTTCCCGGTAGCGGTCGAGGGCCGCTCGGATGTCTTTGGCCAGGTCGTACTCCGCGCCTTCCCGGCCTCCCCACATCACCAGGGTCTGAGCCCCCAGTTCGGCCGCCAGGTCGATGTTGCGCAGCACCTTGCGCAGGGCGAAGCGGCGCACCTGCCGGTCGTTGCTGGTGAAAGCCCCGTCTTTGAAGATCGGGTGGGTGAAGAGGTTGGTGGTGACCATCGGCACGACGAGTCCGGTCTCGGCCAGCGCCGTGCGGAAGCGGTCGAGGTGCTGCGCTCGGACGGAATCGTCGGCACCGAAGGGGATCAGATCGTCGTCGTGGAAGGTGACACCGTAGGCACCCAGTTCGGCTAGACGGTGCACGGCCTCGACCGGATCGAGGGGGGCGCGGGTGGCATCCCCGAAGGGGTCACGTGCCTGCCAGCCCACGGTCCACAGGCCGAAGGTGAACTTGTCGGCGGGCGTGGGTACGGGTGCCATGGCGACCTCCACGGGCGAACTCTCGAATTTGTTTATCCGTTGGATTATTTGGATCAGAGTGTGGCATTGTCAAGGTGTGAGGGTCGCAGCGCTCAACGTGGCCAACCCGGGCGCAGCCCGGCAGGGGAGCCTGCGTGAGCACAACCTCGGCCTGGTGCTGCGGCACGTCGCCACCGCCGAACGACCGCCGTCCCGCGCCGGCCTCGCCGCAGCCACGGGCCTGACCCGCGCCACCGTCTCCGCCCTCGTTGACGACCTCATCGGCGGTGCCCTACTCGCCGAGGTTGGCCCGACGCCCCGCAGCGGTGCCGGACGTCCCGCACTCGGCCTGATCCTGGCCGACCAGGGTCCGGCCGCCGTCGGCCTGGAGATCAACGTCGACTACCTGGCCGTCTGCGTCGTCGATCTCACCGGCATGGTGCGCTACCGCAGCGTGCAGCCGGCTGATCTGCGTCCACTTCCCCCGCAGGTCGTGCTGGCCCGACTCGCTGGCCTCGCTGCGGCGGCCTGCGGCGAGGCCGAGCGACAGGGCCTGACGGTGGCGGGGGCCGCTCTCGCCGTACCGGGGCTCGTCACACCGCAGGGCGTGGTGCGACTCGCCCCTAACCTCGGCTGGCGCGACGTGGACGTGGCAGCCGGGTTGGCTCGCCCGATCGGCTTCCGCTCCCCGCTGGTCGTTGACAACGAAGCGAACCTGGCGGCAATCGGTGAACTGCACGCCGCCTCCCCGGGCAGCGACAACTTCGTGTACGTCTCGGGCGAGATCGGCATCGGTGCCGGCATCGTGCTCGACGGGGTACTGTTCCGCGGTGCGCGCGGCTTCAGTGGCGAGTTGGGGCACGTGACCGTAGCACCCGACGGCCCGGAGTGCCGCTGCGGCGCGCGTGGCTGCCTGGAGCGGTATGCGGGCCAGGAGGCGATCCTGGCTGCCGCGGGCCTGGCTGCTCAGGGCCTCCCCCATGGCCGGGCCGTCGCCGAACTGGCCGACCTCGCCGCGGAAGGGGACCTGGCCACCCGCGGCGCACTGACCGCAGCCGGGACGGCACTCGGGGTGGCTCTGGCCGGGGTGGTCAATCTCCTCGATGTCGATACCGTGGTGCTTGGCGGCAGCTACGCCCCGCTCGCCGCCTGGCTGCGGCCCGCGATCGAGCGGGAGATCAACCGGCGGGTGTTGACCGCTGCCTGGTCACCGGTGACCGTACGTCCGGCCCGGCTCGGGCCTGACGCCGCAATGCTGGGGGCGGCCGGCACGGTGGTCCGCGCCATCCTCGACCGGCCCGCAGGGTGGCTCGCTGCTCTGCAGAACCAGTGACGGCACCGCCACCGCACACGCCGGGCCTTTCACATTCCCCCACACGGGGCCTACAGTGGGGCTGGTAATCCGGGGTCACGGCCGGCGCTCGGGTGGGAGGCGCAACCCACCGGGCACGGATCATAGAGCCGGCAGCGACGCCTGATTACCTGTCCCGGCACCGGACCGGCTCCCTCGCGCCGTTCCAGCGGTCGTTCTACGACGATCGCCAGGAGTCCCGATGGATCATCAGGAGAAGGACCATGGCGCGACCGATCACGCTGTTCACCGGCCAGTGGGCTGACCTGCCGTTCGAGGAGGTCTGCCGGCTGGCCTCGGAGTGGGGCTACGACGGTTTGGAAATTGCCTGCTGGGGCGACCACTTCGAGGTCGACAAGGCCCTAGCCGACGACGGGTACGTCGAACGCAAACGCGAGACGCTGGCCAAGTACAACCTCCGGGTCTTCGCGATCTCGAACCACCTGGTCGGCCAGGCGGTCTGCGACCACCCGATCGACGAACGACACAAGGAGATCCTGCCCGCGCGGATCTGGGGCGATGGCGAACCCGAGGGGGTACGCCAGCGCGCGGCCGAGGAGATGAAGGCGACGGCACGGGCCGCAGCCAAGCTGGGGGTGAAGACGGTTGTCGGCTTCACCGGATCGTCGATCTGGCACACGGTGGCAATGTTCCCGCCGGTGCCCGCCGAGATGATCGAGCGGGGTTACGCCGATTTCGCGGAGCGCTGGCATCCCATCCTCGACGTCTTCGACGAGGTCGGCGTCCGGTTCGCCCACGAGGTGCACCCCAGCGAGATCGCGTATGACTACTGGACGACGAAGCGGACGCTGGAGGCGATCGGACACCGGCCGGCATTCGGGCTCAACTGGGATCCGTCGCACTTCGTCTGGCAGGATCTGGACCCGGTCAACTTCATCTTCGACTTCGCGGACCGGATCTATCACGTTGACTGCAAGGATGCGAAGGTGCGCACCGGAGACGGACGGCGCGGCCGGCTCTCCTCCCACCTGCCCTGGGCGGACATGCGCCGCGGCTGGGATTTCGTCTCCACAGGGCACGGGGACGTCCCGTGGGAGGACTGTTTCCGAGCATTGAATGCGATCGGGTACGACGGGCCGATCTCCATCGAGTGGGAGGACGCCGGCATGGACCGCCTGGTCGGCGCGCCAGAGGCGTTGCAGTTCGTCCGTCGACTCGCCTTCGACCCCCCGGCGGCGGCCTTCGACGCCGCCTTCGCGAGCAAGGACTGACCTAGGGGATTGAACTGGCAGGGCTGTGGTCGGACCGGAACTGCTGTCCGGCCACAGCCGTTCCCCGCTGCGGCCAGAACCGCATCCGTGCTGGTGTTCAGCCGGCGGAGAAGACGTGGTCGCTGACGAGGCGGGCCGCCCCGACGGCCCCGGCGAGATCCCCCATCTCAGATAGGACGATGGGCATGTTGCCGGTGGCCAACGGCGCCGAGCGTCGGTAGACCACGCTGCGGATCTCGGGCAACAAGGTGGGTCCGATCCGGGCGAATCCGCCACCAATGACAACCAGACCGGGGTTGAAGAAGCTCACCAGCCCCACCAGCACCTGGCCGAGACGATGCGCCCCGTCCCGCACCAGTTCGATGGCGACCGGATCCCCCTCGGAGGTGGCGATGGCGACGTCGGCGGCGGTCAGTGTGCCCACCTCGGCAAGCCGGCGGGCGAGCGACTCGGACTCACCGGCGCGGGCGGCGGCCATCGCGTCACGAGCGAGCGCCGTACCGCCGAAGAACGACTCCAGGCAACCGGTATTGCCACAGACACAGGTCGGGCCGCCGTCCTCGATACGCATGTGGCCGATGTCCCCGGCAGAACCGGTCGTGCCACGGTAGACATCACCGTCGAGGATGATGCCGGCACTGATCCCGGTCCCGATCTTGATGAAGAGGAAATCATCGAAGGATTTGGCGATGCCGGCGTGCTTCTCGCCCAGCGCCATGGCGTTGACGCCGTTTTCGATCAGCACGGGGCAGCCGAGCTCGGCGCTGAAGACGTCCCGAACCGGGTATGCATCCCACCCCGGCACCAGTGGCGGCGAAACCGGCAGGCCGTCGCGGGCCACCGGCCCGGGCAGGCCGATCCCAGCGCCGACCAGTTGCATCGCACCGGTGTCGGCTCGCGCTTTGCCGACTAGGTCCAGAGCGCGTTTGATGACCACCTCGGGCTCGGTCCGCAGATCGAGGGCCTCGCGGAGGTGGGTGAGGACGTTCAGCTCGCCGTCCGTGACCGCGACCTTGATGGAGGTCGCACCGATATCGACACCGAGGAAGTGGGCACGCTCGGAGATCTTGACCAGCGAAGAGCGCCGTCCGCCGCGTGAGGCAGCCAACCCGGCTTGCTCGATCAAGCCCCTCTCGATCAAGCGGTCGATCTCCCCGGTAATCTTGGCTCGAGAGAGGTCGATCGTGTCGTGTAATTCTGCGCGTGAGCGTGGGCCGTTATCCCGCAGCAGACGCAGCAGCCGGGCCTGGTGCCGGTTCTCCGGCCGAGCCACGATCATGAAATCACCTCCACCGATAGATTGTCCCATACCTCAGGATTCACCGGGGTACCGAGACAGCGTGCTGCGGCCTGTCGGGTCCCGCAAACCGCAGCACGCCGTAATCAAAATCTAGCCGCTGGTGAAACGGAATGCCGGGAAGTCGTCCCGTTTCTGCCGATTCACTGCCGCATATCCGTTAACCCATGGGGACGGCAGAAACCGTTCAGCGCTGTTCGTGCGGTTTAGAGAGCCGTTCGATCACGACCTCCGCGTCCCGGGCGAGAACCGCGCCGGCCTCCCTGTCCGGTACCTCCTTCGGATCAGCAATGAACGAAATCACCTTCTCCAGTTCCTTCACGGCCTGCTTCTGCTGCCCCCCGTCGAGGAACCGGTCGACCTTCTCCAGCGACTTACGCAGCTTGTCGGCGCTCTTGGGCGAGAGCGCTCCGCTGTCCTGGAACCGGTCCACCAGATGTGCCAGGTCCGCCAGCGAGGTGTCGACGGTGAAGGTGATCGATCGGGTGGCCTGGTTGCCGGCCGCGTCGGTCACGATCACGGTCAGAGTGTGCTCGCCGAGGGTGAGTTCGTGCAGCGCCAGCAGATCACCGTCACCGACCGCATCGCCGTCGAGCATGGCGGTGACCGACTCGACACCGGAGGTGCCGTCCGCCGCCGAGAACGAAACCTGCACGTCCTGGCTGTCCCCGTACGTCTCGCCGTCGGCCAGCCCGGAGAGGAAGATCGCGGGCGCGAGCCCGTCGATCTTGACCGTCAGGGTCTGGACCTCCTCGACGTTGCCCGCCACATCGACGGAGCGATACTCCAGCACCCGCTCCCCCTCGCCGCTCAGCGGGACCGGTCCGGTGTACCCTACCCAGTCTCCGCCGTCGATGCGGTACTCGGTGCGGGCCACCTCTCCCTCGTCGGTGGCGGCCAGCGTCACGGTGACGGTGGAGCGGTACCAGCCGTTGGCGCCGTCCGGTTCGGTCGGCGAGGTGAGCGCCGTCGTCACCGGCGCGGTGGTATCCGTCGGCAGCGGCTTGATGCGGATATTGCGGAAGTAGACATCGTCGCCGTCACCGTGGTTCTGGATACCGATGTAGCTCGGCGCGTTCATCCGCTGCGGATCGGGGTTGGTGAAGTCGTTGATCTTCATGCCGTTGAGGTAGACCAGGATGGCCTGCCCCCGCACGACAATCTCGTACGAGTTCCACTCACCCGGCGGGTTGAGTGCGGCATCCCGCGCCGCCAAGTCGGCGGACTGGAAGTTGTAGATCGCCCCCGTCGTCTTCTCCGGCGCATCCGTGGCATCGATCTGAACCTCGTGGCCCTGGTTGACGGCCACCCACGGATCGTCTCCAGGATTTGGGAATCCGACGAAGACGCCTGAGTTGTCGTCCCCGGCGAGCTTCCAGTCCAACTTCAGGCTGTAGTCGCCGAACGGCTCGTCGTACCAGTAGAGACCCATGCCCCCGTACGAGAGCAGGGTGCAGTCACCGGTGTGGCTGAATCCGCCGGGGCCGGCCTGCTTCCACTTGGCCAGGCTCGCCGGCGTGCCGTCGAAGAGGCTGGTGTAGCCCTCCTCCGGCTCGACCGGGGTGCACTGGGTCTGCGGCGCATCGCCGAGACGGAAGAAGTCGAACGACGCCGGGTTCCCGGTCCCGTTGAAGGCGGTCAGGCCGACACGGGGGTTGGGTACCGCGGCCAGCGACCGGGGCCGGCCGACGCTCGTCCACTGCTCACCGTCAGTGGAGTAGGCGGCGGTGAGCACCTGGCCGTCGCTGACGAGCTTCATCCAGACCGTGTTCGTGAAGTCGATCGGCAGGGTCGGGGAGCGGTCCACCGCCCCGCCGTCGACCGCCGAGCCCTTCACCTGCTGGAGGAACTCGAAGTTGCGCGCCCCGTTGCCGTCGCGGATGAACATGAACTTCGCGAAGTTGGCGTCATCCCCGTAAACGATGAGGCCCGCCTGCTCGTAGGTGTCGGTGTGGTCGATAGTCACCTTGGTGACGGCCTGCCACCCCTCGGCAGGGGCCGGCTGCAGCAGGATGTTCTTCGCGTTGGTGGTCGCGTTGTACATGTCACCGTCGACCGCGTCGATCTGCAGGTTGCCGTCGCCCAGCCGGTAGTGGGCCGGGTCCTCACGCACCAGCGCCCACCGGCACCGGTCGATGGTCTCGCCGGTGAACTCGTCGTCCGGGTCGACCGCGGCCGACGGGTCGGCGCATGGGGGTGCGAGTAGGTAGGCGTTCACCTTCATCGTGGCTGTCGCCGCGAGGCCCGCGGGGTCGGTCACGGTGACCTTCGCGGTGTAGCGGCCCGCCTTGGTGTAGGTGTGCACCGGGTTCTGTTCGGTGGAGGTGGCTCCGTCACCGAACTCCCACTTGTAGCTGAGCGCGTCACCGTCGGGGTCGCTGCCCGTTGCGGTGAAGCGCACCTCGACCGGAACCTCACCTGCGGTGGGTTCAGCGGTGGCGCTCACCTGCGGACGGCGGTTGGCGGACACCCCCTGACCGATGAAAGTGAACTCGTCCACATCGAAGAGCCCGCCACCGGAACCCTTGAAGACCAGGTAGAGCCGGTGCGTGCCGCCCGGGTCAGTCACCGGGACAACCGGGGTGTCGACGTAGTTGTCCCAACCGCCGGTGTTCGACACGGCCAGGCTGGATACGAGCGGCCCGCTCGGGGAGCCGGACCGGAATTCCAGAGTGCCGCCACCGCCGCCGGAGGAGACCCGAGCCTGGACGCCGGTGATGCCGGTCAGGTTGTACGCGTCGAAGGCAATCCAGTCCCCATCGTCGATATATCCGACGCGTTTGCCGCCCCGCGCGCCGCCGGCGTCAACGGCCTCGATGCTGTTGGCCTCGGTGAAGTGCTCCGCCTGCCGGGTCCGCGGCTGCAACACAATCGCGGTCTGGCCGGTCAACGAAGGCAAGTCGTCCGCGCCGTTGTCGGTGTAGGTCGCGGCCAGCACGCCATAGATGTTGGTGTCCACGCCGTGCCCGTCATCGGCCATCGTGGCGATGATCCCTTCGCAGGCGTGCTCCTGGACCAGTCCGTGACTGTGGGTGTCATGGCCGAGCGCGTAGTCGATCTGCACCCGACCGCAGTCGATCTCACCGTCCTCCGGGTCGGTGACGCTGACCGCGAACGGCACCTGGTCGCCGAAGTCGAACAGCCCACCGTCCGGTGGAGTGTCGAACTTAACCACCGGCGCGGTGTTTCCGACCGTGATCTGCACCGTGGCCGTTCCGGCGTTGCCGAAGGTGTCGGTCAGAGTCAGCCGCGCAGTGAACTCTCCCTCGACAGCGTAGGTGTAGCTGGCGCTCGGCTCCGTCGAGTCGATGGTGCCGTCACCGTTGAAGTCCCAAGCGTAGGTGAACGAGTCACCCGGGTCCGGGTCCCGCGATCCTTCCGACGAGAAGTGCACGGTGAGGGGCACCGTTCCGGAGGTCGGGTTCGCGTTCACCACCGCGATCGGCGAGCGCTGGCCCTTCACATAGTCGATGCGGTAAAGGGCGGAGTCAGGAGCGCCGCCGAAGTAGCCGCTGCCGTAGTCGAGCACATACAACGAACCGTCGGGCCCGAATTCGATATCCATCGGCCGGCGGATCTGTTCCGGGAAGGGGTTAATCGCCAGCGGCTGACCAGCCTCGTCCATCACGATGTTCTTGATCCAGCTGCGGTCCCACTCCGCGGCGAAGAAAGTGCCGTCGAAGTACTCCGGAAACTTCGTGCCGGACTTCAGATCCGGGTCGTACCGGTAGACCGGGCCCCCCATCGGCGATTCGCTGCCGTTGCCGAACTCGGGGATCGATCCGCCGTCGTAGGTGATCCAGGCCGGCTGGGCGGGGGGCAGGTCGACCAGGCCGGTGTTGCGGGGCGAGTTGTTCTTCAGCGCCGCGCAGTCGAACTTCGGCCCGGATGTCCCGGTGGCGAAGTCGTACCGGTTGTAGGCGAGGTTCGGCCCCACGCAGTACGGCCAGCCGAAGTTGCCCGCTCCGCGGATCTGGTTGAACTCCACCATCCCGCCGGGGCCGCGGTTGGGATCCGCCGCGCCCGCGTCCGGGCCGTACTCGCCGAGGTAGAGCCAGCCGGTCTGCTGGTCGACGGTGAATCGGAACGGGTTACGGAAGCCCATCGCGTAGATTTCGGGGCGGGTGCCGGCGGTACCGGGCGGGAAGAGGTTCCCCTCCGGGATGTCGTAGCTGCCGTCCGACTTCACCTTGATGCGCAGCACCTTGCCCCGCAGGTCGTTGGTGTTCGCCGAGGCACGCTGTGCGTCGTAGGCCGGGTTGCGGGTCGGCCGCTCGTCGATGGGGGTGTAGCCGCTCGAGGCGAACGGGTTGCTGTCGTCCCCCGTCGACAGGTAGAGGTTGCCGTCCGCGTCGAAGGCGATGTCACCACCGGCGTGACAGCAGATACCGCGGTCCGCCTCCACCTCCAGGATCGCCTTCTCGCTCGTCAAGTCCAGTGTGTCGTCGACGAGTGCGAACCGGGACAGGCGATTGATGCCTTCGAAGGGCGCGAAATCCGCTGCGGTGCCGTCGTTGGGCGCGTCCCCGTCGGGAGTGTTCAGCAGCGGCGCGTAGTAGAGGTAGACGAAGTTGTTGTTGGCGAAATCCGGGTCGACCCCGATGCCCTGCAGACCGTCTTCGTCGTGGTTGTAGACGGGGATGCGGGCCGCGAGGCTGGTGGCCCCGTCCGGCGTGGTGAGGAAGACTCGGCCGTCACGGGAGGTGTGCAGCACCCGCAGGTCGGGCAGCACGGCCAGGTTCATCGGCTCGCCGGTGGCGTTTGCCCCCCGGGCGAGGGTGACCTGTTCGAAGTTGGCGTCCACGGTCGCGCCGCAGTCCGCTCCGGCAGCACCGGCGGCGGTCTTGAGGCCGCCCAGCAGGTGGCGCAGGAATTCCGGCTCGGTGAACGACTCCTCGGTGTGTCCGCCGCCGGTGTACCAGGAGCGCCCCCCGTCGAAGTCATGGCACCAGGCGATCGGGTGGTCCAGCCCCATGGCACCGCCTCGCGGCTGGTATGACGTCTCGTCGAGTGTGGCGAGCACGTGCACCTTGCCGCGCGGGTTGGTCCGGTAGTTGTACCACTCGTCGGTGCGGTTCCACCGCGCCGGCAGATCCTTCGTGGAGGGGTGGACCCGGTCGAGGACCCGCACGGTCGCCGGCTGGATCTCGGGGTGGGATGCGAAGTACGCACCGACCAGTTCGCCGTACCACGGCCAGTCGTACTCGGTGTCGGAGGCGGCGTGGATCCCGGCGTACCCGCCCCCTTGTTGGATGTACCGCTCGAACGCCGCCTGCTGCTCGGCGTTGAGGACGTCACCGGTGGTCGAAAGCCAGACGACCGCCGCGTACCTGCTCAGGTTCTCGTCGGTGAACGCTGCCGCATCCTCTGTGGCATCGACAGCGAAGTTGTTCTCCTGCCCGAGCTTCTTGATGGCCGCGATCCCGTCCGGGATCGAACTGTGCCGGAACCCGGCGGTCTTCGAGAAGATGAGGGCCCGGAATTCCGGCTCGGCGGCCTGCGCCGGCGCCGAAACGCCGAGTAGGGACCCGCCTAGCAGGACAGCGAATGCCGCCGCTGCCGCTCGGCGTAGCGATCTTCGTGGCACGGGGTCCTCCCTCGCCCTCGACCGACGAATCAACTTCGGAACGGCCCCGATCGGGGGTTTCGGCCCATCCCATCCGTGCCACAAGCATGCACAAAGGCCGAAATCTGGCTCAGAGAGGCGCAGACCGGCTGATCAAGGCGCATGTTTGCCCACTACAGCCGGACCATAGTCAAGTTCGGAGGGAAAGGACAGCCCCCTAGACCAAAACATTTGAAACCAGAGGCACCACTTTTGACTTTCTCGCAACAAAGTGTGCTGCTGCTCTGATCGGAGCCCGGCGACCGCCGTAACGACGCGGCGGCCGCCGAGCACCGACTAGCGGTGGCGGTCTACCGTGGACTCCGTAAGGGCGGCGAGCGCCGCGCGGGCGGGTTCGGCCACCGGCGCCTCGGCCAACGCAGTGAGGGCAGCATCCGCCCGAACCCGGATCATCTGCTCGATCTCTGCCAACGCTCCGGTCTCCACAATGATCGATCGCAGCTCCGCTGCACCGTCGGGGTTGAGTTGCGGGTTACCGAAGAGCTCCCGCAACCGCGCCGCCTGCGTCCGGTCGGCACGGTCGCGGGCCAGCGCCATCATGACGGTCGGCTTGCCCTCGCGCAGGTCATCGAGGACCGACTTGCCGGTGACCGCCGGGTCGCCGAAGACACCGAGCACGTCGTCCCGCAGTTGGAAGGCATCGCCGAGCGGATCACCGAACGCGGCGTACGCCTCCTGCAGCTCCTCGCCCGCGCCGGCCAGGGCCGCGCCGATCTGCAGTGGGCGGGTGACGGTGTAACGCGCCGCCTTCATCCGGATGACCGTCAACGCGCTCGCCACCGATCCGTCCCCCACCCCGGAGACCAGGTCGAGGTACTGTCCGGCGATCACCTCGGTCCGCATGGTGGAGTACATGCCATACCCGCGGTGGACCTGGTCGGCAGGAAGCCCGCACTCATGAAACATCTGATCAGCCCAGGCTGCGCAGAGGTCCCCGCAGAGCAGCGCGGCGCTGCGCCCGTACGCGCCCGCATCGCCGCGCCAGGCCAGCCGGGCGTGCAGGTCCGCGAAAACGCGGTGCACCGACGGCTCGCCGCGCCGGCTGTCGCTGCCGTCCATGATGTCGTCATGGATGAGCGCGAACGCGTGAAAGAGCTCCAGCGCCGCCGCGACCGCGATGATCTCCGGCCGGTCCGGCTGGCCGGCCCCGCGCCAGCCCCAGTAGCAGAACATGGGGCGCAACCGCTTACCGCCGGCGAGGACAAAATGTCGCAACGTCTCGAAGACCCCGCGCGGTGCCCCGTCCGGCCACCCTGGATCCTGCCGGTCAAGGAAGGCGGCCAGTTCTTCGTCGAACCGCGCAGCCAGCTGCTCGGCATCGGACTCGCGCGCCACCTCCAGAGTCATGTCGTCGTCACCTGCGCAAGTCCGGCCAGACGTAGCAGCAGCGCCTTGACGTCGGTGGCGGCGAACTCTTCGCGGGCCGCCGCCGGGTCGGAGCAGAGCAGCACCGGCGCGTCCTGCGGGTCGGAGGGCAACCGGCCGTGCGAGCCGCGCACCGCCTGCGCCCCGGCGTCCAGCCCGACCACGTTCATCATGTACCGCATGCCAACCTTCTTCCGCAGCAGGGCGGTGGCCGCCCGGCGTTTGGCCCCGGCCGGATCCGCCGGATCGAGGAAGAGCTCCGCCGGGTCGTAACCGGGCTTCCTGTGGATCTCCACCAGCCGGGCGAAGTCCGGCGCGGAGGCGTCGTCGAGCCAGTAGTAGTAGGTGAACCAGGCGTCCGGCTCGGCGACGAGCACCAACTCACCGGAGCGGGGATGGTCCAGGCCATGCGCCGCCTTGCCCGCCTCGTCGAGCACCTCGGCGACCCCGGGCAGGCCGGCGCAGAGCTTGGCGACAGCCGCAACGTCGGCGGGATCCTTCACGTAGACGTGGGCGACCTGATGGTCTGCGACGGCGAACGCCCGCGAGGTCCAGGGATCCAGATACTCCATGCCCGCCTGCGTGTACACGCGTAGCAGCCCGGCGGCGCGCAGCAGCCGGTTGATGTCGACCGGGCGGGAGACGTCGGTGATGCCGTACTCGGAGAGCGCCACCAGCGTCGCCCCACGCGCCGCCACCGCATCCAGCAGCGGGGTGAGCACCCGGTCCAGTTCGGCGGCGGCGGCCGTGGACCGCGGATCCGTGGGTCCGTAGCGCTGCAGGTCGTAGTCGAGGTGCGGAACGTAGACCAGGGTCAGGTCAGGCTGGTGCTCGGCCATGATCTGCTCGGCCGCCTGTGCGATCCACCGGGAGGAGGTGATCCCGGCGTTGGCACCCCAGTAGCTGAAGAGCGGGAAGGTACCGAGCCGGTCGGTCAGCTCGTCACGCAGCTGCGGCGGGTCGGTGTAGCAGTCCGGGGCCTTGCGCCCATCGGAGTAGTAGATCGGACGCGGGGTGACCGTCCAGTTGACATCCGCCCCCATGGCGTACCACCAGCAGATGTTCGCCACCGTGTAGTCCGGTTTGACCTTGCGTGCCGCCTGCCACAACTTCTCTCCGCCAACCAGCGCGTTGTGCTGCCGCCACAGGAACACCTCGCCCAGCTCGCGGAAGTACCAGCCGTTAGCGACGATGCCGTGCCCGGACGGCAGCTCACCGGTGAGAAACGTGGACTGGACCGAGCAGGTGACGGCCGGCAGAACCGTGCCGAGCGACGCCTGAAAGCCGGTGTCGGCCACCGCCGACAGCCGTGGCATGTGTTTGAGCATCCGGGGCGTCAACCCCACCACGTCAAGGACAACCAGCGGCCTCATCGGGAAACCTCCGAACTCAGCGGGCGTAGGCCCAGGGCGGACAACTCGTCACGGGCGAAGGCCAGCTCCGCGGCGATGCCGGTGGCGAGCTGATCAGGGGTCACCGGGCGGTGGGCGGCGGGCAGCACCCCCCAGGTGTACGTCTCGACGTCGAGGTGGTCGCAGGCCGCCTGCTCCCCACCGAGCAGCTCCCGCAACGCGTCCCGAAGCACGCCGACGGTCGATGCCAACGGCGGAACCGGGTCGGCGTGCAGCGGCACGTGGTAGTGCACCCGCCACGGACCGGGCAGGTTGGTGGCGAGCGCCGCGTCGAGGTCGTCGGTGGCGTGGGCGGGGTCTGCCGGCTGGTCCGACACGGCGCAGGCCGCCGAACGGACCTGGTGCAGGAACCGTGGTTCGACATACCCGCGCAGCACCGACGCGTCGCGCTCCGGCGAGCGTGCGGCCAGAGCGGCGGAGACCTGGACCTTCACCACCGGCAGGCCACCCTCGCGCAGTCTCTGCAGGGCCGCGGCCGGATCCTCCCACGAGCAGGCCAGGTGGGCGAGGTCGAGGCAGATCCCCAACCACTCGGTGTCCACTCCGCCGAGCAGGTCGACGGCCTGATGGGTGGTCTCGACGATGCAGCCCGGCTCCGGCTCGAACCCGACCTGGATGCGGCGCCCGCTGCTCCGGCTCAGTTCGGCCAGCCCGCTGGCGAGGGCGTCGAGGGAGCGGCGGCAGGCGTCGGCCCGGCCACTGTCCCACGGATCACGCCAGGCCAGGGGCAGGGTGGAGATCGAGCCGCGGGCGGCGTCGTCGGGCAGGAGGTCCACCAGCACGCGAGCCAACTGCAGCGTGTAGTCCAGCCGTTCCGGGGTCGTCCAGTCGGGGTGGTAGACGTCGTGCTTGACCACCGGCGCCTGGAACGAGCGGTACGGGAAGCCGTTGAGCGTCACCACCTCCAGCCCCCGTACCGCCAGCTCACGGCGGAGCCGGCGCCGCTGCGCGGCGTCGTCCGCGAGCACGGCCGCGACCGGCGCGGAGAGCCACAGCCCAAGACCGAGCACGTCGGTCCCGAGCCGCTCCCGCACCGGCAGCGCATACGCGTCGAACTGGGCGATGATTCCGTCAAGGTCCTCTGCTGGGTGGACGTTGGTGCAGTAGCCCAGGTGCACGATGCGGCCGTCCCGGTGGCGTAGCCGCATCAACCGCCTCCACGCTTGATGGAGCTGCCTTCGAAGGTGGGTTCGACCTCACCGATCTCGGACACGTCGAGGCGCCCGGACTGGGCGTAGAACTCCACCGGATTGCGCCACATCACCAGGTCGACGTCATCGGCGCTGAAGCCGGCGGCGAGCATGGCGTCAGCGGTTTTCCGGGTCAGCAGCGGGTCGGAGCGCCCCCAGTCGGCGGCCGAGTTGACCAACATCCGCTCCAGGCCGTGTTCCTTGAGGATCTCCACCATCCGCGGCGGCGACATCTTCGTGTCGGGATAGATGGAGAAGCCCATCCAACAGCCCGAATCCCGCACCAGTCCGACGGTGATCTCATTGAGGTGGTCGACCGTGACCATCCCCGGGTCGATACCGGACTCGGCAACCACGTCCAAGGTGCGCTTCGTGCCCCGCGCCTTGTCCCGGTGCGGGGTGTGCACCACGACCGGCAATTCGTACTCGACCGCCAGGGCGAGCTGCGCGGAGAACGCCTCATCCTCCTCCGGGGTCATCGAGTCGTAACCGATCTCCCCGACTGCGACCACCCCGTCCTTGTTCAGATACCGCGGCAGCAGGTCGAGCACCGGGCGGCAGCGCGGGTCGTTGGCCTCCTTGGGGTTGAGCGCGATGGTGGCGTGGTGCCGGATGCCGAACTGGCTGGCCCGGTACGGCTCCCAGCCGACCAGTGAATCGAAGTAGTCGGCGAACGACCCCGGGTTGGTACGGGGCTGGCCGAGCCAGAGCGAGGGCTCCACCACCGCACGGATCCCGGCCGCGGCCATCGCCTCGTAATCGTCGGTGGTCCGCGAGGTCATGTGGATGTGGGGGTCGAAGATGCGCATCACGCCTCCTTGGTGAGCTTGTCGAGCAGGTCCAGCGCGTCCGCGGCGATATCCCGGCCGGCGGCGCGGCGCTCGGCGACGAGATCGGCGAGCATCGCCGCCAGTTCGGCGTCGGCCCGCTCGGTCAGGCCGTCCACTACGGAGAGCGGCACCTCCATGAAGACGCACTTGAGCACGGCCTGACGCCACATCGCCGGTTCGAGGTGACGGGCGTACGGCCCGAGCGCGGCGGAGACGAGCCGGGTGTCGTTGGTGCGGATCGCGTCGTGCAGCAACGGCACGGCCGCGGCCCCGATCGGCAGCAGGGGCAGGGCCTTGAGTACAGCCCGCTTCTCCGCCGCGTCGCCGTGCCAGTAGAGGCTGTCGACCTGCGTCGCAGCCTCCTCGGCTGGAAGCGCGGCCAGCAGCAGCGCCCGCGCGGCCTCGTCGGCGGTCCAGTCCGACAGGCCCGGCAGGCCGGCCCGGCCACACCGTCGGCCAGCTGCCGGGAAGAACCGCTGGATCGTGGCGGATTCGGCTGCGACGCGCGTCAGCGCGTCCGTCAACCACTCCTCACCGGGTACGCCCGCCAGCGCGGCCCGTAGCTGTTCCGGTTTCATCTCTGCTCCCCTCGCCTGCTTCGGTCACGGTCGCGATCGTGGTGCGGCCGGGCTGGACGGGATGCCGGCCTGGTCGGCGGCGGCGCGCAGGAAGTCCAGCGACCGCTGGGCGACGTCGGGCGCCGCGTGGGAGTGGCGGGGCAGCTCCACCGCCACCAGCCCCTGATATCCGGCATCGGAGAGGGCGGCCAGGACCGGCGGGAAATCGATCTCCCCCTCACCGAACTCCAGATGCTCGTGGACCCCGCGGCGCATGTCCTCGATCTGCACGTTGACCAGATGCGGCGCCACGGCGG
Source organism: Micromonospora sp. (assembly GCA_036278255.1). Classification (GTDB taxonomy): domain Bacteria; phylum Actinomycetota; class Actinomycetes; order Mycobacteriales; family Micromonosporaceae; genus DASULK01. The sequence continues at coordinate 33,067 of DASULK010000032.1, forward strand.
TGACGCAGTCGGGCACCGGTTCCGGCTCCAGGCACTGGCAGTGGCCGATGTCGAGCGTGATGCCGAAGGCCGCCGGCGCCCCGAGCGCGTCGCGCAGGGCACACCAGTCGGCGAGGGTCTGCACCAGCATGCCGGGCTCGGGTTCGAACCCCAGCACGACACCGGCGTCCTCCGCCGCCGCCACGATCTGCGCGCAACCGCTGACCAGCCGATCCCAGGCGGTAGCGGCGTCCACCGCTTCGGGGCGCACGCCCGCCCAGAACGACACCGCCTCCGCGCCGAGGTCGGCACCGATCTCGACCGCCCGTCGCAGCAGACGCAGCCGGGACTCGCGGTGGTCGTGCAGCAGCGTGGGGGCGTGCTTGTGCCACGGATCGAGCAGATAACGGGCCCCGGTCTCGACGACCACACCGAGGTTCAGATCGCGCAGCCGGTCCGCCACCTCGGCGACCCGCCGGGACAGGTCAGGGGCGAAGGGGTCGAGATGGTCGTGGTCCAGGGTGAGTGCCACGCCCGCGTACCCCAGGTCAGCGATGACCTGGAGCGCATCGACCAATCGGTGGTTGGCGAAGCCGTTCGTACCGTAACCGAACCTTAACTGTCCGCTCATGTCGCCGAGATCCTTCGTGCGAGGAACCGGCCCAGCGGAGCGGCGACCGCCACCGCCAGGCCCGCCAGGACGGCACCGGCCCGGGCGGTCAACGCCCCCTGCAATGCAGGCAGACCGGTGATACCGGTTCCTACTGCGGCGCGGATCCGTTCGGCGGAGGGGTCGGCGATGGCACGGGCCTGGGCGGCACCGTACTGGGTGGCGTACTGGCTGGTGAGCGCCGCCGAGACGGACTGCGCCCAGCGGGCCCGGCCGGTACCGGTGTTCCGCGGAGGCCGGGCGACGGCTGCCGCCAGCGCCGCAGTGCCGGCCAGGGTAGCCGCCGGCAGCCGGCGGTCGGCCCCGGAGACCTCCCGGCGGGACAGTTCGGTGACCGTGTACGTGTGGGCGGCGACTGCCAGCGCGGCGGGCAGCGCCTTGCGCGGACGCCCCCCGCTCGCTCCGAGCAGGACATCCAGTCCCCGGCACACCGCCATCACCGGCGGACCGGCAGGCGTTCCTTTGGCTTTGATGTCATAGGCCCAGACTGCGGCGGCGAGCGGGCCGGCGATCGCCAATGCGCGGCGTCCACCCGTCAAGCCGGCGACGGCGACCCCGGCCGCGGTCAGCCCGGCGGCGACGCCCAGCGCGGTCCGGGCGGAGATCCGGCCGGACGGGATGGGGCGTTCCGGGCGTTCCACCGCGTCGAGGTCCCGGTCCGCCCAGTCATTGGCGGCCATGCCCGCCCAGTAGAGACAGATCGAGGCACCGGCCAGGCCGGCGGTGCGGGCACCGAGCGTGCCCGCTGCCGCCGCACCCGCCACCACATCCCCGGGGACGGAGAGCGCGGCGGGCGCTCGGACCAGCTCCGCCAGATCACGCAACCGGGCCATCAGGCCACCGCCTCGTGCAGCCCGGCGACGAAGTCCCGCAGCACCTGCCACTGCCCGGCCAGGGTGTGGTCGGTGGCGTCGATCGGATCCTTGAAGAAGAACGCCAACTCCGGAAGAGGGCCACTGCGGCCAGCGGCGTGGGCGGCGGCCATGATCCGGGCCAGGTCGAGCACGAGCGGGGCGGCCAGCGCCGAGTCACACCCGTGCCAGGTGAACTCCATCCGCATCGGAGTGCCGAGGAAGCCGGAGAAGGTGATCAGGTCCCAGGCGGTCTTGAAGTCGCCGAGGTCATCGACGTACTCGATCGTCGTGTTGCCCTGCGGCTGATAGCCGAGCGTCTCCGCCAGCACCCGCTGCTTGCTGGCGGTCTTTGCGGCATTGGCGGCCGGCTCGGCGAGGGTCTCGCCGTCTCCCCCACCCAGCAGGTTGGTACCCGACCAGGTGCGCACCCGCAGGTTCCGCACCGCGAACATCGGTGCCAATACAGCCTTGATAAGGGTCTCTCCGGTCTTGCCGTCGTGCCCGGAGAAAGGCACCCTCTGCCGGCGCGCCAACTCGGCGAGCGCGGGTAGGCGGGCTCCGGTGGAGGGGGTGAAGTCGACGTAGGAACAACCCGCGCGGAAAGCGGCGTAGGCGGCACCGGCGCTGGGTGGCAGGACCGGCTCCCCGGATCCCTCCACACCGTCGACGAGGGCGGCCTCGAGAGCGGCGAGGTCGGCATGGGCCGGGTGCGACGTGGGTGCCGGCTCGGTGTTCGCCACGTTGATCACGACAACTCGGTCCAGCCGGTACTTTTCCCGGAAGGCGGCCAGGTCCGCGGCGATCGACTCCACGGCTTCGGCCTGGTTGCCAGTCGTCGGCAGCTGCCGTACGTCCCGGTCGACCTGCGTCAACTCGTCCTGCAACGCGGCGATGATCCGGGCGGGCAGCACGCCCGCGGCGGCGAGCGCATCAGCCTTTTTGGTCAGTGGTGTGTTGACGATGTCGTGTCCGCCGAAGACCAGTTCAGCGAGGCCGGGCAGGGCAGGGCCACGCAGCTCGGGTAGTTCGGTGACGCAGCCGGTCGGCTCGGCCAGCCCGGCGCGTAACGCGAGCGCTCCGACGATGCTGGTGACCGCGACTGATCCGCGCGCGCCGATCAGCCAGACTCCCGTACGCATGTTTGCCTCCCATGCCGCTGCCGCCCATCTGGCGACGTGTTCGTCCCGTGTGTGGCCGACCAGTCCGTTCCGGTCAATGAGCCTCACCGGGAGTAATCTGCGCCCCGTCCGCCTGGCTACCGAGGTGGCACCTCCGGCGGCGTACCGTCGCCGCTGGAGACTCGGCCGGCCGGACGGACCGGGCAGTGGTAGGCAGGGGCGGTCGGCGTCCCGTCCCTGCCTCCCCCGCTATTCCATCGGTCGGTTCACCGGTCCTTTCGGTAGCTCGGACCCGACCGGTGACGTGGGCCGCCGGCCGTGGAATGGTTCCGCCGGGCGGCGCCGTCCGCCGGGGAACGCCTTCGGGTCCGGCGGTGCCACGTCGCCGGATGTTGGTGTGCCTTCGATCGGTCGTCCGGCGCGGCCGGGGAATCCCGGTCCGGCCGCGCCGGAACGGCCGTTCCTCGGTCCCGTGACTCCGGCCGCGGGGCGCAACCGCGTCCGGACCCTCGCGCACGGTCCCGAGGAGTTCATCTGGATCAGCCAGCCGTCACGGGGACAGCCGGCTCCACCTCGGTCCAGGTACCGGCGGCGGAGGAGTGTTCCACCGCCTGCAGCGTGAGCTGAACCTGCAACGCCTCGTTGAAGGAAGGCGACGGGTCCACCCCGCCCGCGATCGCCGTCAGGAAATCGCGGGCCTGATGCGTGAAGGAGTGCTCGTACCCGATGAGGTGGCCCGGCGGCCACCACGCCGAAAGGTACGGGTGCTCCGGCTCCGTCACCATGATCCGGCTGAAGCCCTGTTCCTGGCTCGGGAGCGTCGCGTCGTAGAACTCCAGTTCGTTCATCCGTTCGAAGTCGAAGGCGAGCGAGCCGAGCGAGCCGTTGAGCTCGACCCGCAGCCCGTTCTTCCGTCCGGTGGCGAACCGGGTCGCCTCGAAGCTGGCCACCGCCCCACCGTCGAGCCGGGCGACGAAGAGCGCAGCGTCGTCGACGGTGACCGGGCCGGTCGCGGGCGCGCTGCCGGAACCGCCATCGGCCGATGCCGCCAGGCCTGCAACCTCACCCGGCAGCGGCCGTTCCTTGATGAAGGTCTCGGTGAGGCCGCTGACGCTGGTGATCCGCTGGCCGGTGACGTACTGGGTGACATCGATGATGTGCGCCCCGATGTCACCCAGCGCCCCGGATCCTGCCTTGTCCTTCTGCAACCGCCAGACCAGCGGGAACTGCGGATCGACGATCCAGTCCTGCAGGTACGCCGCCCGGACGTGCCGGACAACGCCGATGCGTCCGCTGGCGACCAGCTCACGCATCAGGGCAACCGCGGGGACCCGACGGTAGTTGAATCCGCACATGGAGCGCACGCCGTTCGCCTGGGCCTGCACCGCCGCGGTGACCATCGCCCGCGCCTCCTCGACGGTGTTGGCCAGCGGCTTTTCGCACAAGACGTGTTTGCCGGCTGCCAGCGCCGCGATCGCGATCTCGGCGTGGCTGTCACCGGGTGTGCAGATATCGATCACGTCGATGTCGTCGCTGGCCACCAGTTCTCGCCAGTCGGTGGTGTATGCGTCCCAGCCGAGCCGGGTGGCGGCTTCCGCTACCTTCGACTCGTCCCGGCCGCAAATCGAGGCCAAGCGAGCGCGCACCGGCATATCGAATACGCGGTTCACGGTGCGCCACGCCTGTGAATGCGCAGCGCCCATGAAGGCGTAACCGACCATCCCGATCCGCAACTCTTTGTCTCCAGTGGACAAGGTGGGTCTCCCCCCGTTACTCAGAACCCGAGCTTGACGTACTCGCTCGCGTTCTCCTTGGTGATCGTTTCTGAGGTGAGGACGATCTCCTTCGGCACCTGCAGTTCGACCAGATCGGACATGCCCCGCCCCTGGGCGATCAGGCGGGCCAGGGAGATCGCGGAGGAGGCCATCGACGGGCTGTACGTGACGGTGGCCTTCAGGACCGTGTTGTCGGCCTGGATGTCGGCGATCGCCTTCGCGGAGCCGGCGCCGCCGACCATGAAGAACTCGCTACGGTTGGCCTGGGAGATCGCGGCTAGCACCCCGATCCCCTGGTCGTCGTCGTGGTTCCACAACGCGTCCATCTTCGGCAGCGCCTGCAGCAGCTGCGCAGCTTCGCGCTGCCCGGAGTCGGCGGTGAACTCGGCGGCGCGCTTGTTGGCGACGCTGAAGCCGAAGGTCTTCAGTGCGTCGGCGAAGCCCTGGCTGCGCTCCTGCGTCAACTCCAGGAAGTCAAGGCCGGCGATCTCACCGATGACCGGGTTGCTGACCCCCTTCTCCTTGAGGGTCTGGCCGATGTAGAGGCCAGCGGAGACGCCCATGCCGTAGTTGTCGCCCTTGATCTGCAGGCGGTAGGCCAGGGCGTCCGGGAAGGCACGGTCGAGGTTGACCACCGGGATACCGGCGGCCATCGCCCTGAGCCCGACCGCGTTGAGCTCCTTGCCGTCGTGCGGCAGCATCACGATGATGTCCGGCTTCTCCGCGATCAACGTCTCCAGCGCGGCCCGCTGCGCGGCCGCGTCCGCGCCGGCCTCGACCTGCTTCAGGGTGACATCGGAGTAGGCCTCGGCCTGGGCCTTGGCATTGTTGGTGATGGCGGCGATCCAGCCGTGGTCGGCGGCGGGGGCCGAGAAGCCGATGGTCACCGGCTTGCCCGGGGAGGCGTTGGGGTCGCCTGCGTCCGGGCCCTTGGTCTGTGCCTCGTTGGGAGCCGCCTCGTTGCTGGTGCAGGCGGTCAGCAGGGCACCGGCGCCGAGCGCGCCCGCACCGAACAAGAGGCCTCGACGGGACAGATTAGGTCTCTTCTGTGACATTTCGACTCCTGATGGTGGGTTTTAGGGTGTGCGGGACCGGGGCACCGGTCCACTGGATGGCGCCCCGGTCGCGCGTCGACGTTTTTGCGGGGATCTACCCCGCAGGGTGATGGGATCAGGCCGTGGTGGTGGCCTTGGCTCGGGACAGGAACTGGGTCAACGACTTGAAGCGGAACTGTTGGACCAGCACCGCGGCCACGATGATTCCGCCCTTGACCATGTTCTGAACCTCGGTCGGAAGGTTGTTGATGGCGAAGAGGTTGGTGATGGTCGAGAAGACCAGCACTCCGAAGAGGGCACCCATGATGGTGCCGCGGCCGCCGCTGAGCAGCGTGCCACCGATGATCGCCGCAGCGATCGCGTCCAACTCGTACAGGTTGGCCGCGCCCGCCTGCGCAGAGTTGGCCTGCGCCGTCAGCATGACCGCGGCAATCCCGCAGCAGAGCCCGGACAACGCGTAGAGCAACAGGGTGTGGAACTTGACGTTGATGCCAGCGAGTCGTGCCGCCTCGACGTTCCCGCCGACGGCGACCGTGCGCCGACCGAAGGTCGTGCGGTTGAGCAGCACCCAACCCAACGCCACGACCATCGCCAGGATGATCACCAACATCGGGATACCGAGGATCCGATTCGTAGCGATGTCGTTGATGAACGCGGAGTTGGAGACCTGCGTTTGTTTGCCGGAGATCTGTGCGGCCAGGCCCCGCGCCGCGACCATCATGGCGAGCGTGGCGATGAAGGCGACCAGCCGGCCGTAGGCGATCAACACCCCGTTGACCAGGCCGACGCCGATGCCGACCGCGAGCGCGGTGAAGATCATGCCGCCGGCCCCGAAGCTCTGGGTGGCGGCCGTGGTCGCCCAGACACCGGCCAGCGCCACCATCGCCCCCACTGACAGGTCGATGCCGCCGCCGATGATGACGAAGGTCATGCCCACGGTGACGACACCGATCGCCGAGGCCTGCTGAAGGATGGTGAAGATGTTGTTCCCCACCCAGGTGGGGTTCCCGTAGAGGTCCGGCCGGGTGACGACCCCGATGACGACCAGAATCACCAGCACCCCGACCAGCGCAAGGTTCCGTTTGATCGACTCGCTCGCATCCGTCCGCCAGAAGCTCTGGTGGGGGGCGGGGGTGTCGGCCCCCGCCGAATCGCCGCGGTGGCCAGTCCCACCGCCGTTCGCCGGTTCCTGCAACGACACGGCCGTCGCGGTACCGGCGGCTGCGGGTACGGCGGTCGCCGTGGACTCGTCCGCGGTCACTGTCCTTCTCCTTCTGTCATCACCGCTCACGGCTCCTTCTCTCGTCACCGCTCACGCTGCGGCGGGTTGCATCAGTGATCCCGCCATCACCAGGTCGAGCACGGTTTCCTCGTCGATCTGCCCGCCGGGCGCCTCATGGATGACCCGCCCTTCGCGCATCACCAGCACCCGGTCGGCCAGGCCCAGCACCTCCGGCACCTCACTGGAGACCAGCAGCACCCCTACCCCGCGGTCGGCCAGGTCCCGAATCACCTGGTAGAGCTCCGCCCGGGCACCGACATCGACACCCCGGGTCGGCTCGTCGAGCAGCAGCAGCTTGGTGCCGCCGAGCAGCCAGCGGCCGACGACGACCTTCTGCTGGTTGCCACCGGAAAGTTGACGTACCGCACGCCGTACGTCGCGGGGGCGCAACTCCAGTGCGTCGGCGATCCGGTTCGACTCAGCCGCCTCCCGCCCGGCATCGGTGAACCCGACACGGGCGAAGCGGGCGAAGGTGGCCAGCGTGACGTTGCGGTAGATCGGCTCGCCAAGCAGCAGCGCCTGGCTCTTGCGCTCCTCCGGTGCCATACCCAGTCCGGCGCGCACCGCGGCGCCGACACTTCCGGGGCGCAGCACACGTCCGTTCATCCGGACCGACCCGGCGTCCGGTTGCCGCGCACCGTAGATCGTCTCCAACAGTTCGGAGCGGCCGGAGCCGACCAGTCCGGCGATCCCGACAATCTCTCCCGGGTGAACCTGCAGTGAGACGTCGACGAACTCGCCCTGTCGGGTAAGCCCCTCCACGCGCAGCAGTTCGCCGGCGTCCGGGGCCACCGGGGCCCGCTCCGGGAAGACGTACTCGATGCTCCGCCCGGTCATCTTGCTGACCAGATCGCGGGTCGAAGTCGTCCGCGCCGGAAGGTTTGCCGCCGTGGTCCGACCGTCCTTGAGAACGGTGACGCGGTCGCCGATCTCGCGGATCTCCTCCATCCGGTGCGAAATGTAGATGACCGCGATGCCCTGTGCGGTGAGGTCACGGATGACCCGGAAGAGGTTGTCGACCTCGTCGTGGGCGAGCACCGCGCTGGGCTCATCCATGATGATGAGCTTCGCCTCCCGGGAAAGGGCTCGGGCCATGCTCGCGATTTGCTTGCCGGCGGCGGGCAGTGACCGCACCAGTCGCCTCGGCGGAATCTCGGCATGTCCCAGACGTCCCAGGATCTCCCGGGTCCGGCGCGCCATCAATCCTTTGTGCACGAAGCCGAAACGACGCGGCTCGTGTCCGAGGAACACATTCTCGGCGACCGAAAGGTCATCGACAAGGTCGAGCTCCTGGTAGATGGTGGCGATGCCAGCGCGCATCGCCGCCTGGGGGTTGGCGAAGCTCACCTGCTCGCCGAGCCACTCGACGTTGCCGGAGTCCGGGCGGTGCACCCCGGCCAGTACCTTGATCAAGGTGGACTTGCCGGCACCGTTCTGGCCCAGCAGACAGTGGACCTCGCCGGCGCGGACCTCCAACTGCACGCCATCAAGCGCGCGGACGCCGGGAAAGGTCTTCACCACGTCGCTGAGCCGCAGCACGACCGGACGGTCAACAGGGTCCGTCATGACCCCTCCCTCGCTAGTGACGCCTGCTCGAAGGCGAGATCGCTGGCGAGCACTGCGGCCCCGGCCACCCCGGCGCGTGCCCCCAGCTCGGAGAGGACCACGGGCAGGTTGCCGGTGGCCAACGGCAGCGATCGGCGATAGACGACGCTGCGGATCTCGGCGAGGAGCACGTGCCCCAGCCGGGCCAGCCCGCCACCGATGACAATCATGGATGGGTTGGCGAAGTTCACCAGGCTGGCGAGCACTCCGCCGAGCCGCCGCCCGCCGTCGCGTATCAACTTGATGCAGGTGACGTCCCCCTCGGCCGCCGCCTCCGCGACTTCACGGGCGGTCAGCACACCGGCTGCGGCGAACCGCTCGGCCAGGGCCCGCGATTCGCCGGACCGGGCGGCTGCGGTCGCGTCCTTGGCTAACGCCACCCCACTGAAGAGTGACTCCAGGCAACCGACGTTGCCGCAGGAGCAGGCCGGGCCGTTGGCGTCGACCTGGATATGGCCGATGTCGCCGGCGCAGCCGTCAATCCCCCGGTAGACATCGCCCGCCAGATAGATCCCGCAGCCGACCCCGGTGCCGATCTTCACAAACAGGAAGTCGTCGACGGAGTGGGCCACCCCGCCGTGCCGCTCCCCGATCGCCATGATGTTCACGTCGTTGTCGACCACCGCCGGGCAACCGTGTTCACGGGTCAGCAACTCCCGTACGGGGAACCGGTCCCAGCCGGGCATGATCGGCGGTGAGACCGGCACACCGTCCCGGTAGCTGACCGGCCCGGGCACCCCGATACCGATCGCGTCGAGCCTCCCGTACGCTCCGTCCGCCTTCGCTTTGGCGAGCAGTTCGTTGACGCGGTGCAGGATCACTTTCGGTCCCGACCGGATGTCGGCGGGCTCGGCGTAGGCGGCGAGGGGCTCCAGTTGTCCGTTGGTGATCTCCACGTCGATCGAACTGGCGCCCAGATCGATGGCGGCGAACCGCAGATCGGGATTGAGAGCGACCAGGGTGGATCGACGGCCGCCCCGGGACGCGGCCATGCCGGCCTCGGTCATGAAACCGAGGTTGACCAACCGCTCCAGTTCGGCCAACAGGCGCGGCCGGGGGATCTCCAGCCGGTCCGCCAACTCGGCCCGCGAGACCGCGCCGTTGTCGCGGAGCAGGCGAAGCAGGCGCAGGTGCAACGGGTCTGCGGTACGCATGCCGGTCCACCTCCGACAGTTCTCCACGTCGACCGGACGTCGGCGTGTTGTGCCCGCAGACTAGAAGCTTTCATACCGTCATGTCTAGACCTTTGCTCAACTGAGACCAGACTTTTCTCCCCGCGAGCAAAAGTTCATCAATAGTCAGGGGGCAATTCCGGACGAATTACGCAATCTGCCAACCCGCTCCGGCATCGGGCCCGGCGCGATCAGGTTTAGCCGTCGCAGCGATGGGCATCCCGGGCCAGACCGACGACCGCCATCGCGTGCATGCCGCGACGAAACGGAGCGGCCGTCAGGGCGATAACCAACACATGCCGGAGGAACCTCATGCGGGATGACGACGACCTGAGGCGCGTCGCAAAGGCGCGGGCCGAACACTTGCCGGCCGAGGGAACCAGAGGCCGCCTCGACCCCACCTCCACCAAGCCGGGTAAGACCGGCGACTCTCGATCTGCCGGCCCACAGGAGGGTGAAGGGCAGGTGCGCGGGATCCGGGGACTGCCTCGCAGCGGGCTGGATCTCGGCGACGAAAGCACCGGTGGAGAGGCCGCGGAGCAGGCGATCGGGGCCCGCCCCGGCGAATCCGGGACGGAGATCGAGGACCGCACACAGCACTAAAGGCCGCTATCGGCGGCCGATCGTACTGGCGGATCGGCCGCCGATACCGCTAGTTATCCCCTTTTCGCCTCGGGGTCCTACTCCGGTTGGCCGGTCGGTCCCAGCGGTCGCAGTTCCCCGCCCTCCTCCACGCGGACCTTGCCGCGCCGCTCGGGCGGGCGGGGCGCGAGCTGGTCCACCCGGCGGTCCGGGTGGCGACCGGGACGCAGCAGAACGTCGTCGGTTGTCGGCGTCTTGGGGCGGCTTTCCTCGGGTTGGCTCATCGGGCACTCCTCTCGGTCCGTTGCGGGTACCCGACCTGCTGAGGACCATTCCCCCGCCCGCCCCATGCGCCCGCCGACCACCCCTCCCCGCCACCGGCCTCCCGCCGACCCGCCACCCACCTATCTCGTCGATCAAGGACTTGTGGTCGTGATTTCGCCTCCAACCATGGCAACAAGTCCTTAATCCAGGCGGAAGGCCTTGATCGAGACGGCCGATGCCGGCACCGCAGCACCAGGCGACGGGCCAACCGCTTGAGCTTCCGAGCGGCGCGGCGCAGGAACTTCGGCGCAGTCACCTTCGTACCGCCGGACAGCACCGCGAAGTGGGTCAGCCCGCCGCGTCCTTCACGATCGTCACGCTAGACGGGCCGGACGGCAGCTCACGCGACCAGCGCACGTCCAGGTCGCCGATCTTCGGCAGCCGCAGCCTGTTGTTGTTCAGCACCTTGAACCGGGCGTTGGCGGTGAACCGGATCGCCTGCCGGTTGTCCTTGCGCGACCGCAACCGCGGCGGGGCGACCTTCCGCCCCTTACGCCTGCCGGTGACAGAGGCGAAGAAGTTGCGGTACGCCACGTTCAGATCGGCCAACGCCTGCTGCAAGACGACCGCTGACACCTCGCCCAGCCAGGCGCGAGCCTCGGTCTTCTTCGCCTCCGTGATGACCTGCCTGGACAGCTCCCCGTCCGAGACGTACGGCAGACCCTGCTCCCACGCGGCCTGTCGTACACGCAACCCGTCGTTGAACACCACCCGCGCACACCCGAACGCCTTGGCCAACTCCATCTGCTGGCCTAGCGTCGGATAAACACGGTAGTTATACCGAAGCTGCACATCGGACACACTAGCCATGGTTCATGACCGGTCCCGAAGATATCCGCACCGGCAGACACCGCGTGTTTGCTCTACACGCCCACTTGGTCTTCGTAACGAAGGTCCGGCACAAGGTGTTCGGCGCCGCGCACCTGCCCCGGACGGAGGACATCATGCGGGACGTGTGCGCCGACTTCGAGACCGAACTGGTGGAGTTCAACGGGGAGAACAACCACGCCCACCTACTCGTCAACTTCCCACCCAAGGTAGCCATCACCAAGCTGGTCAACAGCCTCAAAGGCGTATCCAGCCGCAGGATGCGACAGGAATTCCCCAACCTGCAACAGCACTACTACCAGGCCAACAAACTCTGGTCAGGCTCATACTTCGCAGGCCCCATCGACGGTGCACCGCTGAGCGTCGTGAAACAGCACATCGAACAGCAGAACCACCCGGCCAAGGCACGCTCAGGCCTAGCAGCCCTCCCCCGCGGGCCTTCACCCCCGCCCTGGAAAGCGGAGCACCGGCCCGCATCCCGATAGCGCCCGCGGTACCCGGTCGGGAGCTGTCCGCAGTAGAGTGCCAGGAAGCGCGATCAATGGGGAGGTCCACCACGTGGACAGCAACGGTTCGGGAGGGATCTGTGCCTAGCTCCCAGCTCGATGTCCCGGCCGAGGCCTCGCCGGGCACTCCCGCCGACACCGCGCGGCCGGCGCGCTTCCCTAACATCCCGGCAATCTGCGCCGCGATCACCGAATCGGCCCCGTTCAACCTGCTCATCGCGGGACTGATCGTGACTAACGCGGTCGCCTTGGGGTTGAGCACCTATCCGTCGATCGACTCCGTCGCCGGTGGCGCGCTCACCGTTCTGGAGCGGATCTTCCTCATTTCCTTCGTCGGCGAGCTCATCGTCCGCATCGTCGCACACGGTCGACGGCCACTGGATTTCTTCCGCAGCGGTTGGAACGTCTTCGACTTCGTGGTGATCGCCGCGGCTCTGCTGCCCGGCTTGCACTCCAGTTCGACTCTGCTCCGACTCGCCCGAATCGCGCGGATTACACGGTTGGTGCGGTTCTTCCCAACCCTGCGCGCCATTGTCACCGGGATCGGACGGAGCCTGCCCGGGGTCGCCGGCTTCCTGGTCTTATCAGTGCTGGTTCTCTACGTCTACGGCATGATCGGTTGGCTGCTCTTCGCCGACGACTACCCCGACGACTACGGCAACATCGGACGCGCGCTGCTCACCCTCTTCGTACTGTTGTCGCTGGAAACTCTCCCCGATGCCATCGAAGCCGGTCGGGCGGTCAGCGACTGGACCCTCATCTACTTTGTCTCCTACGTGCTGATCGCCTCGTACCTGCTGGTGAACGTCCTCATCGGAGTTGTCATCAACTCGATGGAGGAGGCCCGCCAGCTGCGCATGACCGAACGGCTGCGGCCTGATTACGACGCCGACGGCGACGGCGTGCCGGATGAGATCGACCGGATCGTGGTTGCTCAACGTCTCGACGAGCTACGCGAGGCGATCATCAGCCTGGAACGCGAGCTGCGCATCGACCGCGACCGGAATTGAGAACCGGGGCGACTGTGGAACTCCGTCACCTGGAGACATTCCGACGGGTTGCCCGGCTTTGCAGCCTCACCCGAGCCGCGGCCGAACTGCGGTACGCACAGTCCACCGTCACCGCCCAGATCAAGGCCCTGGAATCCGACCTCAACGTGTCATTGTTCGAACGCAGCGGGCGAGGGGTCCGGCTCACCGCAGCCGGCGAGCAGCTGCTGCCCTACGCCGACCGGATCCTGGAACTCGTCGCCGAGGCCCGTCGCAACCTGCACCCGGAGCGGGAACCGGAGGGCGAGCTGATCATCGGCACGATGGAGAGCATCACCTCGTACCGGCTGCCACCCCTGCTCGAGCTGTTCCACTACCGCTACCCCCGGCTACGGCTGTCGCTACGACCGACCTCCTGCGCCGCGACCCGGGCAGCACTGCGCCAAGGCGCATTCGACGCTGGTTTCCTGATGGAACAGGGCCGGGAGCATCCGGGCCTGACCACCGTGGTGCTCTGCGAGGAAACTCTGGCGCTGGTCAGTGCGCCGGATCATCCGCTGGCCCGACAGGACCGCATCGGTATTGAGCATCTGCGCAGCGTCCCCGTTCTCGGCACCGAGCCGGGCTGCGTCTACCGGGACCAGTTTCAGACGTTGCTCAGCGAGGATGGTGAGGAGCCGGTACCCCTGCTCGAGTTCGGCACCATCGAGGCGATCAAGCGTAGCGTCGAGGTCCGGTTGGGTGTCGCGCTGTTGCCGGAGGTGACCGTCGCCGCGGAACTCGCGGCCGGTTCGCTGGTAGCGCTTCCCTGGCCGGTGCCGTTTCGGATCTACACCCAGCTCGCCTGGAACAGCACCAAATGGATCTCGCCGGAGCTGCAGTTGTTCATATCGGAAGCAACGCGTGTGGTCCAGGAGGCGGCGAGCGAAGGCGGATGATCTGCGGTCACTCGGCGCTCGCGCCGCTGCCCGCCCCCACCATCGCGCCAGGCTCGGTCGGTTCCCCGGCCACCGGCTTCACCGCACCGGACCGTGCCGGCCACAGCCGCCAGCCGAGCGAGACGCCGAGGCTCGCGCCGACGATCAACGGGACGCCCAACGCCTGGATCAGGCTGACGTGCACTCCGTAGACGAGATAGTCGGCCACCAGGGCCACCGCCGGGTAGACGAAGGAGAGCACCGCAATCTTCGACGTCGGCAACTTCCGGTATGAGGAGTAGAGGAGCGCGTACATCACGCCGGTATGGATCAGGCCGAGCCCGATCAGCCAGCCCCACTTGGCGCCAATCCCGACGGCTTCGTCGAAACGCACCAGCGGCAGCAGCAGAATGACACCGACACTGACCTGGACCAACGCCACCACATGCGGACGGACCTGCTGGAGTCGCTTGGCGATCAGCGTGACGAACGCGTAGAAGAGGGCGGCCAGGAGGGCGTATCCGATGCCGCGTAGGTAGCGCGCATCCAGGCCACCTCGCAGTTCCTCGGGCGTGAGCCCGGTGACCATCACCAGCCCACAGAAGGCCACCAGCACCCAGCCCAGCTTCTGGGTCGTCAGCCGCTCCCGGAAGAGCAACGCGCCGAGCAGCAGCAGGTAGAAGGGCTGGGTGTGGTAGACGACGGTACCGACCGAAATCGAGGTGAGAGTGAACGAGTTGAACAGGAACACCCAGTTGTAGACGAGGAAAATGCCGCCGAGAACGGCCAGCCCGAACCTCCCCCAGGTCAATCCGGAATCTCGGAAGAATCCGCGGATCAGGCAGTAGGCGCCGAGGGCGAGGGCACCGAATAGGCAGCGGAAGAAGACCACATGGAAGGTGCTCTGGCCGGACTCGACCACGAAAACGCCGATCGTGCCGGAGATCACCATCGCGGCGACAAGTTCCCACGCTCCGAGCCGCTCCTGCGCCGCTGCGCGGGGAGTCATCGAAGTGTCCATGCTCACGCTCCTTGCGAGGTTCGGCTACATCGGGCGGCGCCAGCCCCCCACAGAGGCTGCCAGCGGAGCTCGGGCCCGCACCACCCGTGGCGCTCGGAATCTCCGATGGAGCGCATCGGCCTGGCCGATCGGTCCGGACGCGGCAGTGGCGAGCGGCCGATGCGGTGGCCCCCTGCACCGGGCGATCCGTTAGGGCGGTGGAGGGCCGCAACCGCTGGTCGGGGTCGAAGCTTGCTTCCACACCATGATTATCAGAAGGTAGAGGCCGATCCCCGACTCCTGTCACCGGCGCAGCCAGGAAAGGGTTCCTTTTACAGAGTCTGGGCGACCGGAGGATCTCATGCAGGGTGAGCTGCAACGCCTTATCGATGCTGTCGCCGCCCATGTTCGTCGGCCGGCGCTGGTCGAGGATCGCCGCCACCGTGTTGTGGTCTACAGCGAGCACACCGGAGTGATGGACGACGTACGGAGAGCGTCGATTCTGCGCCGCCAGTCCACCCCCGAGGTTATCGCCTGGTTCCGTGGCATCGGCATCACGGAGGCCCGCGAGCCGCTGCGGACACCGCCGTGCCCGGAGCTTGGGCTCCTGCCGCGGGTATGCGTACCGATCCGGCACCACGAGCTGCTGCTGGGCTTCATCTGGTTTATCGACGCGGACGGCACCCTGACCGGCACCGATTTCGGTTCCACCGGACTGCTGGAGGAGCTCGCCCTGGCGCTCTACCGGGCGAACCTTCTGGGTGAGCTGGCCGCCCAGCGCGAAACCGAGGCGACACGCGCCCTGCTCGCCGACGGCGGGCAGACCCGCGACCGGGCGGTACGGGCGCTGCTGGAGGCGGGCATGACCGCCGGTGATGGACCGACCACCGCTCTCGTAGCGCAGCTCGTGACGGAGCGGGGCCAGCTCTCCGACGAGGTGGCGCGTACCGCGCTGGAGCAGGCGTTGGTCAACACCCGACGCTGGATCGGCCCTCGGGAAGCACTGCACCTGGTCCGCCACGACCATGGTGTGCTGGTGCTCTCCGGCACACGGGCCGCCGGGCGCCCCTCCCCCGAGGTAGCCGCCAAGCACCTCGACGACGGCCTCCAGACGGCGACCCAGGGGCTCGGTTCCGTGGTACGCACCGTCATCGGGATCGGGCAGACACGGTCGCGGCTGGCCGACACCGTCGGGTCGTACCGCGAGGCGTTACAGTCCGCCCGGGTCGGTGTGCAACTGCCCGCTCTCGGCAGGGTGATCTCCTGGTCCAGCCTGGGGGTCTACCGGGTGCTGTCCCGGATGAACGGCCAGCAACTGGGGCTCGACGGGGTGCACCCGGGTCTGGAACGGTTGATCCGCGACCAGGCCCATCCGGTGCTGCTGGAGACCCTGGAGCGCTACCTGGACCTGGCCGGCAACGCCCACGCCACCGCACAGCAGCTACGACTGCACCGCACCACCCTCTACTACCGCCTGCAGCGGATCGAGGAACTCGCCGACACCGACCTGAAGGACGGCAACGAACGTCTCTGCCTGCATCTGACGCTGAAGCTGGCCCGACTCACCGGGCGATACCGCCCGGAAAGCTGACGGACGCGCCAAGGGGCGCCCGACATACTGTCGGGCGCCCCTTGATTGCGCGTCTACAGGCCGGCCGCGACAGCCGCCTGCCGGCCGCCGACCACCGGCAGCATGATTCGGCTGCTGTCGAAGTGGATGGTGATGTCGGCCCGGGTCTGCTTGGCCCGGCTGCTGTAGCCGGAGTAGGAGCCGAGCAGGATCACCCCGATCTGGTGGCCGGCCTCGAAAACGTAGTCCTCGGGCATCAGCGGCACCTTGACCTGGTACTTCTGCCCTGGTACCAGCGGGGTCGACTCGGTCAGCGAGTCGATGTTCAGCCCGTCAAGGATGCCCTTGGTGACCAACTCCTGCGGGTTGCTGGCCACGGTCTTCTCGGTCTGCCGGTAGCAGGCCTCCTCGGCGTGACCGCCCCAGTTGGCCTCGGCGCCCCAGCAGTCTTCGGCGGTCAAGGTCCGAATCCCGTCACCGGAGGTGCTGAACCGCTGCCGAGTCCCGTAGTCGACCAGCAGCCCGGCGAAGCTGGTGTCCACGCCGTTGACCGACGCCTTGATCTGCACGATCGGCGTACCGGAGATGTGCAGCGGCGCCTTCAGCGGTTCGGAGAGGAACACCAGGCGGTTCTGCGTGTTCGCCAGCGGGTCCGACGGGTGCCGGATGGCGTTGGCCTGACTCATGGTCGGGGCGTCCTGGAAGGTCGCCGACGCCTTGCCCGGGTTCGGGCGAACCGACAGCGCACCCGATCCACCGTCGGCCCCGGGCCGCAACCACACCTGGGTCGGCTGCGTGTTGGGCAGCGGCCAGGTGCGGTGCGTCTCCCAGACATCCGGCAGCCGCTCGATGTCGGCCATGGGCTCGTTCATGATCCCGTTGTCGATGCCCTGCAGCCAGTAGTCGAACCAGCGGTGCAGGGTGTCGACCCACTCGCCGCGGCGGAAGTCGAACGGGTCGATGTGCCCGGTGCCGGTCAGCCAGAGCTTACGGGGGACATTGTTCTCGGCCAGGGCGTACCACCACTTGCTGAAGTGGTCGGCCCGCACGTTGTCATCGTTGATGCCGTGCACGACGAAGACGCTGGCCTGGACCTTGTCGGCGTTGGGGACGTAGTCGCGCTCGGCCCAGAAGTCGTTGTAGTCACCGGTGACGTCGTCGACCTGCTGGCCCAGCTGGGCGCGTACGGGCGCGCAGTAGGCCCGCCGGTTCGGGTTGGTGACCGTATTGGCGAGACTGCCCGAGTAGTTGTTGGCGCGGGTGACCAGGCCGTTGCTACGCGAGTAGTCATACCAACTGGAGATGGCCGAGATCGGCACGATCGTCGCCAGCCCGTCCACGCCGGTGGCCGCGGCCGCGTTGGCCAGGGTTCCGTCGTACGACTTGCCGATCATGCCGGTCTTGCCGTTGTGCCAGTCAGCGACGACCTCGTTGCCCTTGGCGTCGAAGCCCTTGCGACGGCCATTGAGCCAGTCGATGGCGGTCGGCGCGCTGATGTTGTCCGCGTAGCCGCCCGTGACCGGACATCCGGTCGAGTTGTTGGTGCCGATCATGTCGAGCAGGATCACCGCGTAGCCACGCGGCACGAAGTAGTTGTCGTAGTAGAGCGGCCACTTGTCGTTCAGGCCGTCGCCGTCGAGGTCAGCCTTGCACTCGCTCTCGTTGCCCCGGCACACCGTCGAGTAGTACGGGCTGGCATCCATCACCACCGGAACCCGGAGGCCGTGGTCGCTGACGCGCGGCCGCATGATGTCCATGGCTACGACGTCGAGCTTGCCATCGGCGTCGGTGTCGACATCGGAGGTGACGAAGATCCGTTCACGGATCGCGTCGGAGTAGTCGAACACCGGCTGCGTAACGCCATCCTCGATGACCAGGTGGGGGCTCTCCGCCGTGGGCTGCGCCGCCGCGGCCGTCATCGGCAGGCCGATGGCCGCAGACACGACGACCACCACCCCCGCTCGTAACCATCTCCTCGTGGTCCGCATCATGCTTCTCCTTCCCGGCCCCGGCTGTCGCCCCCGCGCATCAGTCGTCCGCGGGCATGCGTCCGTCGGTGTGCGCGGCAGTCGATATAGAACCTACGAAGCGGGCGACGGCCGGTCATCGGACACCTGTGGGAGGTGGATACCGCGGTTTTCCGACAGGTGCCCGATGACCGCGGGGCCAACCACTTCATAGGTTCGGCGCATCCATGAGATCTCGTCTGATCGGGCGCTACCTCGTACCGGCCTTCTTCGCGGCACTCTTCGCCTCTCCACTGTGGTTCATGGTGGTCGGCTCACTCCGCCCCGCCGGTCTGCCCCCACCCCGCACGCTGGAGCTCCTCCCGCCCGAGCCGACACTGGCCGCCTACGCGCGGCTGCCGCAACTCATACCGCTCTTCACCTACCTGGCGAACTCGGCGCTGGTGGTGGCCCTCGCGGTCCCGCTGACCGTCGTGGTCGCCTCGCTGACCGGTTTCGGGCTCCGACTGCTGGCACCCACAGCGCGGCGGCGGGTGCTCCTCGGTCTACTGGTGGTGCTCCTCGTCCCGACCACCGCCGTCTGGGCGACTCGCTTCGAAGTGTTCCGGATCGCCGGCGTGGTCGACACCTACATCCCGCTGCTGGCCCCGGCAGCGCTCGCGGTCAGCCCGTTCCTTGTGCTGATCTACGCCTGGAGCTTCGGCGGGCTGCCGGAGACCCAACTGGAGGCGGCTCGCCTGGAGGGTGCCGGATGGTTGGCGATCTGGCGGCGGGTGGCACTGCCCCAGGTACGCCCGGCAACCCTGGCGGTGGCCGTGCTGGCCTTCACCTTCCACTGGGCCAACTTCATTGACCCGCTGCTGTATCTGCACAGCGGTGACCGCTACACCTACCCGCTCGGCCTGCAGTTCCTGCGGCTGTTGAACCCCACCGACTGGCCGCTGCTGATGGCCGGCTGCGTGATCGCTACAGCCCCGTGCGTGCTGGTCTTCCTACTGGCCCAACGGATCCTGCTGAGCGACAATCCCCTATCAGCACTGAGACCTGGAGGACGCCGGTGATCCGATCCTGGCCCCGCCGCTGTGCCGGCCTGCTCACCGCAGCCCTGCTCGCAACCTTCAGCGCCGGCTGCGGCGCCGGCGCGACCGGCGATGCGTCGGGCCTCACCGTCGTGCTGTTCGGCGACGCCGAGGAGATCGCCGGCTACCGCACCCTCATCGACGCCTTCGAGGACGCCAACCCCGGCCTGCCGGTCACCCTCTCGCCGGTCGCCACCCAGGATGAGCTCATGGCCCGGCTGACCACCTCGTTCGCCGGCGGAAAACCACCGGACGTCTTCCTGCTCAACTACCGCCGGTACGGCCAGTTCGCCGCGCAGGGCGTGATCGAACCCGTGCAGTCGTATCTGAACAACAGCCCGCTGCTGAACGAGGAGGACTTCAGCCCGCGGGCTCTGGATGCCTTCCGGTTCGACGGCAAGACCCTGACCTGTCTGCCCCAGAACCTCTCCTCGCTGGTCGTCTACTACAACGTGGATCTGTTCACATCCGCGGGCGTACCGCTACCGCACGCCGGGTGGGACTGGGACGACTTCCTGTCGGCGGCCCGGGCACTACGCGGCGATGGCATCTACGGGGCGGGTGTGGCACCCTCCATCGCCCGGCTCGCGCCCTTCATCTGGTCCCATGGCGGCGAACTCGTTGACGATCCCGACCAGCCCACCACCCTGACACTCACGGGCGATCCGGCCACCCGGAAGGCTGTCGACTGGTTCCTGGACCTGCAACTGGTCCACGGTGTCGTGCCCCCGGACGCCGAGGAGCAGAGCGAATCGAGCCAGGCTCGATTCCTGCGCGGCACTCTCGGCATGTACCTGAACAGCCGAGTCGCCGTCCCAACCCTGCGCACCATCGACGGCTTCGAGTGGGACGTGGCATCGCTGCCGGTCGCGCCGGACGGCGTACCGGCTTCGATCCTGCACAGCGATGCCTACTGCATGAGCGCGGGCCGCCCCAACCCCGCTAACGCGTGGCGGTTCATCGAGTTTGCGATGAGCGAACAGGGCCAGACAATCCTCGCCGAGTCCGGCCGCACGGTGCCGTCGCGGCTCGACGTCGCCCGCTCCGACGTGTTCCTCACCCCCGATCAGCCCCCCCGATCGTCACACGTCTACCTCGATGCGGAACCGCACCTGCGCACCACACCCCGCACCCCCACCTGGTCCCGGGTGGAACGTGAGGCGGACGTCCTGCTTGAAGAGATCTTCTACGGCCGGGTCGAACGGGAGAAAGGGCTGCGCCAACTGCAGGAGAAGATCCGGCCCCTCTTCACTCTGCCCGTGGACGGGGGCCGGTGACCGAGCGGGGCGTGATCCGGCTGGAGCGACTCGCCAAGTCCTACGGCCGGGTCACCGCCCTCGAGGGCGTCGACCTGGCGGTGCGCCCCGGTGAGCTGCTGACCCTGGTCGGGCCGTCGGGCTCCGGCAAGTCGACCATTCTGCGACTGATCGCCGGGTTGGAACAGCCGGACGGCGGCCGGGTCCTCCTCGACGGCGACGACGTCAGCCGGATCCCGCCGCACCGGCGTGCCGTCGCGATGGTCTTTCAGGACTACGCGCTCTATCCGCACCTGACCGTACGCGACAACCTGCTCTTCGGCCTACGGGTCCGCCGGGTCCGCCGTCCCGAGGCGGAGCAACGGGCACGGGCGGCGGCCGAACGCGTCAGGATCGTTGACCTGCTCGACCGCTACCCCGACCAGATGTCCGGCGGGCAACGCCAACGGGTGGCGCTCGCCCGCGCCCTCGTCCGCGAGCCCCGAGTCTTCCTCCTCGACGAGCCGCTGGCCAGCCTGGACGCGCCGCTGCGGCTCGCCACCCGGACTGACCTCCTCAGCCTGCACCGGCAACTGCGCACAACGATGATCCACGTAACGCACGACCAGGCGGAGGCGATGACGCTCGGTGACCGGGTGGCGGTGTTGGCGGGCGGGCGTGTACGGCAGATCGGCCCACCGCAGCAGGTATACGACCAGCCCGCTGATATCACCGTCGCCCGCTTCCTCGGTAGCCCACCGATGAATCTGGTCGCCGGTGGCGGGGTGCTGGGCGGTACCACCGGGCTGACTCTCGGGATACGTCCCGAAGACCTGACGCTCGACGACGAGGGCCCCCTGGAAGCGACGGTCGAGGTGGTGGAGGCGCTCGGCAGCGAGACCCTGCTGCGGACGCGCTCCGGGGACGGCACCCGGTTGATGGTCCGGATCGGGCCGCGACACGAGGTCCACGTCGGCGATCGGGTACGACTGCGTCCCGACCCGGAACGGCTGCACCGCTTCGACACCTTCACCGGACGACGTCGGTGACCACCCGGCGGGGCAGGCGACCCCTCACCGCCTGGGCGTTCCTGGCCCCGTACGGGGCGGCGGTCGCGTTGCTGATCGCTCTCCCGGCCCTGCTCAACGTCGGCTACGCCTTCACCGACCACACCGGGCTGACCCGTGATCCGCAATTCGTCGGCCTGGCCAATGTTGACCGCCTGCTCTCCGACAGCTTCTTTCTGGACAGTCTGGAAGCGTCGCTGTTTCACGTGGCGCTGGCTGTGCCGCTACGGTTGCTGGCCGCCGTCGGGCTCGGGTTGCTGCTCGCCGCGCCGCGTCCGGGCGGCCGGTGGCTCCGGGTCGCCGTCTACCTGCCGACCGTCATTCCCGACGTGGCGCTGGCGGTGCTGTTTCTCTGGGTGCTCAACCCGCTCTACGGACCACTGAACCAACTTCTCGGGCTGTTCGGCCATTCCGGTTTCACCTGGCTCGCCGATCCGACCACCGCCCGGGTGGCGGTCGTCCTCATGCTGGTGTTCCCGATCGGCGAGGGGTTCATCGTCGTTCTCGCCGCACGCCGCCTGCTCAACGGGCGGCTCTACGAGGCGGCGGCGCTGGAGGGATGCGGCCCCTTCGGTCAACTGCGCCAGCTCACGCTGCCGCTCCTCGCTCCCGTGCTGGTGCTGCTGGCGGTCCGTGACACGATCCTCACTCTGCAGGTCAACTTCGTGCCGGCGTACGTCCTCACCGACGGCCGACCCGCCAACGCCACGCTGTACCTGCCCGTCTACATCTTCGACCAGGCCTTCGAGTTTTCCGGCTTCGCCTACGGGGCGCTGATCACGATCGTCCTCATGGTGGTCAGCATCATGATCATCGCTGCGCAACTGTTCCTGGTGCGACGCTGGCGGGTGCTGCGTTGAGCGTGGCATCCTGCTGCGATGAGATTCCGGGTACTCGCCCTCGTCGTTGCCGTGCCGCTGCTCGGGGCGTGCGGCGGGGGGACGGCCTCGCATGAGCCCGCGGACCGGGCCCAGGCAATGCTGGCCAATCTGCCGAGCTGCGACCGGGTTCCGCTGGACGAGGAGGCCGAAGTCGCCGCTGACGTCACCGGTCTGGTGCTGCCCGACGGCGCGCGGGTCACCTCCGTGCTGGAACAGGGGGCGCTGACCACGGTCGAGGCGACGATCAGGATGACGCCACTGGACGTACGCGCCCACTATGAGGAACGCGCCGACGTCGACCTGCTGCGCGTCGAGGATGAGATCTTCGAGGCGGAGGTGCTGCTTCGGGCGCAGGAACGCCGGATGTACCTGCGCGCTGCGGCGCTCTGCGCCGACGGGACCGCGCTGACCGCGGTAGTGGGACGGGACTCTGAGGACGCGGGACTGCCGGAGTTCCGCAGCGGCTGAGGGTCCGCCTGGATTCGACAGGTGTCCTAAGCAGGCGCCACGATTCCCAACAGATGCCCGGTGACGGGCGTCAATGCTCTCTCTAGTGTGCCCACCAATGACCGGCTTCTCAGATCACATCGAGTGGTGTGTGGACAGGGAGAGACCGCATGAACACTACCCTCCTCCGAGGTCGCCGCGGCCTCACGGTGACAGCGATCCTGGCGCTGTTCACCGTGGTCGCGCTGGTTGCCTCACTAACGACAGCCCGTGACCAGGAATCATTAGCCACCAGCACACCTACCGGGCCCATGGAGCTCCCCGACGAGTGGATGACCGCCCAGCGCCTGAGCGATGGCAGCACCGAACTGTCGGCCGCCAAGTACGCGAACGCGCGGGGCGAGGCGAACAAGCTCGCGGCGCGCACCCGCGCCGTCTACCGGCCGTTGGCGGAGCAGGACTGGGACTTCTTCGGCCCGCACAATATCGGCGGGCGAGTGGTCGACATCGCCGTGGACCCGCAGGTCGAGGATCAGATCTTCATCGCCGCCGCCTCGGGCGGCATCTGGAAGTCCAGCGACGCGGGCGCAACCTTCGAGACCGCCTGGCCGGACACCTGGGTGCAGGGCATGGGCGCGGTCGCGATGACCAGCGACGGCGTCCTCTTCGCCGGCACCGGTGAACCGCAGCCCGGCGGTGGCTCCATCACCTTCGGCGGTGACGGGATCTACCGCTCCCACGACCGGGGCGAAACCTGGCAGCGCGTCGGCCTGGAGAAGAGCCACGCCATCGCCCGCTTCGCCATCGACCCGAGCAACGAGGACCGCATCTTCGCGGCGGCCGCCGGCAACCTGTTCGTCCCCGGTGGGGAGCGCGGCGTCTACCTCTCCGAGGACGGCGGCGACACCTGGCACCAGGTCCTCGCGCCGCTGAACGACACCACCGGCGCGACCGAGGTCGTCATCGACCCGGAGAACCCCGCCCGGGTGTACGCGGCGATGTGGGACCACCGCCGTGAGCCGCACCAGCGCACCTACGGCGGCCCCGGCTCCAGCCTCTGGCGTTCCGACGACGGCGGGCAGAGCTGGGAGCGGATGACCAACGGCCTGCCGACCGACGCCGACCAGGGACGCTGGGGACTGGCGTTGGCCCCGAACAACCCGCAGCGGCTGTACGCCTACGTCGGCACCGCGCTGGGCCCGTTCCGGGCCTTCTACCGCTCCGACGACGGGGGCGACACCTGGACCCGAACCCCGGTCACGACCAGCCAGGCTTCGCAGTCCACGTTCAGCTGGTGGTTCGGCAAGCTCTTCGTCGACCCCAACAACCAGGACCACCTGTTCCTCATGGGGGTGAACCTGATGCGCTCCACCAACGGCGCACAGAGCTTCTCCTCCGTCGGGGGCGTGCACGCCGACCAGCACGTGATGCGCTGGGACCCGAAGACGCCGGGCCGTGTCTACCTCGGCAATGACGGCGGCTTCTACCGCTCCAACAACAACGGCGCCAGCGGCTGGGTCAAGTCCACCTACGAGCCGTACACCCAGTTCTATACGGTGGACGTCGCCGAGACCGACCCCGTGCTGAAGGTGGGTGGCGCCCAGGACAACGGCTGCAACCGCGGCTACAACGGCCGCGGCGGCCCGTGGAACGCCATCGGCTGCGGTGACGGACTCGAGGTGCTCATCCACCCGGAGAACCCGAACATCGTCTTCGGGTGCAGCCAGTACGGCGCCTGCTACCGGTCGGAGAACGCCGGTGGTACGCCGCGCCAGAACATCGGCACCGGCCAGACGGTGTCGCAACGGCGTAACTGGCTGACGCCGCTGCTCTTCGATCCCAGTGACCCCAACGTCATGTACTACGCCGGGAACATCGTCAACCGCTCGACCGACAACGGCCGCACTTGGAAGGCGATCAGCCCGGATCTCACCGGCGGCGGGCCTAACGACCCGTCCGGCTACCCGTGGGGCACGATCAGCACGGTCGCGGTGGCCCCCACCGACGGTGACAAGCTCTACGTGGGTACCGACGACGGCCGGCTGTGGTGGACCGATGACCTCGGGGAGAACTGGAACCAGGTCGACCCGGCGCAGCTGCCCGGCACCTGGGTCACGCGGATCGCGGTCAACCCGAAGAACAAGGACGTCGCCTACGCCACGTTCTCTGGCTTCCGCGCGGGCAGCGACCGCCCGCACGTGATGGTCACCCAGGACGGGGGCCGCACCTGGGCGGACATCGGCAAGGGCCTGCCTGACGCACCGGTGAACTCGGTGGTCCCGACCTCGGACGGGCTGCTCCTGGTCGGCACCGACGTCGGTGTGTATGTCTCCGGCTGGAACGGCGGCGAATGGGCCTCACTCGGCTCGGATCTTCCGATGGCGGCCACGATGTACCTGCGGTACCACGAGCCGAGCCGGCAGTTGACCGTGGCCACGTTCGGTCGCGGTATCTACGACCTGACGGTGCCGCGGTGCCCCGCCGCGTCCACCAAGCTTCCGCTGAAGGAGCCGGGCGACGGGGTCGTCGGGGCGCTCGCTTCCTGCCGGGCGGCGCAGTAACGAGGCGGTAATCCCCGGACGGGGGTGTGGGTGGGGCGGACCCGTCCACACCCCCGTTCCCTGTCGTCCTTGCCACGTTGCAAGTTGGCGCCCCCGGGTCGGAGCCCAAGGGCACAACTACCGTACTCGTTCGCGTTCCCGGCGGATGGTGACCTTCTTCCCTTTGATGGCACTACCGCGCAGCGCTGCGATCACCTCGCGGGCTGCAGCTTCGGGCACCTCCACCAATGAAAAACGGTCAGCGATCTCGATCGCACCGATGTCGCGGCCGCTGAGATGTGATTCGCCCGCGATCGCGCCGACCAGGTCCTGGGGCCTGATCCCGGCGCTGCGTCCGGCACTGACGAAGAGCCGCGTCATCCCACCTGCCGGTGCCCGGCCGCGCCGCTGCTCCCTTCCCGCCTCACGGCGGCCCCGGACCTCCCGCCGGCTGACCGGAGGAACCTCCGGAATCTCCTCCTCGTCGGCAGCGGCGCCGCTCGCTTCGTGGGCCAGCTTGACCGCGGCGAGCGCCACCTCCATCACGTCAAACTCGTCGGTCAGCGTCTCGACCACCACGCGGAAACGCTCCAGGTCGTCTTCGAGAAGACTCTCGTGCAGCGCGGCGCGGGTCAACTCCAGTCGCCGCGCCCGCAGGTCTGCAACGGATGGCACCTTTTCGACCACAATCCGCTGCTTTGTCACCCGTTCGATCATTTTGAGCATCCGGTGCTCACGTGGCTCGGCGAGGGTGATCGCATCGCCCTCACGGCCAGCCCGGCCGACCCGGCCGATCCGATGCACGTACGACTCCGGCGCCGACGGCAGATCGTAGTTGATC
>DASULK010000033.1:0-7102 GCA_036278255.1 Micromonospora sp.
ACCAGCTGGCCCAGAAGTCGACCAGCACGATGCCGTCCTGGCTGGTCATCTCTTCGAAGTTCGCCGTTGTCAGCTCAACGGTCGCCATTGATCTCTCCGATCGCGGGATGTGGCTTGTGAAAGGAAGAACTCGGCCAACCCCGGCGGGTATTCCCGGGTGTGACTGCGGTGAAACATTTCGGGGATGAAGGGCAAGTTGCCGATAGCCGGTCGTTAGCTCCGGAAGCAAATTCGCTTGCGTTGTTGGGAACCACGCAGAGTGATGGGAGCGCTCCCGCATTCCGGTCTCCGGGATTGTCGCCTTTTCACCCCCGTACCCCTGACAGGCCTAAACGTGCCCAGTGACGATCGGTCACGGCGCTGGTGACTCTTACGGTAGGTAATGCAACAAATTGATAACTGTGACCCGCGTCTCGCCTCTTCCCCTTCTGAACGCCCCGGGATTCAGGCAGACTTTCGAGCATCAGAGCGTGGACGGCGGGTGCCGGGGAGGGCCCCGCCGTTCATTGCGTCCAGGCTCGATTCCTGCACCGCGAAGCCGCGTAGATCGGCAGCGCCCCGACCCCCGGACGCCGAATTCGATCAGGCATGCTGGCCGTACTCAATCGTCGTCCGTCGAAGGGCTCAGCATGCAGTTCGGCCGCTACTACGAGGAGTTCGAGGTCGGCGCGGTCTACCGGCACTGGCCGGGGAAGACGGTCACCGAGTACGACGATCATCTCTTCTGCCTGCTCACCATGAACCACCACCCGCTGCATCTGGACGCCCACTACGCCGAGACCTCCACCCACTTCCAGCGCAACGTTGTCGTCGGCAACTACATCTACTCTCTGCTGCTGGGCATGTCGGTGGCCGACGTCAGCGGCAAGGCGATCGCCAACCTGGAGGTGGAGTCGTTGCGGCATGTGGCTCCGACGTTCCACGGCGACACCATCTACGGCGAGACGACGGTGCTGGAGAAGCGTGAGTCAGCATCGAAGCCCGACCGCGGGGTGGTCTCGGTCGAGACCCGGGGCTACAAGCAGGACGGCACCCTGGTCTGCGTCTTCCGCCGCCGGGTGATGGTTCCGAAGAAGGAGTACGCCGCCGAAGCAGCACCGGCCGGCGCCGATCCGGAGCGCCCCAGCTTCCCGCGGACCGAGCCCCCGGCCTGAGCCCCGCGGCCCTGATCGGCGGGAAAGGGGCATGCCTCCCGGCCGGCCGCCATATTCTGGTCCGGGAGGTCGCCATGTCGCGCGATTCCGCATCGCCAGACCCGCCCGCCGCCAGTCGGCCCAACGGCCCACCGGCCACCCCGGCCTTCGCGTCCACCGAGTGGCGGCTGCTGACCCGGCTGCCCGGCCAGGCTGTTGTCGCCGCCACCCTGGTTCCACCAGCGGACCCTCCTCAACCCGGCCATGCCGTCGGTATCGCTCGGGCGGGCCTGGAGGGAATCGCCGCCGGACGTGCCTTCGACAGCGAACTGGTACGGGCGGTGGTGCGAGGCGTCTTCGCCGAGGCTGATCAGGGCCGAGGTGTCGAGCCGGCCAGGACCGACCGGCGAGGAGCCCTGGCCGACCTGTACGCCGCCTGTGGCGCGGTGGTCGGGTTGCTCGCCGAGCGGGCGGATCTGGCCGATTCGGCCGCCTACCGCCAGTGGGTGCAGTCCGCCGCCGTCCGGGTCTGCCGGGCGGCGTGGCGCGACGCCCCGACCTCCGACCCGCCGTTGAGTGCCGGCCAGCAGCGATTCCTCGACAATCTGGGGACGGCCCTCAACCTGCCCTGAGCGCCGGCGCGGACGTGCCGGGCGCGTACCCTCCCACATCGTGCAGAGTGATAAGGCGGAGTTCGAGGTGGGCGTCGGGCCGTGGCCCGGCGACTGGCCGACCGACCCGCGTTACGATCCGGTGCTGCTCGCCGGCGGGGACCGGCGTAACGTGGTCGACCGCTACCGCTACTGGCGGCATGAGTCCATCGTTGCCGACCTCGACCGGCGCCGGCACGACTTCCACGTGGCGATCGAGAACTGGCAGCACGACTTCAACATCGGCACGGTGGTGCGCAACGCCAATGCCTTCCTCGCCGCCGAGGTGCACATCGTGGGCCGTCGCCGCTGGAACCGACGTGGTGCCATGGTCACCGACCGCTATCAGCATGTCCGCCACCACGGGACGATCGAGGAGTTCGTCAGCTGGGCCCATGGGCAGAACCTGCTCGTGGTGGGTATCGACAATCTGCCCGGGTCGCGGCCGATGGAGAGTGTGGTCCTGCCGCGCCGGTGCGTGCTGCTGTTCGGCCAGGAGGGGCCCGGCCTCTCCGATGCGGCGCGGGCGGGCTGCGACGAGCTCTTCTCCATCGCCCAGTACGGCTCGACCCGTTCCATCAACGCCGGTGTGGCCAGCGGGATCGCGATGCACGCGTGGATCCGTGCCCATGCCGGCCCCTCGCCGGAGTAGGTGCCCTTCCGTGCCCTGGCCGCCCAGCATCACGCGACCCGTATGCCCCCCATTGCGGGCGTTCAGGTCGGCGAGTCCGGATTTG
Source organism: Micromonospora sp. (assembly GCA_036278255.1). Taxonomy (GTDB): domain Bacteria; phylum Actinomycetota; class Actinomycetes; order Mycobacteriales; family Micromonosporaceae; genus DASULK01. Next base: position 2,521 of record DASULK010000033.1, read on the forward strand.
GGTGCCAGGGTGATGCTCCCGCCCGTATGGGAAGTTTGAATTCTGCCCAGACGGGTAGGAAACACTTGCAGAAGTTTCACCGTCCGACCCCGGACTGTTATCCTGTGGTCGCTGCGGTAACGGTCCTGGCACCGCGCGGAGGGGGATTGCCCGCAATGATCAAAAAGATCCTCACGTGGGCGTTCGTTGCCTTTCTGATCTTCTTCGTGGCGTTCCAACCCGACTCCGCCGCAGACGTGGCCAAGACGCTGGGCGCCGCGGTTCTGGACATCGCCCGAGGGTTCGGCAACTTCTTCGCCAGCCTCTTCTCCTGATCGACGATGAGCAACCCGCCCCACGAGCCTCCTGAGCCCGACGACGAACACGGACGGGAGCACGACACCGGCCCGATTCCGCGTGGGCGACCAGACGCCCAAGGCTCCGGTGGCGACCCCTCCCACCCCGATGACGATCCCGCCGACGACCCGGAGCACGAGGCGCCGTGGTCCCCGGGCGGGACCTGGGGGCAGGACTCCGAGGACTTCCGCCCTCCGATCATCTCGGAGGAGGAGTTGGCCGGCCTGCAGGGCGAGACCGGCCCGCGTCGGGTCCTGCCGCTGGAGGACGAGCCGACCCCACTGGTCGCGCGCTACCTCTTTCCGACCGAGCGTTACCGAGGTGAGTGGAAGCGGCACTGGATCCACCTGGCGCTGCCGCTGCTGATCGGTGTCCTGGCCACCTTTCTGCTCGGGTATCTCTCCGGCTTTTTAGCCGGCCGGGACAGCGGTGGCTTGACCACGGTCGCGGTCCTCATCTGGTTGGCCGCCATGGGGTGGGTCGCCTGGCGTCTCGCCGACTGGCACTACGACCGCTTCATCCTGACCAACAAGCGGGTGATGGTGGTCAACGGCATCGTCACCCGGAGGGTCGGGATGATGCCGCTGGCGCGGGTCACCGACATGAAGTACGACCAGTCCCCCCTGGGGAGGCTGCTCAACTACGGCACCTTCGTGCTGGAATCCGCCGGCCAGGACCAGGCTCTACGGGAGGTCAAACACCTGCCGAACCCCAACGAGCTGTATCTGCGGGTCGTCGAAGAGATGTACGAGCCGCAAGCGGTCGAAGCCAGGTTGGGCAAGGAAGCCGACGAGGCCAAAGCCGACGACGGGGCGTAGCCGGCCGGCTTGCCGCGGTTGAAGCGGTAGTCTCCTGCTGATGACCTGGAGCTCTTCCGGTGGCGCCGCCGCTGTGATCGACCTGCACGCCCACTCGACCGCCAGTGACGGCACGCTCAGCCCTGCCGAACTGGTCGTGGCCGCCGCCGAGGTCGGTCTGGACGTCCTGGCGATCACCGACCATGACACCACCGCCGGTTGGGCGCCGGCGGTGGCCGCGCTGCCGCCGGGGCTCACCCTGGTACGTGGCGCGGAGCTCTCCTGCCGCTGGTACGGCGGGGAGCCCTCGATCCCGCTGCATCTGCTGGCCTACCTCTTCGACCCGGCGGCCCCGGAACTGATGGGCGAGATGCGCCGGGTCCGGGAAGCCCGCAAGGTCCGGGCCGAGCGCATCGTCGAGCGGCTCTGCGCTGACGGGTTCGCGCTCAGCTGGGAAGAGATCCACGCCTTGGCGGCCGGGGGCACCATCGGCCGGCCGCACATCGCGCAGGCGCTGATCCGGGCCGGTCTGGTCACCACGACCCGGGAGGCGTTCGCGCCCGAGTGGTTGGGGGAGCGCTACAAGATACCCAAGGAGGAGACGGACGTCTTTGAGGCCGTCCGGCTCGTCCGGCAAGCCGGTGGCGTCCCTGTCTTCGCCCATCCGAGGGCCACTCGGCGGGGCCGGATCGTCCCCGACTCGTTGATCGTCGAGCTGGCGGAGGCGGGGCTGGCCGGGCTGGAAGCCGACCACGAGGACCACTCCATGGCGGAGCGGGCCCACGTACGGGGCCTCGCCGCTGAACTCGGGCTGCTGGTGACCGGCTCGTCCGACTTCCATGGCGCGAACAAGACGGTGCGGCTGGGCGACTACACCACGGCGCCCGAGGAGTTCGAGCGGATCGTCGCCGAGGCCACCGGCGTGCCACCGGTCACCGGAGCGTGATTCGCCTCGGGCGGGTTCGGGCCCCGATAGTTTGACCGGGTGAATGTCAAGCTGTTCGGTGAAGCCTTCGTGACGCTGCTGGTCATCATGGACCCGCCGGGCATGTTGCCGATTTTTCTCGCGTTGACCGGGCCGTTGGCCGCCCGCGAGCGCAACCGCGCCGCCTGGCAGGCGGTGGCGCTCGCCCTCGGGGTGATCGTGGTCTTCGCTGTGGCCGGCCAGACCCTGCTGGACTACTTGGCCGTCGAGGTGCCGGCGCTGCAGGCCGCGGGTGGGCTGCTGCTGATCCTGGTCGCGTTGGAACTCCTGACCGGGAAGGCCGACGACCCGAGCAAGCAGGCCACCTCCAACGTGGCGCTGGTGCCTCTGGGCACCCCGCTGCTGGCCGGGCCGGGTGCGATCGTCGCCACGATGCTCTTTGTGCGGCGGGCCGACACGCCGGGTGATTATGCGTCGATCGCCGCGGCGATCACCGTCGTCATGATCACGGTCTGGCTGGGGTTACGTTTCTCCGGCGTACTGGTGAAGGTGTTGCGGCCCGGTGGGATCGAGGTGGTCACCCGGATCGCCGGCCTGCTGCTCGCGGCGATCGCGGTGCAGCTCATCGCGGATGCGGTCGCCGCCTTTGTCAGCAATTTCCTCGGGCGGTAGAGATGGCAAGATGATCGGGGTGCGACAACATTCCTCGCCCGGCAACCGGGTTCCTCATCCTCGCGCCGGGGTTTCCGAACAGCTGGGTTTCGCGGGCATGCCGGAGCGGCTTTTCGTCTGCACGCCGAGCCGCCTCGGCACCTACGCCGACTGTCCCCGCCGCTACCGCTACGCCTACCTTGACCGGCCGGCCCCGCAGAAGGGGCCGCCGTGGGCCCACAATTCGTTGGGCTCCAGTGTGCACACGGCGCTTCGCAGCTGGTATGCGCTGCCGCCGGAACGGCGCGACCCCGCTGTGCTGCCCAGGCTGCTGCGCGGCACCTGGGTCCGCGAAGGCTACCGCGACGATGAGCAGGAACGGCAGGCTTTCCGCGCGGCGCTCGACTGGCTGGAGGCCTATGTCGACACGCTGGAGTCGGAGGCGGAACCGCTCGGGGTGGAACGCGTCGTAGCGGTCAAGACGGCGGTGCTGGCCTTCAACGGCCGGGCCGACCGGATCGACTTGCGGCCCGGCCCCGACGGCGACGAGTTGGTGATCGTCGACTACAAGACCGGCCGTGCGGGGCGGGACGCCGACGACGCTCGGGGTTCGCAGGCGTTGGCGCTCTACGCCTACGCGGCGGAGCGGGTCTTCCGCCGGCCCTGCCGTCGGGTGGAGCTGCACCACCTGCCGAGCGGCACGGTGGCCGCCCACGAGCACACCGTCGAGTCGATCAGCCGGCACGTCAGCCGGGCGGAGGAGACGGCGCGGGACATCATGGCGGCGGAGCGGGCGGTAGCTGAGGGCGCCGATCCCGATGCGGAGTTCCCGCCGTCTCCCGGGTCGCTCTGCAGTTGGTGCGACTACCGCCGCGTCTGCCCGGCCGGCGTGGATGCGCCGGCCAGTAAGCCGTGGGCCGCTGTCGAACGGCTGCTGGCTGCGGGGGACGACGCCGACGGGTGACCGTCGCCGGCTTCGTGCCGCCGTGCCCGGGCCATCGCGGCCCGGTAGATCGGTCCTTCGACGTACCGGCGCGGGACGGCGTTGACGGCGAGCCGCAGGCCGCGTACGGAGAGCCCCGCCGACAGGTCCGCCGGCGGTAGGCCGAAGGTGCCGTAGAGCCTCCGGGCCCACGGTGGCAGGAGTCCGAAGGCGGTCGCCGCGATGCCGAGGTAGGCCAGGCGGGCCGGCCCGAGGCCGAGTCCCAGCCGGAGGGGGAGGCTGAGTTGGCGGGGTGCGGGCGGGACCGTGAGGAAGAGGGCGGTCTCGGCCGCCTCTTTCGTCATCCGTAGGTCGGCGTGGATGGTGCGGTAGTAGCGCGCCACCTCTTCGGCGGTGCCCGGCACCGTGGCCGGGTCCAGGCCCACCAGTGCGGCGGCGCGGCGCTGTTCGGTGAAGTAGTCGTCCACCTCGGCGGCGGTGAGCGGGAGCCCGGCCCGCTGCGCTGTGGTGACGAAGGATTCGACCTCCGTCACGTGCACCCAGCGCAGCAGCTGCGGTTCGTCGATGCGGAACTCGTCGCCGGTGAACGGGTCGCGGGCGGTCATCCGCGCGTGCAGTGCGGCCAGGCGTCGCCCGGCCGCTTCGGCCTCGGCGGTGGTGCCGTAGATGGTGGTGGCCACATAGTTGGCTGTGCGGACGAGCCGGCCCCAGGGGTCCGCCTGGTAGGTGCTGTTCTGCGCCACTCCGGCCATGGCGCGGGGGTGTAGCGCCTGCAGGTAGAGCGCGCGTAGGCCAGCGACGATCAGGATCGGCTCCGAGTGGATCTTCCACGTGACGGAGCCGGGGCCGAAGAGTCCGAGATCGTTGTCGCGCTCCATGGGCTCAAGGGTGCCACGAAGAGCGGCGGGCGACGACAGGTCAGCGTTCGGC
>DASULK010000034.1:0-97727 GCA_036278255.1 Micromonospora sp.
GTCCTGTTCGGCGAGCCAGGATTCAATTTTGCGGCGTACCGCTTCGGGGCGGATCGGGGCGCTGCGCGCGGTCACTGGGCGGTCCAGGTGATGTTCACCCGTTTACCGTTTGCGATCAGGCCGCAAATCTCGTCGGCCACGGCCTGCCACTCCTCTGCCGTGGCCACCTGCCGCTGCTGGGGTGGGATCGGGCGCGGATCGATCGGGGGAAGCACCTTGTCCTCTGGTGCCGGCGGAGCAACGATCTGCCCGGATCCGCGGCCCGAGGGCTTCTGCTCATCCCGCGACCGGTCTGGCTCGTCGTCCGCATCCCCATCCTGCGGTTTCCGCTCATTCTCCGGCGGCTTCACCACGACGGCCGGAGGCTTCGGCTGAATTTCGGCGAGCAGGGCGGTTGCTACCTCCATCGCCTCCTGCAACGCCTTCACCAGGTCTGCACCGTGCTGCTCGTGCCGGGCCGCCGATCGCAGATCTGCGACGATGGCGGCGGCGCGCGGGTCATCAACCCGAACGATCATCGCCTGGAAGAGCGGCCACTGGTGGGGCTGGTCCAGCGCCCGGAGGACCTTTTCGGCCTGCTTGAACGTCTGCCCAGCCGCCTGGTCGTCGAGGTCGCCGACGTCGGCGCGGGCAAGCAGCTCGACCAGCACCACGTCATCACGTTCGTTGGCCAACTGTTCCAGCAGCTTCGCCATCCGGCGGGCGGTGGCGAGCCGCCCGGTGGCCGCCGACTTGTCGAGGCCGAGCACGTCGGCATGGTGCTCCAGTTTTCGCATCAGCTCGGCGGCGTGCGCCCGGTGCTGGTTGGCGGCGGTGCGCAGGGGGACGGCGAGTCCGCTGAGGTTGGTCGGGGTGCGCCAGGTCGGCAGCTTTTCACCGAAGAGCGCCTGCCCCCGCTCGACCGCCTTCTCCCAGGCTTCCGTGCTCGGCATCGGCGGGTGGCGCAGCTGGTAGTGCTCCCGCACCGCCGACACGCTGGTCACGCTGATCTTGCCGCTGTGTTCGTACCAGGCGAGCTGCTGCTCCAGCGCGAAGACCGCGATGATCAGGTTTTCCAGGTCGCGGTCGAACCCGAACGGCTCCGGCTGGTTGATCAGCTCGCGGAGCAGGTGCACCGGGTAGTGCTCGGTGTAGCCCTTGTTGGCGGCGGCCTGCAACAGGTGCCGGCTCCAACGGCAGGTGCCGGTGGTCAGCACGTAGCGGTGGTCGACCAGTTCACCAAGTTGCAGGCTGTTGCAGATCCGCCGGATGGTGCGCTGGTCGTTGGGGGGAACGTTGACGCCGCGGGTTTCGTCGGCGGCGGCCCGCTGTGCGTACTCCAAGATTTTGGCGAATTCGCCTCGGGTGACCGGTTTCTCGTCGTCGGGCAGCGCCGGCCGACCCGGGTAGGACCAGGCCAGCAGCTCGCCGGTGAGGTTGTGGAAGGCTTCGGCGAGGGTGCCGCCGCGCGGGTCACCGATCCGTATCCCATTGGCGAGGGTGTGCAGCACGCCGACAGCGTCCGGCTCCACGTCGGAGGATTGCGGCGCGGCCACTCCGTACGCCTGTTTGAGCGCGCTGAGCAGGGTGTTGCGCAGTTGGGTCTGCCGCTGCTGGAGGTAGACCTTGCCCTGCTGGCGGTCGGCGGCCGGCCAGTCTGCGGCGAGGGTGTCGATCCGGTCGCCGCTGCCACCGACCCCCAGCAGGTAGTTGATTTTTGCGAGTTGGGCGACCCGGCCCATCATTTCGTCAGTGAAGTACAGCGGCAGCCAGAAGACGGTCCGCGAGCCGCGGTCCAGCTGCTCGATGCGGGCCCGGTCGGCGTTGCGCGGGTAGCCGGCCGGGTCGAACGGGTAGTCGATGACGACCCGCCACGCGTCGCCGGTGGCGATGAGGGCGGAGGCCGGCATGCTGTCGGGGTCGCGTACGTTGCCGAATTTGACTTGGATGGTGTGGCGGCGTCCCCGCCAGTCGCGGGGCTGCAGCAGTTCCCCGAGTTGGCCGTCGGCACCGGCCAGCCCCATCTCGGCGGTGATCAGCTCGCGGAGCAGCTGCTGCCGTACCCCGGTGGTGGTGGTCTCCTGCTCCGGCACCAGGTCGAGCAGCTTGTCGTAGTCGACGGCGTGCAGTTTGAGGCTGACCACGGGGTCGGGGCCGTCGGACAGGTGCAGCTCCCCGGCGTCGTTGGCGATGCGGCGTATCCGGTTGAGGACCATCTGGTTCTCGTAGCCGGGGATGGGGGCGGTGATGGTGCCGAAGTTCAGCGCGTGCAGCTTGGCGGCGGTGAGGTTGTGCAGCGCCGGCACGTCGGGCACCAGCGCGCCGAGCAGCACCGTTTTGGCCAGCTTGTCGTCGAGGTGGAACTGGGTGTGGGTGGCGATCCGCTGCTCGTCGGCGCCGGTCAGTTCGTTGATGCTGAGCAGGATCGGGCGCAGCTTCTTCAGGTAGAGGTCGCGTGCGGACTGGAAGAGCTGTTTGAGTTTGGGCTGGTCGGGCAGTTCCCCGCGCAGCACCAGCGGGTCGAAGAGGGCGGAGACGCCGATGAGGTCGTTGACCCGCAGCGTGTCGCGGCGTTCGACGAGCAGTTCGGTCATCACTTTCAGCGCGGTCCGTTCCCGCTGCAGCGCCTGGGAGAGGGCGACCAGGGTGGCGACCAGCGCCGGCGAGAAGGGGTAGAGCTTACGGAAGGCGGCGGCGTCGGAGCCGATGCCGGCGTCGCCGTACTGCGCGCCGAGCAGCAGGATGTCCCAGATGGCGCGGTTGTGGCGTACGACGGTGAAGGCGTTGTCGATGACCGCGCGGGAGGCCTCGTCTCGGGGTTTGAGCAGCCGCTTCTCGGTGATTTCGGGGAGGTTGGTGTCGGCGAGGACGATTTCGCCGAAGCGGCCCTGCACGCTGCGCATGACGTGGGCGAGGGCTTCCCGTTCGGTGCCGCCGACCTGGGGGCCGAGGAAGTCTTCCAGGTTGCGCTGGCGGGCGACGAACGATACGAGCGGCAGCGGCCGAGCGGCGTCGGCTGATTCGACGAGTTTGTTAAGTTTGGCCCCTTCGGTGTTGACGAAGGTGTGGTCGCTGATCCGGGTGGAGAGCCAGAGGATCAACTCGTCGAGGAAGAGCACCATGGCGTCGTAGCCGAGCGACTTGGCGTGCCGGGTGATCACGGCGAGGCCGGCGTCGAGGTCGAGGTACTCCCCGCTGTGCACCGCCCCGCTGAAGAAGGCGCTGGTGAGGGCGCTGACCAGCAGGTCGCGGGATTCGGTGCCGGGGGCGGCAGCGGCCGCTTCGGCGTACGTGGCCGGGGTCCATCCGGCGGCGCGGGCGACCTGGGCGGCCAGCCCCAGCCCGGTACCGGCGGCCCCGCCGGCCGGTGCGCCGCCGTCGCGGAGCGCAGCGAAGAAGGCGTCGTCGCCCATCCGCTCGCGCAGCCGGGCGGCGTCGTCGAGCAGCGCGTCGGAGCGGTGTACGGCGGGTACCGGCGCGTCGGGGTGCAGCGCGGTGATCTGCCGCAGGTAGCCCTCCAGCACCGCCTGCTCGACGGAACGTGCGTCGAGCATGTGGAAGGTGAGGGTGAGCAGTTTCTTGCCGCGCAGCCATTCGTCGGCGGCGAGCACCGGTTCGGCCAAGCCACGCACTTCGCGGGCGGCGGGGTTGTGCTGCAGGATTTCCCGCAGCACCGTCATGAAGTGCGATTTTCCGGATCCGAAGGAGCCGTGCAGGAACATCGCCTGCGACTGGCCGGTGGTGAGGGCGTGTCCGATACGGCGCAGCGCTTCGGAAAAGTTTTCCCGCAGCTGGTGGGTGACGACGTACCGCTCCAGGTCGGCCCCTTCCGAGGCCCGGACCACGAAGTCGGCGTCACCGACCGAGGTCGGAATGTCGATCACGTCCCGCAGCAGCGTCATCACGGCTCCTTCACGCTGCACGGCGCGGCCCGCCCGCCACGCCCCAAGCCGCTGATCCTATGGCGCGCCCGCACCCTTTAAGTAATCCTGCCGGCCGAGTCGGGATCACCGGCTTCGCCATCAACTTCCGTCAGTCGGTGGAGGTCTCGGGCAGAACCCGGAGTCCGCCGCGAGGTCGCGAGCAGCAGGTAGTTACGCCTGCGGTGGATCAGTTGCAGGATCAGGGGCTCCATCCAAGCATTGCTGGTGGCGGAGGGTTATCAGCGGCTGGTGAGCGGGCGGCAGTGGCCGGCGTGGTGGGCCAGTCGGGCGCAACGCTGCTCGTCGGGCAGGCGGCGGTTGCAGAAGACCCGGTGCGCTACGCCGTCACCAACCAGCGCCACGGTGGTGTCGCCGGGCTCCAGCTCAGGCAGGAACGCCAACGACCGGGCCATGGCGCGGGCGAGGACCATCGCGGCGGCCAGGTCGGGCATCCGCACGATGAGCTGTACGGCGAACCGGGGCGGCTCGGTCGTCATGCCGGCTCACCGGGGTGCCCGCGACCGGGCCTGTTCGGCCTGCCACTGCCGCAACGCCGTCTTGATCCGGGTGTTCTCCTCGCGGATCCGGCTCAGCTCAGCGCGGGCGTCGGCCAGGTCGTCGGCGACGAGGTGGAGGAAGTGCTCCACCTCCTGTCGGGCATAGCCGCGCCGGCGTAGCCCGACGGGAGTGAACCGCCGCTGCCGGATCTGGTTGGGGCTGAACCGGATGACGGGCTGGGCACGGTAGAGGGTGCCGGTCGCACTTCTGGGCATGGAACCTCTCCTGTTCTGGGTAGGGATGGATGGGGCGGCGCTGACCGCTGGAGCCGGTCAGCGCCGCCCCGCCCTGCCGCCGTATAGCTGCCACGCGAGGACGACGACAGGGCTGCTGGGGGTGCCCGCGCTGGGCGGGCAGCGTTGCTGCTCCGCAGTGGGCTGGTGGCCGGCACCTCACCCCTGCGACGACCACGTTTCCAGCACCGTCAGGTTTGGAGCAACGGTTCCAATCAAGTCTTTTTTACGGTGCCGTTTTTCCTTGATCCATATCCCGCCATCCGTGCCCGATCCAGCGTTTTCCACGGCTGACCTGCACCGATTCATAGCCCCTACTCAACCCCGGCAACGGAGCGCAGACCCGGGGTCGCAGATTGTCACCGCTCCGTGGTAGACAGTCCACTATTGGCTACTCATCCGTTTTTGTAACAGCGCCCCACTGTGTTGTCAGCGACCCTTGAGAGGTGCTCGTGCCCGCCAAGCCGTTCATCCGGACCCTGCGCGCCCAGTGGCTCGGGCAGCAGTTGCGGACGCTGCGCGAGGAGCGTGGCATGAACCTCAAGATGGTTGCCGAGCATCTGGGCCGAGACCTGTCGGCGCTGGCCCGCTACGAGCGCGCCGACTGGCCAATCCAACGCACCGACGTGGTGGCGCTCCTTGACCTGTACGGCCTGCATCGCGCCGCTGATCGGGCCCGGCTGCTCAACCTCGCCGAGGAGGTCTGGCGCACTGACCGCTGGAACGACGACTACGGCGATGTTGTCGACTCGTCCTTCATCGACTTCCCCTGGTTGGAGTCCCGCGCCGAGTCGATCTGCTCCTATCACGCGGCCGTGGTGCCCGGCCTGTTTCAGCTTCGGGAGTATGCCGAGTTGGTGATCCGTTGCGCCACAGGCTCCATTGATCCAGCCGGACCCATGAGCCGCGACATTGAGCTGCGGATGGATCGGCAAACGATTCTGGACGGACCGAAGCGGCCTCGGATCGAGGTAGTCATTGACGAGACGGCGCTACGCCGCAGGGTCGGCGGGCCGGAGCTGATGCGGCGGCAACTCCAGCACATCAACGAAATCGGCCGCCGCTCACAGGTCGAGGTACGGGTGCTGCCCTCGGGCGTTCTGCACCCTGGCATCGACGGCTCGCTCTGGCTGTTCAAAATGCCTGCCCCCTATCCTGAGGTGGGCTGCCTGGAGACCTTGGTCGGGCCGATGTACTTCGAAATGCCGAAGGCCGCGAGGTTCCGCCATGCGTACCATGGCGTGCGCGAGGCCGCGCTCAACCCGCGCGAGTCGGCACAGTTGATCGCGACAATCGCGGAGGAGCTGTCATGAGCGAGTCCCTGCCCCCGGTGGCATGGCACATCAGCACCCGGAGCGCCGACACTAACTGCGTGGAGGCGGGGCCGCTGGGTGACGGGTCGGGGCGGGTGGCGCTACGGCACAGCAAGGCCCCAGACGGTGCGGTCATCGTCTACACCCGAGCCGAGTGGGACGCCTTCATCGCCGGCGTCAAGGACGGCGAGTTCGACTTCGACGCGGCCTGACCACTCCCCGCCAAACCAACACCGCGCCGCCGTCTCATCCGGCCATGTAACGATTGCGAGATGCTGCCATCGGCACCATGACAGCAGCCCACGCGTTTGAATTCGAAGTACCGGAGCACATGCCGGCACCGGTAGAGGCTATCGAGCGCGCCGAGCACGGCAACGTGGTGTACCTGACCCGCCACGGGCAGCGAGCCGCGGCTGTAATACCACCAGCGCAGGCGGAACCGGACGAAATGGTCATCGATGTCGCGGTCAAAGCCCTTATCGAGATCATCGAACTCGACCCCGACCGAGCCCGCATCATCCTCCGGAACGTGCTCGAACAGGCTGGCGAGCCCGTCAACGACGTGCAGCGGCGGTTCCGCGAGGAAGTCGAAGATCTCCTCGACAGGCCGCTCCGTCAGCGTATAACCGCCGCTATCGATAGCCTGGCCGCTGATCCCCGGCCCGCCTGGCCGAGCCGCAGCAATCCCCTCCCCTATCCGCCAGACCGTGCCGATAGGCACCCAGGCTCGGCTACGGGGTGGCCGCTGCCGCTACTACGCCTGCTCAGGTGAGCGCAAGAAAGGTCCCTCACCAGGCCTTGCGGCCTGGTGAGGGACCAACAAGCTGTTCTATATGGTCAGAAGAGGTTGCCTGGTCAGAAGCCCAAGGCGCCCTTACCGCCGACCACCGGAAGCACCAGCGTGCTGCCATTCAGGTACACGGTGATCTCGCTGCCGACAGCGGCCGCGTCGCGGGCCGGCCGGTTGTCGGACGGGCTCGAGTTGTAGTTGCCGGTGATCACGATGCCGATCCGGTGCCCGGCCGGGATGATGTGCTCGGACGGGAGCGTCGTCCACCGCACGTTGTAATTCTTGCCGGGCTCCAGCGCCTCGCTCCGGCGAAGGTCGGTGGCGTTCTTCGCATCGAGGTGGCCCCAGGCCAGGACCCGCTCGGGCGTGATCGCGACGCTCGCCTCCATCGGCTCGGCGCACCCGGTCTGGTTAACCAGGTCCTCGGGCTCGCAGGGCTCGGCGATGAGCTCCAGCGGCTCCTTGCCCGCCACGGTGACGGTCGGGCCCGCACCGTAGTCGACGAGCATGGCCGAAAGCAGCGCAGTCTCGGCTGTCGTCGACATCCGCAGCTCCACCTTGGGCGTGCCGGAGATGCGCACGTCCTCGGCCAGCGGCGGGGTCACGTAGACGAGCCGACCGTCCCTGGCCTGCTCAGCGTTGCCGATCTTGATGGCCTGCGACTCGATCCGGTCGACAAAGCTCTGCGTGGGGTTGCCGAGCGTCGGGTTAAGCGACAGCGTGCCCGCCGCGTCGGCCGTGGCCGAACCGAACCGCAGGTTGACGTCCGTGGCGTTGGCGTCCGGCCAGGTCGAGTGGGTCTCCCAGCTGCCGTCGGGCCGCTGGATGTCCGCCATCGGCTCATCCATGACCCCGTTCGGGATGTCGTGCAGCCAGTGGTCCATCCACCGGTGCATGACCGCCTGCCACTCCGCCGACCGGAAGCTCGTCGGGTTGGAGTGCGCCCCGCGGTGGATCCAGATCTTACGCGGCATCTGCCGCTTCTCGACCTCGTACCAGAGGTCAGACATGTGCATGGTCTTCACGTTGTAGTCGGTGAGACCGTGCACCATGAAGACGGACGTACCAGCCGTGTTGATCTTGTTGGCGTCCGGCAGGTAGCTCCGCTCCTGCCAGAACGGCGTGAAGTCGGAGGCGCTGGCCGCCTCGGCATCACCGACTGCGGTGATGACCGACTCACACGCCGGCGCCGAGACCGAGCCCGGCAGCGCCCGGCCAACCGAGACGTAGTTGGCGAGCCACTCGGTGTACCGGAATCTGACGTTCTCGCTCCAGCCCGCCCAGGCGATCCCCTGGTCGTTCACGTACTTATACCAGCTGGAGATCGCGGCGATCGGCACCACCGTCCGCAAGCCGGGCACGCCCTGCGTGGCGACCGCGTTGGGCAGTGTGCCGACGTACGAGACACCCTGCATACCGACGTTGCCGGTGCTCCAGTCGGCGACCGCCGGGGTGCCGTCATGGTAGAAGCCAGGGGCGCGGCCGTTGAGCCAGTCGACCACCGCCTTGATGCTGATCGTGTCCTCGACACCGCCGGTGGTCGGGCAGCCGAACGACCGCGAGGTGCCCTGCATCTCGACCTGGACGACGGCGTAGCCGCGGGGGACGAAGTACTCATCCCACCAGCCGGCGAAGCCGCGCGTCCGGTCCGGCCGGGCATTGCCGCCGCTCCGGCCGAAGTACGGGCTGGCCTCCATGATGGTCGGCACCCGCAAACCGGCCTCGGTTTCGGCCGGCCGGATGACATCGACCGCGATCAGGTCCCGGCGGCCATCGCCGTCACTGTCCATTGGCGCTTCGACGTAGACGACCTCCTGGATTGCATTGGCGTGCGAAAAGACTGGCTGGGTCACACCGTTCTGGATCACGATCCCGGGTGGCTGCGCCTCAGCGTTCGCCCCTGGGGGTACGCCGACGACCGTCAACCCGACGACCGCTCCGACGGCGACCAATCGCCGTACAAGCCTCATGTCCCCACCTCCGCCTGCTCCCAGCAATATCGATGGAGGCATCTTCATCTATATTGATCATCGGGGTCAACCGTCATCTGTCGCAAAATCGCGTCGTTCCGCTACGAGCCTTTGTCGGTGGTGCACCTGTTGAGCTGCGGCTGACGGCGTGGCAGGAGCCGAGGAATTCTTCCGCCCTGCAGCCGGCAGCGACGGCCTTCACGGCAGGATCGCGCCGGCCACCGTGTCGACGTACCAGCGCTGGTACTGCCCGGGCGACCAGCCGCGCTGGCGGACGAGCCATTCATAGTTACGCACGTCCATCGCGAGCCAGAGCACGTCGGCGACCCGGTCCACGTCGAAGTCATCGCTCAGCTCGCCGGTGGCTGCCAGGTCGGCGGCGAACATCCGCATCCCGGCGCGGCGCTCGTCAACGTGCTTGCGCCAGATCTCGGCAGCATCCGCATCGGCGGTTGCGGCGCCCGCGAGGGCGATGAGGACGCCGGCCTGGCGAGCCTGGAGATCAGCGAGGTGGCGGGCGTAGCGGGTCAGCTTGTCGCGCACGGTGCGCTCGGCGCGGACCTCAGCGACGAACGGGCGCTCGGGCAGCGCGACCGGCGCGTCGTCGCCGGCGATCGTGACATCCACCAGCTCCGACAACAGCTGTCGCTTGGAGCGGAACGCCGCGTACACGGTCTGCACCGCCACGCCCGCCTCCGCGGCGACCGCCGTGAGCGGCGTGGCGGCGTACCCCGGGGCAACGAAAAGCTTGGCGGCGGCGGCGAGGATCGCCCGCCGCGTCTCGCGGGCCTGCCGCTGGCGCACCGGCGACTGGTACGACCGCTTGACAACCACCCAACTAGTGTAGTCCTCTATTGGATAGAGGTTAACTACAACCAATGGCGGTGATCAGAATGCCGTTCGGCGTCATGCAAGACATGCCCGGAATCGACGAGGAGACCTACCGGCTGGTCGAGAAACACCTCGGCCCCGACCGACCCCCCGGCCTGCTCGCCCACACAGCCGGGCCGAGCCCGCAGGGGTGGCGGGTCATCAACATCTGGGAGAACGAGGCCGCCTTCCGCCGCTTCCAGTCCGAGCGGCTACTGCGTGCCGCCGGCCTCGCCGCCCAACAGGACGGCTTCCCCGCCCACCTGGCAGCCGGCTTCACAGTGGTGACGGTGGACGGCACCGAAATGCCGTTCTGATGGCCGACACGTCCGGGCTCCGCGCCCGCAACCGGGACTTCTGGAAACACGCCGCGCCCGGCTGGATCCGCCACGCCGACCGGCAGGACGAACTCGGCCGGCCACTCGGCGCGGCGGCCATCGAGCACCTGCGATCCGTACCGGGCGAAAACCTGCTCGACGTGGGGTGCGGCACCGGCGGCACCACCGCAGAGCTTGCCGCCCTGGTGGCGCCCGCCGGCCAGGTGGTCGGCATCGACCTCGCAGCATCCATGGTGGAGGCGGCGCGGGCCCGCTTCGCGGCGGTCGCCAACGCCCGCTTCGAGGAATGCGATATCGAGACCGTCGAACAGGTGCCCGGCGCCCCCTTCGACGCCGCATACTCACGTATGGCGCTGATGCTGCTCGCCGATCCGGCCGCCGGCTGCGCCATAATCCGGCGAGCCCTGCGCCCCGGTGGCCGACTCGCCGCCACCGTCTTCCGCGACGGAGCCGCCAACCCGTGGCTCTCCGCAGTACTTCTCGGCGCTGCCCCACACCTGGGGCCGCTGCCGCCCCTCCCCCTCGGCGACGACCCCGGCCCGTTCGCGTTCGCCGACCCCGCCCGCCCGCGGCACGTCCTCACCGCCGCCGGATTCGCCGGCGTCGGTATTGCCGCGGTCGATGTCACCCTGGCCGCCCCCGATGACCCCGACACCGTCGCCGAGTGGCTGATCGAGATCGGCCCGGCCGGCGTGGCGTACCGGGCGGCGGACCCCGACGCGCAGGCCAAGGCCCGCCACGGTGCTGGGTACCTGCTGGAACGCTTCCGCACCCCGGGGATCGGCTACCGGCTTCCGACCGGCCTCTGGCTCCTCACCGCAACGGCACCTTCGGCGGCACCGCCGTAACCCTGGTAGCCCCCGAAACGGCGACCGAAGAGAGCTCGTTGCGTACGCTGCCGGGGCGCGGAAAGCATGTGGCTGACTCAAGGGGCTGACGCATATGCTGCCGCGGATGACGATTGTTGTCCGGGATGCGGTATCTGATGACGCGGAGCGCCTGGGACTAGTCCACGCCGAAGCGTGGCGCATCGGCTACACCAGCATCTTTGACCCCGTATTTCTGTCGTCAGTCTCGGACCGGCTCCGTACCCGCTGGTGTGCTCTTCTGCAGGAGCAGCGGGTGCGGGAGAGCGCCGTCCTAGTGGCCGTCGCCGGCAACGAAATTCAGGGATTCGCCCGCTTCGGACCCACCGGCGGAGGCTCGTACGAGCTTTCCGCGTTCTACGTCAATCCACCATGGTGGGGTAAGGGCATCGCTTCCGCCCTGATGGCCAGCACCTACCAAGAACTGCGCGATGCGAAAGCCACCGAGGCTCGGCTGTGGACCCTTGCGGCTGCCGGGAGAGCACGCCACTTCTACGAGAAGACGGGCTGGACGCGGACCCCCGAACACCGGACACGGGACTTCGGCGACGGAGTTGCCCGCCCCCTGGTCCGCTACCGAATGGTTCCATGCGATGCCGGAAGCACCAACACTGCGAGCATGGGTTCGAGATAGAGGCATCGAGCTCGGGCCCCTTGAACGGCAAGGAGGGGCTCCGACGATCAACTGGTCGTTGGGTCGATCTCGCGGCCCAGCCGCAGCAGCGTCGCCTCCTCGCCGCCGGGCACGAACGAGGCCAACACTCGTACCGGCTGACCGACCACCTCGAACCAGTGGGTCGTGCCGGGCGGGATGCGGACGAAGTCGCCACTGCCCAGGACCAGCCGCTCCGTACCCACGTGGAAGATCGGCTGCCCCGCCAGGACGTAGAACCATTCCTCCGCCGCCTCATGCACATGCGGTGCCGGCCCACCCCCAACCGGGATCTCAACCTCCATCAACGCATAAGCGCCACCGGTCTCGTCACTGGTGGCGAGCCAGTGGAAGACGTCGTCGTTGAAACGGGTGGTCCGAGCAGAGTTCTTGCGTACGACGTACGACACGGCCACCGCCTGCGCTGAAGGTTGTTGCGGGTCACTCCATCGCATGGAATACCCAACGGTCAAGAGATCGCTGCACCGCCGGTACGGGCGGCTCCAGGAGATAGGCCATCAAACGTTAGGACGACTCGTCCGACAGCTTGGTTGTCCGCGAGATAGCGGATCGCTTCTCCTGCCTCGCCAAGGGGGTACGTGCGGTCGATGACCGGGACAAGCTCCCCCGCTTCGAGGTGCGCGCGTAGCGTGGCCATCGCCTCCTGCTTGCTCAGCTTGGCGGGACCGGGTCGACGCAGCTGGCGGACGAAGAGCGACAGCGCGGCCAGCTTCACAAAGCGGGGCACGCTCCCCAGCCAGCGGCGCCCTGCCCGACCGTACTGGTCGTGTCCGATAAGGACGTAGGCGCCGTCGGCGGTCAGCGCACGGCGACACGCGGCGAACGAATGGTTCCCCGGGATGTCGACGATCAGGTCGTACCGCTGATCCCCGCGGGTGAAGTCGTCGCTGGTGTAGTCGATGACCTGGTCAGCCCCGAGCGAACGAACCAGATCCAGCTTGCTGGTGTGGTCGACGCCGGTCACGTGCGCGCCGTAGGCCTTGGCAAGCTGCACGGTGCAGGCCCCCACGCCACCGGCGGCCCCGTTGACTAAAACCCATTGCCCAGGTCGCAAGCGTCCAACCGGAAGATTCAACAGGGTGATGTACCCCATGGTCGGCACCGCAGCGGCCTGCTCGAACGTAACATTGGCGGGCTTGACCGCAAGTCCTACTTCCGGAACGGACGCGTACTCGGCGAAGGTGCCGCCGTTCCGCCATGAGTGCCCGCGCACGCTCTCACCGAAGACCTCGTCTCCCGGCCGGAACCGGGTCACATTCGTACCCACCGCCGCGACGAGCCCGGCCAGGTCCGTACCGGGAATGGGACACTTTGGTCGGCGCAGCCCCTCCCCCATCAGACGCAGGAGGAACGGGCGACCACTCACGACATGCCAGACGTCCGGATGCACCGATGCCGCGCGTACGCGGACCAACACCTCGTCGTCGCCGACCACCGGTCGTTCGACTTCTTGAAGCCGCAAGCCGGCAGGGGAACCGTAACGATCCTGGACGATCGCCCGCATCTGCTCCTCCAACCTGGCGAGTGCCGCGGCAAGCCGGCTGCTGCCCCAACCGGCAGCGTACGGCGCGCAGTCCAGCAGAGTCTGCTCCAGGGAACCGCAAATTTACGGTCGGGCTATCGACGTAGCGCGATAGCGCTGGTAAAAACAGCCGCAATCATCGTGGTGATACCTGACGATATTGAGCTTGGCGTCGCCACGCAGCGATCCTTCCGTCGAAGGTGAGGTATCCGCGTGAATGTTCGACGATTACTGACCGCCTTACTCGCCACCCCGCTCGTCTTTGGCCTGGCCCCCGCCGCCGTGGCGGCGCCGACCGAGCCAGAGGCTCACGAGACAACGATCCAGTCGCCCCGCGGTCCGTCCGATACGGATCTGCCGTTCGGTGTCGGGCCGGACCAGCGGGGCCGGTCCGGCGACGCCCCGGGCCGGCAGCCCGACCAACCAGCACCGTCCGAGAAACTGCCCGGCAAGCCGCGCAACGACGCCATCGCGGACGTGCCGGTGAACCCGGACGACGCGTCCATCCCCCTCAACCTCATCCCCTACCACGGCATCCCGGCCACGCTGCGCGCGCTGCAGCGAAGCGGCCGGATCAGCGTGGAAATCATCGGCCAGTCGGTGCTGGGTCGCGACCTGCACCTGGTGGTGGCGACCTCACCCATGACCGACGCCGAGTGGGACAACTGGCAACGCCTGTCGGACCTGCGTTTCAACGACCCACACGCGGCCCTGGCCGAGTTCGAAGCCGGCGCGTACCGCAACTGGCGCACCCCCCTGTTCGTCAACAACAACATCCACGGCAACGAGTGGGAAGGGACCGACGCCAGCCTCCAGGTTCTCCAGGAGCTCGCCTTCTCCAACGACCCCGAAGTCGTGAAGGTGCTCGACCGCCACGTGGTTGCCTTCGTTGTCACCAACAACCCGGACGGGCGGGTGGCGGCAACCCGGGCCAACGCGAACGGGTTCGACATGAACCGCGACTACATCACGGCGTCGCAGCCGGAGGTGCGCGCCGTTCGCGCCCAGCTCGTCCGCTACAGCCCGCTGACCATGCTGGACATGCACGGCTATGTGTCCTGCACGCTGATCGAGCCGACCACCGGCCCGCACGGCGACAACTACGAGTACGACCTGTTCATCCGCCACGCACTCCGCAACGCGCTGGCCATGGAGCGGGCCGTCATCGACACCGGCGAGACGCGCGCCACGTGCACGAACCCGAACGGAAGCCGGCGCACCGACATCCCATTCCGCGACCGGTCGCAGGGCTGGGACGACTGGCCACCGATCTTCACCCCGATGTACGCGATTTACCACGGCACGATCGGGCACACCGTCGAGATCCCGCTGAACCCGCGGGGCAACCTGGCCGAGGCAGAGCGTCATGAGCGCACTCGGATCAACACCGCCGTCGGCGTGGCGACGATCAAGGGAAACATCGACTACGCCACGCAGAACCAGGCAGAGCTGCTGTCCAACCAGCTCGAGTGGTTCCGCCGGGGCGTTGACGGCGAGCCGACACGGCCGATCGACGACGAGCTCGCCCTCTCACTCGCTCGCGGCGACAACGCCAAAACGCACCTGCAGGACTTCCCGCGGGCGTACGTCATCCCGGCCGGTGGGAACCAACGCAGCGCAACCGCGGCAGCCCGGCTGGTTCAGTTCATGCTCGACAACGACCTCAAGGTTCACCGCGCCTGGCGGCCGTTCAACCTGAACGGCACCCACTACGAGGCCGGCACCTACGTCGTCGACATGCATCAAGCCAAGCGTGGCCTCGTGAACGCCATCCTCGAGGTCGGGCGGGACGTAACCAACGACTTCGGCCAGATGTACGACATCTCGGCCTGGAGCCACGGCCACCTCTGGGGCGCCACCGTGGAGCGGGTGAGCAAGAACGCCAGCCTCGACTTCCAGGCCTTGCGTCCGGTGACCGCGGCCCGCGCCATCGGCGGCGTGGCGCCCGGTAAGCAGGCGCGGTACGGACTGGTTGTCGACTCCCTGGCAGGCATCCAGGCGGTGAACCGCCTCCTCGACGACGGGGTGGAGCTGGTCCGGACCTCCGACGGCGTCTTCGTCGTGCCCGGCGATGTCTCCATCGTCCGACCAATAGCCGATGCCTACGGTGTCAAGTTCACCAAGCTCACCCCGCCGCAGGTGGGGACGGCGACGCCCGTCGCCAAGGTGCGGCTCGGTGTCGCGGCCAACGGCGGCGAGATCTTCGCCCTGCAGCAGATGGGCTTCGACCCGGTCTCGGTGACGCATGGCGCATTCAATACGGGAGCGCTGTCCTTCGACGACTTCGACGCCTTCTTCATCTCGACGACGGCGTTCAACCCGCTCAGCTTGGGCGCCGCACAGAGCGCCGCGTTCAGCCGGTGGCTGGCAAACGGCGGAACTGTCGTAGGCCGCGGGAGCAGCGGGGTCCAGTTCAACGACCGCGCTGGGCTGCTGGACGTCACGGTGGCGTCGGGGCGCACCGACGCGAACGGCATCGTCAAGGTGGAGAACAACCCCACCTCGCCGATCACGGCGGGGGCTCTGCCGGCGGCGTTCGTCGACGCACCGCGCTACTTCATCCGGGTCGGTGATGGTGTACGGGTCGACCAGCGTCTTGCCGACGAGGGTTTCTTCCTCGCCGGCCACTGGAACGGCCAGGAGGCCGCGGCCGGCCATGCCGTGGTCGTCAGCGGCGGGGCGAAGGGTGCAAACGTGACCCTCTTCGGCACCGAGCCGCTCTTCCGGGCCCACCCTCAAGGCCTGTATCCGCAGGTCGCCAACGCCCTGTGGTGGAACGGGTCGTGAGGTAGGGCAGTTGTGAAGGCCATCCCGACAAGATCGGGATGGCCTTCACCCTGCGCTGGGAGGCTATCCGGTGGCGGCCTGCGGGTGCGATGGCTGGCGGGGTGCCGGCACCGGAGGCTCGGCGGTGAGCCGGCGCCACAGGTAATCCAACTCCAGCGCCCACATGAAGGCGTGCTGCTCGTTGTCGGCCGCGCCCGCGTGCCCGCCTTCCACATTCTCGTAGTAGGTGACGTCGTAGCCGTACTCGCGCAGCCGGGCCGCCATCTTCCGGGCGTGCCCCGGATGCACCCGGTCGTCACGGGTCGAGGTGGTGAGCAGGACCGGCGGGTACGGCTGCCCGGCCCGAACATTCTGGTACGGCGAATACTGGCGCAGGAACGCCCAGTCGCCGGGCTGATCCGGGTCGCCGTATTCGGCCATCCAGCTGGCCCCGGCCAGCAGCCGGTGGTAGCGGCGCATGTCCAGCAGCGGCACCTGCACGACCACCGCCCCGAAGAGCGTCGGATAGCGGGTCAGCATCACCCCCATCAGCAGGCCGCCGTTGCTGCCGCCCATCGCGCCGAGTAGTTCCGGGGTGGTGATCCCGCGGGCCACCAGGTCGGTGGCGACCGCGGCGAAATCCTCGTACGCCCGCGGCCGCCGCTCCCGCAGCGCGGCCTGGTGCCAGCGGGGGCCGTACTCGCCGCCGCCGCGGATGTTCGCCACCACATAGATGCCGCCACGCTCCAGCCAGCCGTGGCCGATGACGCCGCGGTAGACCGGCGTCCGCGAGATCTCGAAGCCGCCGTACCCGTTGAGCAGCGTCGGTGCGGGGCCGGCCGCCGGATCGCCGACCACGAAGTACGGCACCCGGGTGCCGTCGGCGGAGGTGGCGAAGAGCTGCCGGACCGTCAGACCCGCCGCGTCGAAGAACGCCGGCGCCGACTTGAGGGTTTCGACCGCGCCGCCGATCTCTCCGCGGCGCAGCGTCTGCGGCTGCAGGAACCCTTCTGAGGAGAGAAGGTAGTCGTCGTTGTGGTCCGGGTCGGTGTCGACGATCTCGCTGTGGTCGAGTTCGGGTACGTCCGGCAGCGGTTCCCGCCGCCAGCCGCCGTCGTCTGGGGTGAACACCTCCAGCCGGGTCTTGACGTCGGACAGCACGGTCAGGATCAGGTGGTGGCGGGTCCACGCCCAGTGGTGCAGCGCCGTCTGGTCATCGGGCTCGAAGAGCACCGTAAAGTCCCGCTTGCCAGCCATGAAGTCGTCGAAGCGGGCCGCCAGCAGCGCCCCCACCGGATAGGTCACGTCGTCGACCTGCCACGGTGAGCGGGGCCGGATCAGCAGCCACTCCCGGTGTACGTCGATGTCGGCGTCTTCCGGCACCGCGATCCGGATCAGTTCGCCGGACCCGGTTCGCAGGAAATGTTCCCCCCGGAAGAAGTCCAGGCTGCGGCCGACGATGTCGCGGGCGAAGCCGGGCGTTGGATCGTGGCGGGCGTAGGCGGCGACGTCGTCCACCTCAGCCTCGAAGACCGCGTCGGCCTCAGCCAGTGGCGTGCCGCGCCGCCACCGTTTGGCAATGCGGGGATATCCGGAGGAGGTCAGCGAACCAGGCCCGAAATCGGTGCCGACGTAGATGTGCTCCGCGTCGATCCAACGAACGGTGCTCTTGGCCTCCGGCAGGGTGAAGCCGTCCGCGACGAAGGCCCGCTTGCGTAGGTCGAATTCCCGCACCACCACCGCGTCACCGCCGCCGCGGGACAGGCTGATCAGGGCGAGGTCGTAGTCCGGGCGGCGGACCGTCACCTCGGTCCAGACCCAGTTCTCGCCCTCCGCCTCGGCCAGCGCGTCGAGGTCGAGCAGCACCTCCCACTCCGGCTCGCTGCTGCGGTACTGGTCGAGCGTAGTACGCCGCCACAGGCCGCGCGGGTTGGTCGCGTCGCGCCAGAAGTTGTAGAGGTGGTCGCCGCGGAGGCCGACGAAGGGGACGCGGTCGTCGCTGTCGAGCAGCTGGCGCAGCTCGGTCTTCAGGTTGGCGAAGGCATCGTCGCCGGTCAGCACGGCGAGGGTCTCCGCGTTGCGTTCCCGCACCCAGGCGGTGGCGTCCGCGCCGTCCACGTCTTCCAGCCACAGGTACGGGTCGTCACCGTTATCGCTCAGGTTTGCCACCGGCCCACTATGCCTGAGGCGGGCGGGTCGCCGTGCACGGCGGCCCCGTCCCCGCGAGGGCGGCCCGCTCGACGCGGACCGCCCTCGGGTCAGATCAGCAGGGTTCGCCGCGGTCGGGGTCACACGTGCGCGGCTGGCCCGGTCCGCCGGTGTACTGATTCGGCACGGGGATGACGAAGCCCTTGCCGCCGACCCGCGCCAGCGCTTCCGCCACGTACGCCTGCCAGCGTTGCTGCGGGCTGATGACGGTCATCGTCGGTGTGCACTGGTCCGCGGTGGTCAGCGCCAGAGGGCTGCCGCACGCCGGCCCGCCCTCCTTCGTCGGCACATACCCCCGCAGCACTTCCGCGTCGATGACCGCAGCCGCGCACGGCTCCTCGCCGGGCGCCGGCTTGACGGTCATACTGCAGACCAGCGCCAGGACCGCCTGGACCATCTGCGGGTCGGGTCGGTCGTGCTCCTGGCATGCCTCGCCCTCGTCCGGGTGGGGGTAAGCGACGAGGCTGTCGCAGTTACGCATCCTGTTCAGCGCATCCTGGCAGGCTGGTGCCATCCAGTTGATCTCGTTGCACTGGGTCACGAAGTTCATCATCTCGGCGCAGATGTCCTCACCACTCGGCGTCGCGTTCGCGCCACCGGCGGGAATCTCGCCGGGTTTCTCGCCGGAGGACACCAGCGGGCGGAAACTGTCACGCTTCTCCAGCGCCTTGTTGGCGTCGTCGCGGGCCTTTTCGAACTCCCGCTGCTCTTCCGGATCCTTGCTGGACTTGTATCCGTGTCTCTCGAGTTTCTTGAACTCCCGCCAGGCCTCGTCGGCCTCGTCGGCGGCCTCCTGGTACTCCTGGTAGGTGTCCCATAAAGGGCCGTCCCGGCGACCGGGTGCGTAGTTCTGATCGAGATAACCGGGATCGTCGAGGTAATAGACCAGCGGGGGAAGCCGGTATCCATCGCCGAGTCGGGGGTCTACGCCGCTCTGGCACGCCACCGTGCCGTGGTAGGAGGGGCCGGGCGAAAAGAGGTCCACCGACGGCCCGGTCAGCATGTGCTCGTCGAGTTGCCCGGGCTTGTCGAAGCTGATGAGCTTGCAGATGTCGATGCCGTGCTGGATGTCGACTTCCCCGGCCTCTTTGACCTCGGTCTCGACCACGACAGTCTCTAGCAGACACCCCAACGGCGTGCCCACCACGACCCGGTCCGTCCCTGCGAACGCGGCCACCAGCTCATCTACAGCCGAGTCCGCCGCGGCCTCATCTCCAGGCGGGGCCGCCGCGGCCGGTAGGGCAAGCGAGCCGACGGCGAACATCACCGCAAGGCCGGTCACCCAGATTGATCTTCTCATCTTCACATCAAACCTTCCTGTCGAGAGTGGAACGTTTCGCCGGTGAGTGACCTCTGCCCATATCAGCAGCGGTATGCGTCAGGCGGTGGTGACCAGCCCTGCGCGGTCGTCTTGGCGTGCGACGAACAGGCCGGCCGCGAGCCCCCCGCAACCGGCAAGGAGCAGCAGCCCGGACAAGTACGTCGCCCACGGGCTGATGCCGCTGCCGGCGAACTCCACCACGAGCCACACCCACAGCACCGGGCCGACCCATCGCGGATGCACGTGCGAACGGAAGTGGGCGATCGACAGCAGCAGGATGCCCACCACGGTGCCGACCAGACCGATCACGAGGAACGGGACGATCAGGGCCGACTGCTCCTGCGCGGCGATCAGTTGCGAGTAGGCGTCACGGTGGGCAGGCTCGTCGGCCATCACGATCTGGTCGAGCGTCCAACTGCCGGCCACGGTGTGGCCAAACGCGCCGAGCACCCCGGACACACCACCGATGATCGTGAGCCGCGGGAACCTCGGCCGCAGCCAGGCGACCAGCCCCACGACCGAGACCGCGAACGGCAGTTGGGACCAGAGGAACATCTGGGCGGCAGCCGAGGCGCCTGCACGTGCGTCAGCGATCGTGGTCAGCCACTGTGCCCGATCATCGGGCAGCTCGGGCTGCAGGGTCATGAAGCCGATGCTGAGCAGGGCAAACGCGAGGAGGCAGACCGTTACGAGAAGTCGAAGGTGTCGTGTCATGTGCGACAGTCAAGTCTGACCGGCCCGTCGCTGTAGTCGGCCGAAAGTGGTCGGCACATGTCAACTCCGGACTGATGTCTGCGGCATCCCCGTCCCCAACGGTTGAGGCTTCCGCACGGCCAAGACACCGAACGCCACCGTGAGCAGGGCGAACATCGGGATGCCACTGAGCTGTTCGGGCGTGACGAAGTCGAGGAACAGGGCGATCGTGATGGCCACGCCGACCCAGACGGGGGCACGACCAGTTCGCCAGAGGACGATGCCGGTGCCGATCATCCCGATGACGGTGGCCAGCATCATCGGGATGAGCAGCCCCAGGAACACCGGACCCTCGAAGATCTGGTCTGCGACCTCGGCCATCTCGGCACGCGCAGTGGACGAGGCGAGCTCGGACATCACGGCGTTGACCGCGATCACCGCCGTGTGGAGCAACCACCCGACGGAGCTGAGGAACAGCAGCACGCTTGCCCGACGATGGCCACCACGGGCCATCTCGCCTCCTAGCAGCGCGAAGCCGACCGCGAGCAGGATCGCCGAGACAAACGTCAGCGCCGACGCTGCGAGGAACTGCCCCGACTGCGCCTCGATCACCCCGAGGTTCTCGAGCTGGGAGCCGACCAGCCGGGGCATGAGGGCGACGCCGGCGAGCCCGAGGGCGGCACCGGTGGTGAGACAGATCGCCGGGCGAGACGTGGAGTTGGACATCGAGACCTCCATGAGGACGGTGGAACGGACCTTCCGACCGTAGGAGCCTGCCCACGGCTGGCGCGTCGCCCTCACGGCGTCAGGGACGCGCCGACGGGAGCGGGCCGCATACTTCTCGCGATGTAGGCCAATCCACCGTGGCGGCGATGTGTTCCCGACCCCGCTGTCCTAGCCTTGCGATCGTGAGAGCGGACCGGAACGCCGTCGGCCAGGACGTGGCACTGGCACTCGGCTTCCTTGCGCTCGGCGCCCTCCAAATTGGCCTGCAGCGGAGCGGGTGGGTTGCGCTGGTGGGAGTTGCGTGCGTGGCTCTTCCGGTCGCGGCGCGCCGGAGCCATCCGCTGCCTGCCGTGGCACTCAGTTGGGGCGTCCTGCTCGTGAGCGAGGGCCTGGGGCATGACATCACGAGTGAGGGCTATGCCGCGATCCTGGCCCTGGTCCTCACCGTCTACTCCGTCGCGAGGCACGGGCATCGATGGGAGCAGCTCGCCGGCCTTGCCCTGGCGCTCGCCTTCACGTGGGTGGGCGTGCTCATCAACGATCCGACGGACGTGCCGAGCCTGCTGCTCACGACCGTTATCGTGGGGGCGCCATGGGCCGCAGGGTATACCGTCCGCGCCAGTCTCGAACGTCGCGACCAGGTCGTTGTGGAAAACCTTCGGCTCATCAGCGAACGCGAGCGGCACACCCGCGAGGCAATCGCCTCGAACCGCACTGAGATCGCTCGGGATCTGCACG
This sequence comes from Micromonospora sp., assembly GCA_036278255.1. Taxonomy (GTDB): domain Bacteria; phylum Actinomycetota; class Actinomycetes; order Mycobacteriales; family Micromonosporaceae; genus DASULK01. The sequence continues at coordinate 21,488 of DASULK010000034.1, forward strand.
ACGTGCTCGGTCACTCGCTCGCCGTCATGGTGATGCAGCTGGGCGCCGCGGACCACGCGTTCACCCGCGACCCGACTCGGGCACGTCTGGCCCTGCGGGCCGCGCGGTCGACGGGCAAGGAGGCCATGGACGAGTTGCGCACTCTCGTCGCGCTTTTCCGCGAGGAACCCGGCACCCTCGGCACGGGACCGACACCGCGCCTGGTGGACGTCGCCGGCCTCGTCGACGAGCTCACCTCGGCAGGACTGGACGTGCGTCTGGACGGAGCCGACCGACTGCCAGCTCTCGGCCCCGCCGAGGATCTGGCCGCGTACCGCATCGTCCAGGAGTCCCTGACGAACGCCGTCCGTCACGGATCGGGAGACGTGCGGGTGCGGCTCGAGTCGAAGGCCGGCCTCGTGCACATCGTCATCGAAAACCGGGTGGACGACGCTGGGGCGAGTGACCGCCACGAGCAGGGCTCGCATGATCGAGGATTCGGCCTCATCGGGATGGAAGAGCGGGCACGTTCATGTGGTGGGTGGTTGCGGACGACGCGGCCGCCGGGTCGCTTCCGCGTCGAAGCCGCGGTGCCCATCAAGGTGGCCGCATGAGCCACGGAACTGGCGGGCACGCAGGATCGGGCTCTGGGAGCGGCAGGCCCGTGCGGGTGGTGATTGCCGACGACCAGTCCCTCATCGTCACCGGGCTGCGGCTGATCCTCGACTCCGAGCCGGGCATCGAGGTCGTGGGCGAGGCAGGCAACGGACTTCAGGCGGTGGCTGTCGTCGACCGCGAGCACCCCGACGTCATCCTCATGGACATCCGCATGCCCGAGCTCGATGGCATCGAGGGGACCCGACGCATCGTCGAGGGCGGGTCCGCGACCCGCGTGCTCGTGCTCACGACGTTCGGCGAGGACGAGCTGGTGTTCTCTGCGATGCGGGCAGGGGCGAGCGGCTTCCTGCTCAAGGACGTCGACCCTCCCGACCTCATCCACGCGATCAGGGTCGCCGCCAGGGGGGACTCCGTCCTCGCGCCGGAGCTCGTGCGACGCCTTGTCGAGCGCTTCACCGCCCCCTCGGCCGAGTCGCTGGCAGCGATCAGCTCGCTCACAGAACGCGAGCGGGAAATCTTCCGGCACTTGGCCCGCGGCCGCACCAACGACGAGATCGGGACCCATCTGTTCATCAGCCCGGCGACCGTGAAGACACATGTGAGCAGGGTGCTCGCCAAGCTCGGACTCCGAGACCGGACGCAGGCCGTCGTGCTCGGGTACGAGTCCGGCGTCGTGGTTCCCGGGCGGAAGGACTGACCGCTGCTCGGTCCTGCGCCGCTGCACGTCGGCGGGCGACGCATCGAGTTTCACAAACCCGTGGGTGCCCCGCCAGGGGCCGATAGTGGTCGGCACATGTCAACTCCGGGCTGATGTCTTCGGCATCCCCGTCCCCTACGGTTGACCCCCATGGACGTGTGGTGGCGCCGGAGCGTCGATGCCGGCCTGTGCCTGGCCGTGCTGGTCACGGGCGTCGCCGAGGTGTGGCTTCCCCTCGAATCGCGGCAGGGTGACGGGGATCCGCTCGCGACGAGCGTGCAGGTGCTCATCGTCGCGGCTTCGCTGTGGTGGCGGCGCACCCACCCGATCCCGACGACCGCCGTGACGCTTGCCGGGCTGTGCGCCTCGGGCCTGCTCGGGTTCCTGCTGTTCTTCGGACAGTTCGTGCCGATCCTGATCGCTGTGTTCTCGGTGGCGCGCTATGGCAAGGGACGCGAACCGTGGATCGGTGCGGCTATGGCCGGTGCGGCCCTCATCTACGCCGACCTCTTCATTGAGCTGCTCGGCGGGCTCAACGAAATGCTGTACCACTGGGGTGTTGTGGGCGTCTGCTTCGCCTTCGGGCGCTGGCAATCCGTCATGGCCCGCCGCGCCCAGTCCTCCCAACGGCGGGCGGTGGCGGCCGAGGTCGCCGCAGCCGAACGGGCGGCGCAGGCCGTCATCGCCGAGCGCACCCGCATCGCCCGCGAACTGCACGATATCGTCGCACACGCGATGAGCGTGATGGTGGTGCAGGCGGGCGCGGCCGAACAGATGGTCGCCGACGACCCCGACCGGGTACGGAGCACTCTCGCCACTATCCGGCGCACCGGCAACGGCGCGCTCGCTGAGATGCGACGGGTAGTCACCATGCTCCGCGACACCGACGAGATCGGCCTGCTCTCACCCCAGCCGGGGCTGTCGGGCCTGCAGACACTGGTCGACGACGCTCGGGAGTCCGGGCTCCCCGTGGAGTTCGCGGTGACCGGCGCACCGCGGGCCCTACCCGCCGGCCTCGACCTCGCGGCATTCCGGATCGTGCAGGAGGCGCTGACCAACGCGCGCCGCCACGCCAGCGCCGCCACCGAGGTCAGCGTGGGGGTGACATTCGGCACCGACGAGCTGCGTATCGACGTACGTGACGACGGCTGCGGGAGCCCAGGCACCGCTGGGACCGGGCACGGCCTGATCGGGATGCGGGAACGTGCGGCGCTGTACGGCGGGACGCTGCAGGCAGCGCCACTACCCGAACGCGGGTTCGCCGTCGCCGCCATTCTTCCCCTGGAGCCGGCATGACCCGTGTGATGATCGTCGACGACCAGGCGCTTCTGCGGGAGGGCTTCCGCCTCATCCTCGAGCGGGGCGGCATGGAAGTGGTCGCCGAGGCCAGAGACGGGATCGAGGCGGTCGCCGTCTGCGCCGAGCACCGGCCCGATGTCGTCCTCATGGACGTACGGATGCCCCGGCTGGACGGCATCGAAGCGACCCGGCGGATCGTGGCGCAGCAGCCCGGCGTCCGCGTGATGGCACTGACCACCTTCGATCTCGATGAGTATGTGTACGGCGCAGTGCGGGCGGGCGCCAGCGGGTTCCTCCTCAAGGACGTCCCTCCCGATGACCTGGTGCACGCGGTGCGCGTCGTGGCCCGGGGCGAGGCGATGCTCGCTCCCGAGCTCACCCGTCGGTTACTCGACCGGTTCGCCGCCGCGCCTTCCACCAGTCCAGCTCCGCTGCCCAACGTGACCGAACGAGAAGCGGCCGTGCTGCGACAGGTCGCACGAGGTCGATCAAACACCGAGATCGCCAGCGCACTGTTCCTCAGCGAGGCCACGGTCAAGACCTATGTCTCCCGTCTGCTGACCAAGCTGAACCTCCGCGACCGCGTGCAACTCGCGGTCCTCGCCTACGAGTCAGGCCTCGTCCAGGCCGGCGACCGAGGCTGAAGCGCAGCCCACCGCGTGGTTGGTCTCACCCAGCCCGCTGACTGATTACCGGCGAGATCAACATGCGGGGTCGTTGGCGCTGAGCAGCACGAGATCGAGGCCACCCACCCCGTCAGAGATCTTGATCAACAATTGGCCGGGCGCTGACGCTAACACCGATCCTGCCAGGCGGGCACGCTATCCGCCGTCCTCGAACGGGGAGCCTGCCGGGGTGCTACGACTACCTGAAGGGGCAGGGCGTCGGCAGAACGGGCTGATCATGCATGCCGGTATCGAAGCGCAATCCGGGGAATCAGGTGAACGCCCGCGGACGGCCACCTTCCTGGAGTTGTTCTTCGACCTCGCCTTCGTCTTCGCGTTGACCCGGGTCGCCGCCCGGATGTACGGGCGACTCACCATGCACCCCGACCTGTGGCAGGTCACTGTGGGAGCCGGTAAGGCGACCCTGCTGCTGGTGGCCCTCTTTGCTATCTGGCATCAGACAGCCTGGTTGACCAGCCGGTACGACCCGGACTCGGCCGCAGTTCAGCTCGTGGTGATCATCGCACTGGTCGCGACCATGGTGATGGGCATCGCGCTGCTGAGGGCGTTCAGTAGCGGCGCCCTCGCTTTCGCGATCGCGTTCGCAACGGCCCAGATCAGTCAACCCCTGGTCCTGATCGCCCTACGACGCCACGAACGGCATCGCCTCGAACTGCGGATGCTGATTATCTACAGCATTGCGGCCGTGCCATGGGTCGTCGGGGCTCTGCTCCCCGGCTGGCCGCGTGCCCTGCTCTGGGTGCTGGCCCTGGCTGCTGTTTACACGGCCCCGCGATTCGGCTGGCCGGTACCGGGACTGGGCCGCTCCACCCGAGAAACAAGATCCGAAATTGCGGTCGAGCATCTGGCTGAGCGGTACCAACAGTTCTTTCTGATCGCGGTGGGCGAGGCGCTCCTGGTGATCGGTCTGACCTACAGCGGGGTCACCTTCGACGCGCGCCGGACGGTTGCTTTCGCGGTGTCGATCGCCACCGCGATCCTGATCTGGCGGATCTACTTCCACCGCGCCGGACTGATCGTCGCCGAAGCGGCCGCCGCGTCAGCAAACCCGGCGACGTTCGGCCGGTCCGCCGCCAACACGCACCTCGTCATGATGATCGGCATCGTCGTCACCGCCACCGGCACCAAAGTTGCCATCGAACATCCGATCGAACACTTGCATCCCTTGTGGAACCTGCCTATTCTCATCGGGCCGGCGGTGTTCATCGCCGGTCGGGCACGCTTCGAATACGAGGTGTTCGGCCGGGTGTCGCCGTCTCGGATAGTCGCGTTCGTCGCGCTGCTCGTCCTCACGGTGGCGCTGCTGGCAACCCCCACACTGGTGGCCTCGGTCGCCGCCGCGACGGTCCTCGCCACGGTGGCGGTGGCCGATGCGTGGCGGGCGTGGGGAAGACCACCCGAGCCAGCCGCGCCACCCATGTAACCCCGCCCGGTCCATCTGCTCGACAGGTGAGCCGGGCCTGGAGAGACTAGGCGCTCCTGTGCTCACCGGCGGTGTCGTGGATGGCCTGCCGGAAGACCTCCGAGCGGTGCTCGAAGTTACGGAACCGACCGTGGCTGGGGGCCGCCGGGGACAGCAGCACCACCCCGCCGGGCGGGGTCAACTTGCGGGCCAGCCGCACCGCCGACACCAGATCGTCGGCGAGTTCGGTCTGCACCCGCGGCACGTCGCGCAACGCCTCGACAATGCGTTCCCCGTTGTCCGGAATGCCGAGCACGGTCAGGGCGCCATGCTGCGCGACGTGTGGACGCAGCGGTGCGTAGTCCACCCCCCGATCGGATCCCCCGACGATCACCGTCAACGGCCGGCCCTGGTATGCGTCGATGGCGAGCCCGGCCGCGTGCGGGTTGGTGGCCAGCCCGTCGTCGACGAAGGTCAGCCCCGACGCATCGACGATCTCGGTGAGGCGGTGCGGCAGCCCGGCGAAGGTGGCGACCGCCGCCGCCAGGTTGTCCCGCTCGGCCACACAGTCCACGCCGAGGGCGTCGAGCACGGCCAGCGCCACGCAGAGGTTCCCCTCGTTGTGCCTGCCGACCAGCGCCAGCCGCGACCGGGGAAGAATCGGGACGTCCCGCCGGTGGAACATGTCATCCACGACGTGGAAGGTCTCCGGGACGCCGGCACGGACCGCCGGCCGGTCGCCGACCTCGGCGACCAGCCGCGCATCGGTGGCGTTGAGCACGATCGTCTCTGGGCCGTGGGCGAGCAGATTGAGCTTGTCCCGGTAGTACTCCCGCTCGCCGCCGTGGGCATCGACGTGGTCGGGGAAGAGCGAGGTCACCACCGCGACCCGTGGCGAGTCGGCCAGGTCACTGCACTGGTAGCTGGAGAGTTCCAGCACGTAGAGCTCGGCTTCCGGCAGATCCAGCAGCGGCACCCCGATGTTGCCGCCGAAGACGTTCGGGCGGCCGACGGCGGTAAGCAGGTGGCTGATCAGGCTCGAGGTGGTGCTCTTGCCCTTGCTTCCGGTGATGCCGATGGTGCGGGCGGCGTGGTCAGCCAGCCACAGCGCCGTACCGCTGGTGATCGGGACTCCCCGCCGGCGCAGCTCGACCACCCAGGGGTGGGTCTGGGCGACCCCGGGCGAGCGCACCACCACGTCGGCCGCGGCCAGGCGGTCGAAGCTGTCCGGGCCGGTGATCAGCGGCGCGGCCTGCGCGAGCGGGCCCTCCCACGGCAGTGGGAGGGGAGCGTTCCCCTCGTCGACGGCGATGAGGCTGGCCGGCGCGACGGTGGCGATGGCGGCGACGGCAGCCCGCCCCTCCCGGCCGGCGCCCCAGACAGCGACGTGACGTCCGTTCAGGTCGGCCAGGCGCACTGGTGCACTCCATTCGTCGGCGAGGGATCCTGCTCATTGCCGAAGACCTAGTATGGCGTGTGCCCAACACCCAGTTTCGGCGGATGTCGTCGTTTACGTTTCCGTCGCGTTCCTTCGATCCGGTCTCCGGCGTGGCCTCCTTCGACTATGTGCTGCGCGGGCCGGACGACGAACTGCGCTTCACCGAGACGGTCACCTTCCCGTTGCCCGAGTCGCCGCCCGACCCGCTCGGGATGGCGGCCTTCGACCGGGTGCTGGAGCTGCTGCACCTGGTGATCGGGGTCAGCTACTACAAGGTGGCCGCGCCGCCGGAGTTGATGATGCCGGCGCCGCTGGGAGCGGAGGCGGTCGCGCTGGTCACCGCCGTCTACACCAAGGGGCTTGGGGAGTACGCCTACCGCAATCAGCTGCCGCACGTGCTGGAGTTGACCCCGTCCGTACCGGCCGGCCAGGTTGCTCCGGCGGGGACGGTCGACAACTCGGACCGGCGCCCGGTGTCGGCCGTGGGGGGCGGGAAGGACTCGATCGTCACCCTGGAGGCGCTGCGGGCGGCGGGCTTCGATCCGGTGCCCTTCTCGGTCAACCCGAACGAGGTTATCGTCTCGGTCAACGAGGCGTCCGGGCTGGCGCCGCTCGCGGCACGGCGGCGGATCGATCCGATGCTGTTCGACGTGAATGCCGCTGGTGCCCTCAACGGGCACATCCCGGTCACCGCGATCAATTCGCTCATCGCGGTGGCGACCTCGGTGCTGCACGGGCTGGGTCCGGTGGTGATGTCCAATGAACGTTCGGCGTCGGATCCGAATCTCGTCTGGGACGGCCACGAGATCAACCATCAGTGGTCCAAGGGGGTTGAGGCGGAGGGGCTGCTGCGGGCTGCGTTGACGGGGCACGCCGGTCTGACCGAGCCGTACTTCTCCCTGCTGCGTACCCTGTCGGAGCTGCACATTGCCCGGCTTTTCTCCCGGGTCACCCGATATGACGCGGTCGTGACGAGCTGTAATGCCGCGTTCCGGCTCCGCAACGCCAGCGCCCGCTGGTGCGCCGACTGCCCGAAATGCCGGTTCGTCTACCTGGCGTTGGCCCCGTTCATGCCCCGCGACCGGCTGGTCGGCATCTTCGGCGCCGATCTCCTGGCCGATTCCGGCCAGATGCCCGGCTATCGGGAGCTGCTCGGTGTTGACGGGCACAAGCCGTTCGAGTGTGTGGGGGAGGTCGAGGAGTCACTGGTCGCGCTCCGCCTGCTCGCCGAGCAGGAGCCGTGGCGGGCCGCGCCCGTGGTACGGGGACTTGTCGCGGCCGTGCCGACTTCGGCGTGGGACACGGTCTCCGACTCGGACGTCTTCACTCCGGGCGGCCCGCACTTCGTCCCACCCGCGTACCGTACGGCGCTGAGTCAGCTCCGGTGACTCTCCCGGTCCTCGTCGATCGAGGTCTCATGCATCGATCAAGGTCTCACGCGCCGATCAAGGCCAAACGGTAGCGCTGGGAGATCAACGAGCAGCCACAAGTCCTTGATCGACGGGGCCGGGGGTGGGGAGTGATCTCCCGGCCCGCCGCGACATCCCCAGCCCGGCGGCGAACAGCAGCAGCGCCCCGACCGTCTGCAGCGGCCCGACCAGCAGCCCCACAATGCCCAGCAGCGGAGCGGCGAGCATCAGCACCAGACCGTCGCCGGGGTTGAACACCCCGGAACGGGCCACCGCCCATCCGATCACCAACCAGGCCAGGGTCTGCACGGTCACACCCACCAGGACCACCGTCCGCGCTGCGGAGCCGAGGGCCGCGGCCTGGCCGGGCAACGCGGCGAACGGCAGGGCCAGCACGGTTCCGGCAAGCCCGAGCAGCAGCCCGGTGACCGCGGCCCGGCGGGTACGGGCGGCGGCGAGCAGAGCGGCGATCGCCGCGAGCGCCACCAGGCCGAGCCAGACCGAGACGAGCCAGCCGGCCAGCTGCCAGCCCCGCCCACCCTGCAGGTAGGGGCCCAGGCCCGCCCCGTCGAAACGCCCGAGGGTGACCAGCCCGTAGAAAAGCGCGTACAACGGCAGGGCGATGATCATGCCGCGGGCGAAGCGGCGCAACGACCAGGCCCAGGAGGCGTTGGTGGCGGGGGTCGGCACCGCTTCCGGCGACACGATCAGAGCCCCAAACCCGAGATCACCCCGTCGAGGCACCCGCGGTGGCACCCGGGTACGGGTGACCGAACCACCGGCTCCGTTGGATTCTGCGGCGCGAGTCACGACCACCACCTCGCTTCCTGCCCGGGGGCGTTCCCCCAGCGCTCCTCGCCGGAACCGGGCACCGAACGATCATTCCCGCGTACTTCAGCGCGACAGGTGCGAAGCGGCCCGGCCCGGAAGACGGTCCGACGCCCCGGTTCCTGCTGGTGACCCCTTAACAGGATCGTGTCAGGTACCGGGGCGTCGGACCGGTGGTTCGTTGTTTTCCGTCGCGAGGTTGCTCAGGCCTTCTCGGCGTCGGAGGCCGACTCGCCGAGCAGACCCGCCGCGGAGGCCGGCGGTGCGGCCGGCAGGCCCTGCGGTCCCGACTGGGCGCCGGCCTGCGCCTCGGCGGCCAGAACCTCGTCGTGGACCTGCTGAGCGGCTGCGGCAGCGGCCTGCGCCGCCTCGGCTGCCTCACGCTCGATGGCCCCCGCGTTGGCTGACGCCGCCGGGGACGGAACGTCGCCGACCATCCCGGCAAGCCCGCCCAGCGCCCCGCCCAGCCCTTCCAGCGCCTTGGTCAACTCGGTCGGCACGATCCAGAGCTTGTTGGCCTGGCCGTTGGCGATCTGCGGCAACGCCTGCAGGTACTGGTAGGCGAGCACCTTCTGGCTGGGGTTGGCCTGGTGGACCGCTTCGAAGACGGTCCGGATCGCCTTCGCCTGCCCCTCGGCCTGCAGGATGCGTGCCTGCCGGTCACCGTCGGCGCGCAGCACGGCCGCCTGCTTCTCACCCTCGGCGGTCAGAATCTGCGACTGCTTCTGCCCCTCGGCGTTGAGGATCGCGGCCCGGCGGTCCCGCTCGGCGCGCATCTGCTTCTCCATCGAGTCGCGGATGCTCGGCGGCGGCTCGATCGCCTTGATCTCCACCCGGGTGACCTTGATCCCCCACCGTCCCGTGGTCTCGTCGAGCACCCCGGACAGGTGACGGTTGATCTCCTCGCGGCTGGTCAGCGCCCGCTCCAGGTCGAGCGAGCCGATGACGTTACGGAGCGTGGTGACTGTCAACTGCTCGATCGCCTGCAGGAAGTTGGCGATCTCGTAGGTGGCCCGAACCGGGTCGACCACCTTGAAGTAGAGGACCGTGTCGATCGACACGACCAGGTTGTCCGAGGTGATGACCGGCTGCGGCGGGAAGCTGACGACCTGCTCCCGCATGTCGACCTTGGTCCGTACCGCGTCGACGAAGGGGACGAGCAGGTTGAGGCCCGGCCCCAGCGTCTTCTTGTATCGGCCGAGCCGCTCGACCACATCCATCCGCTGCTGCGGCACGATCCGCACCGCACGGAGCAGGGTGATCACCGTGGCCAGGGCGATAACCCCGACCACCACTCCTAACATCTCCATATCGTCACCTTCAATTCAAGATATTCATTTTATTCACACGCTTCATACCAGGTCCTGCCACACCATGGCGGTCACGCCCTGGACTTCAATGACGCGCACCTGCTCCCCGGGGGTGAATGTCTGCGTCGCGTCGTACGAGCGGGCGCTCCAGAGCTCGCCATCGATCTTGACAAGACCGCCCTGGGCATCGACCTGTTCCAACACCTGGGCGTGCGAACCCTCGATCGCCTGAAGACCGATCGGCACGCCGTCGCTGGTCACGGATTTCTGCTGATGACGCCGGATCGTCGGTCGCACCGCGACCAGGGTCAACGCCGAGACTCCGGCGAAGACGAGGGTCTGCACCACCACCGGAGCACCCAGCGCCGCCGCGCCCGCCGCGGCGAAAGCACCGATGGCGAACATAATCAGAAACAGCGTCGTGGTGAAGATCTCCGCAACGGCCAGCACCACACCCAACACGATCCACAGCAGCGTCTCCACATATCGATCGTGTCATGCGAAGGCAACTATCCGCCAACGCCGAAGGCATCCATTACCGGTACCCTCGTGCCGGCTCATCATCCGCGCGGCGAAGGAGTTACGCGACCATGTCGCTACTGCCCGAAACCACCCGCCGGCTCGACGCCGCGGTCGCAGAACAGCAGATGGTGGCAGCGGTGCCCTCGCTCATCGTCGGAGTCGTTCGTGACGGTGTGCTGGCCCACATCGCCGGCGCTGGCCGCCAGCCCGCACCCGACCCGCAGACGCAGTACCGGATCGGCTCCATCACCAAGACCATGACCGCGGTGCTGACGATGCGGCTGCGCGACGAGGGGCGGCTGGCGCTGGACAACCCGCTGCAGCGCCACCTGCCCGGCATCCCGTTCGGCGATCTCACCCTGCGTCAACTGCTCGGCCACGCCAGCGGGCTGCAACGCGAACCGGAGGGCGAGTGGTGGGAACGGGCCACCGGCGGCGACCTCGACGCCCTGCTCACCGATCTCACCATGGAGAAGATCGCCTTCCCGCCGCACCGGGTCTACCACTACTCCAACCTCGCCTACGGACTCCTCGGCGGCGTCCTGGAACAGGTCACCGGCCAACGCTGGTGGGATCTGCTCCGCACCCGGCTGCTCGATCCGCTGGGCATGACCCGTACCTCCCACCAGGCGGAGGAGCCCTTCGCCCGCGGCTACGTGGTGCACCCCTGGCACGGCACCCTTCGTGAAGAGCCGCGCACCGACACCGGTGCGATGGCTCCGGCGGGCCAGCTCTGGTCCACCGTGATCGACCTGGCGAAGTGGGCGGCGTTCCTGGCCGAGCCCGCACCCGCCGTGCTCGCCGCGGAGACATTGGCCGAGATGTGCGCCCCGGTGATCATTAGCGACGTCGACTCGTGGACCTCCGGGCATGGGCTGGGGCTGGAACTGACCCGGGCCGGGGACCGGATCTACGTCGGGCATGGCGGGTCGATGCCGGGCTACGTGGCGACAATGCTGGTACACCGCCCCTCCCGCACTGCGGTCGTCGGCTACGCCAACGCGTACAGCTTCCGGGAGGGCTCGATCGGCGAGTTCGGAAAACGACTCCTGACCATGGTGCTCGACCTCGAGCCGGCTCCGGCGCAGGCGTGGCGGGCCGCCGCGGCACCGCCCCCGGTGGAGGTGGCGGAGCTGTGCGGGCGCTGGTGGTGGATGGGGCGGGAGTACGAGGCTGCCTGGGACGCCGCAGCCGGGGAACTTCTGCTGACCCGGGTGCGCCCTGCCGGCGCGCCGCCGTGGCGTTTCCGCGAGGAAGGCCCCGACCGGTGGCGCGGCCGGTCGGGGATGAACCACGGCGAACTGCTGCGGGTGCGGCGCGATCCGGCCGGCGTCGCGACGGCGCTGGACATCGCCACCTTCATCTTCACCCGCGATCCCGACCGCCTCAGCTAGGACCGCTCACCCTGTTCCGTGTTGATCAGGGAGTTGGTGCCGTGACACACTGCACGACACGCCCACAAAGTCCCTGATCAATTTGACGGGGGATCGATGACGAAGTCGATCAACCGCTCCACCGCATTGATCAGCGGAGTCTCCACGTCACGGTAGCTCTCTACCCGGGAAAGGATCAGCCGCCACATCTCCGCGGGCTCGGCCACCCCCAGCGCCGCGCAGATGCCCTCCTTCCAGGGCCGTCCCGGTGGCACCACCGGCCAGGCCGGGATGCCGAGCGCGGCCGGCTTCACCGCCTCCCAGACGTCCACGTAGGGGTGCCCGGTGACCAGCACGTACGGCGAGGTGACCGCGGCGACGATCCGGCTCTCCTTGGAGCCGGGGACCAGGTGGTCAACCAGCACTCCCAGCCGGCGCTGCGGTCCGGGGGCGAAGTCGCGGACCTGGGCCGGCAGCGCGTCCACGCCCTCCAGCGGCTCCACGACAATCCCCTCGATCCTCAGGTCATCCCCCCAGATCCGCTCCACCAGGGCCGCGTCGTGGATGCCCTCAACCCAGATCCGGCTGGCCTTCGCCACCTGTGCCCGCACCCCGTCGAGCGCGATCGAGCCGGAGGCGGTACGCCGCCGTGCGGCAGGAACGGCCTGCGGGGCCGGCCGGCGCAGGGTTACCGGCTCTCCGTCGAGCAGGAACGCGGCGGGCAGCAGCGGAAAATGGCGTCGCCGGCCGTGCCGGTCCTCCAGCACCACCGCCCCGGCCTCGAAGCCGACCACCGCACCGCAGAACCCCGAGTCCACCTCCTCGACCACCAGCCCCGGCTCGGCGTCCACCTCGGGGATCCGCCTACGCCGCCGCCAGTCCCCCGCCAGTACGTCATGGGCGTACCTACTCACCGTTATACCTCCGCGTCACGGTCGCGACGCTATCCGGCGGCGCCGGCGGTGGCCGAACGACGCGCCGCGCAGCCGCCAGAAGACACCGACGGCGGTGAACACGTACGCTTGCCGGCATGTCTCCCGCAGCAGGCGCGACGATCCTCGCCGCCCGCCGGTCAAGCCGCTTCGTGGCCTGGGTGCGCGCGTGGCGTGCCGGTCTGGTGCCCTACGACGAGGTGGCCACGGAGATCGCTGGGGACGAGGAGCACTTGGTGGCCGACTCCCCCGGCTCCTGGACCGACCTGCCGCTCCGCGATGCCCTGCCGAGCCTCTCCAAGGTCCCGCCGGACGAGATCCGACTCGTGCTGCCCGCCCCCGGCGACCCACGCGGCCTGCCCGGCCCCGGGGTCTTCAGCAGCGCAGCACTGCTCGCCGGCGAGGCGGTGGTCGCTCGGGGGCTGGGGCTCATCCCGGAGGTACGCCACCACACCTCCGGGTCGGGGATGGCCTTCGAGACGGTGCTCTGGCGGGTCTATCCGCTCCCCGAGGAGGCGCCGGCGGCGTCGCTGACCCATCCGAGCACGGCCGAAGCCGAATCGGAGCTGTCCCTTGCCCTTGCCGAGGCAACCGCCACGCTGACCCGGCTCGACATCGCCCAGTGGCGTCCAGAACTCGCTAGCGCACTGGCCGCGCTCCGCCGGCCCGACGCCGCCGCCGACCTACCGCCGGGGTTCGACCCGCGGGCCCGCCGCCTCTTCGCCCGGGCCAGCGTGCTCGACCAGGTCCTAGCCCTGGCCGAGCAGGTCGCCCCCGGCGGGGCGATCAACGGTTACGACGTGCAGCAGCGCGACGCCGCCCTGCGACCGCTGATCGCGGCCTGCCGCCGCGCGCTGGTCGCCGCATGCAACTCTCCGCTCGCGCCGTGACGCCGGTCAGATCTCGTCGATGAGGTCGGCGACCGACGACACGATCCTCGACGGCCGGTACGGGTAGCGTTCCGCCTCGGCCCGGGTGCTGATACCGGTGAGCACCAGGATCGTCTCCAGGCCGGCCTCCAGGCCGCACAGCACGTCGGTGTCCATCCGGTCACCGATCATCGCTGTGGTCTCCGAGTGCGCATCGATGGTGTTGAGGGCCGAGCGCATCATCATCGGGTTCGGCTTGCCGATGAAGTACGGGTCGACGCCGGTGGCCCGCGAGATCATGGCCGCGACGGAACCGGCCGCCGGCAGGGCACCCTCGGCGGACGGACCGGTCGGATCCGGGTTGGTGCAGATGAACCGGGCCCCGTCGTTGATCAGGCGGACCGCTTTGGTGACCGCTTCGAAGCTGTAGGTACGGGTCTCCCCCAGCACCACGTAGTCGGGGGAGAAGTCGGTCAGCACGTAACCGATCGCGTGCAGCGCCGTGGTGAGCCCGGCCTCGCCGATCACATACGCCGTTCCGCCGGGCCGCTGCAGGTCGAGGAACTGCGCGGTCGCCAGCGCCGAAGTCCAGATCGCCGACTCCGGCACATCGAAGCCCATGCGGGTCAGCCGTGACTGCAGATCCCGTGGGGTGTAGATCGAGTTGTTGGTGAGCACCAGGAACGGTTTACCGGAGGAGCGCAGGCGCCCGATGAACTCGGGCGCACCCGGGATCGGATGCCCCTCGTGCACCAGCACCCCGTCCATGTCGGTCAGCCAGCTCTCGATCGATTTTCGCTCTCGCACAAGGCCCTCCAGGCCGGACGTTACGGACGGCGGGACGGTGCCGGGCAGCAGGTGGCCGGGCAGTGATCCCAAGCGGGGAGCGTACCGAGTCGCGAGCGGGGCACCGCACCGGCCGGGTCCAGCCGCTCCAGCACCAGTTCCCGGATCATCGCCACGAAGCGCGGGTCCGTGCCGGCGGTGGCAGCGCGGGCGTACCCCAGGCCGAGGCGCTTGGCGGTGCCCGCCGCCTCGGTGTCCAGGTCCCACACCACCTCAAGGTGATCGGAGACGAACCCGATCGGGCTGACCACCACCGCGGTGACCCCATCGGCGGCGAGGGTGGCCAGGTGGTCGTTGATGTCAGGCTCCAGCCACGGCACGTGCGGCGGCCCCGACCGGCTCTGCCAGACCAGGTCGTACTTCAGATCCGGGGCGGCAGCGGCGGCCACCAGCCGGGCCGTCTCCTGGAGCTGCGCCTCGTACCGCCCGCCATCGGGCCCGGCGGTCGCCGCCATCGCGGTGGGGATGGAGTGGGCGACGAAGACCAGTCGGATGCTGCTCCGGTCCGCCGTACCGAGGGTCTCCAGCGCGGCCCGCACCGCGTCGACGTTTGGCTGGACGAAGCCGGGGTGGTCCCAGAACTGGCGAAGTTTTTCGATCACCGGCGCCTCCGGTCCGGCGGCGGCGCGGGCGGTGGCGATGTCCTCCAGGTACTGCCGGCACGACGAGTAGCCGGCGTAGGCACTCGTCACGAAGGCCAGGGCGCGGCGCACCCCGTCGTCCCGCATCCGTGCCACCGTGTCGGCGAGCAGCGGATGCCAGTTGCGGTTGCCCCAGTAGACGGGAAGATCGAGGCCGTTTGCGGCGAAGTCGGCGCGGATGGCGGCGAGCAGGTCGCGGCACTGCTGGTTGATCGGGGAGACCCCGCCGAAATGCTGGTAGTGCTCGGCCACCTCCGCCAGCCGCTCGGGTGGCACCCCGCGGCCACGGGTCACATTGGCCAGGAACGGGGCCACGTCCTCGGGCCGTTCCGGCCCGCCGAATGACACCAGCACAACCGCGTCGTAGCTCATAACCCCATTGTCCCCCGACCGCAACCCGATGCGCGGAAGGGCCCCTTCCGCTACACCGGGCGATAAGAGAGGACCCCTCCTTCCGGTCCGTCCAGGTCAGGCACCGAGGGCGTGGTAGCCGCCGTCAACGTGGATGATCTCACCGGTGGTGGCCGGGAACCAGTCCGACAACAGCGCCAGGCAGGCCCGCGCCGCCGGCTCCTGGTCGGTCAGTGACCAGCCGAGCGGGGCCCGCCGGGCCCACGCGTCCTCGAACTGCTCGAAACCGGGGATCGACCGGGCGGCCATCGTGCGCAGCGGCCCGGCGGAGACCAGGTTGCTGCGGATGCCCTTCGGCCCCAGGTGCATCGCCAGGTAGCGGGATGCCGACTCCAGGCCGGCCTTGGCCACACCCATCCAGTCGTAGACCGGCCATGCCTTGCTCGCGTCGAAGGTGAGGCCGACGATCGAACCACCGGACCCCATCAGCGGCAACGCCGCCATCGCCAGCGATTTGTAGGAGTACGTCGAGACGTGCACCGCGGTGGCGACGTCCTCCCAGGGGGCGTCGAGGAATCCCCCGCCCAGGCAGCTAGGCGGCGCGAATCCGATGGAGTGCACCACGCCATCGAGCCCGTCAACGTGCTCACGCACCCGGTCGGCGAGGCCGGCAAGTTGTTCGGCGTTGGTCACGTCAAGTTCGATCACGGGCGCCGGGGCGGGCAGCCGCTTGGCGATCCGCTCCACCAGCGACATCCGACCGAACCCGGTGAGCACCACCGTGGCCCCGTTCTCCTGGGCGAGCTTCGCCGTCGAGAAGGCGATCGACTGGTCGGTGATGATACCGGTGATGAGCAGCCGTTTACCGGCCAGCAGTCCAGACACGTGCAGATCCTCTGCTTCCTGTTCGTTCCTCAGAAACGGGGCCGGGTGGTCAGTGGCCCATGCCCAGGCCACCGTCGACCGGGATGACCGCGCCGGAGATGTAGCCGGCGGCGTCGCTGGCCAGCCAGGTGACCACATCCGCCACCTCCTCGACGGCGGCGAACCGGCCGGCCGGAATGGCCTTGCGGTATTCGGTCTTACGCTCCTCGGGCAGCGCGTCGGTCATGTCGGTTTCGATGAACCCCGGTGCCACCACATTGGCCGTGATGTTACGGCTGCCGAGCTCGCGGGTGATCGAGCGGGCGACACCGACCAGCCCGGCCTTGCTGGCCGCGTAGTTGACCTGGCCCGGTCCGCCGTAGAGTCCGACGACCGACGAGATGAAGATCATCCGCCCCCACCGGGCCCGTACCATCTTCGTGGCCGCCCGCTTGGCGCAGCGGAAGGCACCGGTCAGGTTGG
Organism: Micromonospora sp.; assembly: GCA_036278255.1. GTDB lineage: Bacteria > Actinomycetota > Actinomycetes > Mycobacteriales > Micromonosporaceae > DASULK01. The sequence goes on from DASULK010000034.1 coordinate 38,035, forward strand.
TGTCGAGCACCCGGGTGAACTGCTCCTCCGACATGCGCATCAGCAGTGTGTCGTCGGTGATACCGGCATTGGCGACCAGCACCTCGACCGGGCCGAGCTCCGCCTCGACGGCGGCGAAGGCAGCGTCGACCGCGGCAGCATCGGTGACGTCGCACTGCACGCCGAACAGGTCGGCGGGGGCACCACTGCCGCGGTGGGTCACCGCCACCCGGTCGCCATGCTTGGCGAACGCCTGCGCGATGGCCAGGCCGATGCCTCGGTTCCCCCCGGTCACTAGCACGGTTCGAGCCACGATGTACCTCTCAGTTCCGTCGCTGATGGTGCGCGATGGAGACTATGCGTTACCGGCAGGTAAACGCTAACGGCCCCGCTCCGTCCGGCTCCGGTGGCGGGGCGCTGGTGGGCCGGTCCGACACGTCCCTCATCGACCGGCGGGACGGTGTTGTGTACCATTCCAACGGTTCTTCAGCAGGCCCGGGCCGACCGATGGAGGTGATCGCTGTGCGAAGTAGCGATCCTCCGAGTCCCGGCCGGGCTGCCGGCCTGCTCCGCTGAGCAAGCAGCTCGGCCTGAGCTGACCGGCACGCCCGCGGTCACCGATCGCACCTGCGCCTCGGCCAGGTGGAGCGGTCCGTGCCCGCCTGCCCGGCTGTGACGTTCTCCCTGCACCCGTTCGACTGTGAGTGCCGCCGCCATCGGAGAGTCGTCCATGAACCGCTATGTCGCCCCCCTGGGGTTCACCCTCGCCGCCGTCTGGGTTGTCGTCCTCTTCGTTCTGGTCGGCGCGGCCTAATGACACGCTACGCCGCTGACCACCGTCCGCCCTGATCCGAGGCCCGACCTGTGGCGCCTCACAGCAACCGGGAAGTCCACAACAGACTCATGCCTCCGGCCGACAGGGCGAAGAGCAACGCGATACCCGCATACCACTGGGTAATTTCGCGGGGCTCGGTGCGGTGTCCGATCGAGCTGCCCATGTCCTCGTACACCCTCTTCAACTCGGCGGCCGACGCCGCCTCATAGAAGTAGCCCCCGGTGATCTCCGCGAGTTCGGCCAACGACAGCCGGTCCACCGGGACCCGCTGCAGGTGGCCACCGATGTCGACCACACCGCTGTCTGTGCCGAAGGCGATGGTGGAGACCGGGATGTTGGCCGCGCTGGCGGCCGCTGCAGCCTCCTCGATGGAGCGGCCCGACGTGCGGTATCCGTCGGAGAGCAGCATGATCCGGGCGGGCGGAAGATTCTCGGCCCCGTCCGCCGGCACCACGCGGATCGCCTCCAGGCAGGTGAAGACGGCCTCACCGGTCGCGGTCGCCTCGGCCAGCGTCAGACCGTCGATGGCCTGGATCACCGCCGGCCGGTCCTTCGACGGCGGCACCAGAACGTTCGCCGATTTCGCGAACGCCACCAGGCCGAGGTTGTAGGTCTCCGGCAACTCCGCAACAAACTGCTTCGCCGCCTCCTGCGCCGCCTCGATCCGCGACGGCGCAACATCCTCGGCCTCCATCGACAACGACACGTCAATGGCCATCATGATGGTGGCCCGCTCCAGCGGCTGCTGCACATCCAGCGCAGGCCGGCCCATCGCCGCGGCCAGGGCGACGAGGCTGAGCAGAAACGCCCCCGCAGCCGCATGTCGGCGCCAGCCCAACCCCTTCGGCGCCAGGGTGCTCAACAGTTCGACATTGGTGAACCGGAGCGCATAGGAGCGTCGACGGAACTGCCGCCACACGTACCAACCCGCGACAGCGAAGACCGGCAGCAGCGCCAGCAGCCACCAGGGGGCCAGAAAACGGATCATGCGCTCCTACTTCCCGGCTCCAGGAGAGGGCCCGGCGCTGCCGCACGCCCGGATCGGCGGGCGACCGGCGGAGCGGCCGAACCGCTCGCCCGGCTCCGGGCGCTACGACGAGCGGCGACAAACCGCACGATATCCAGCAGCCAGTCCGTATCGGTACGCAGCCGCAGGTGCGCGGCTCCGGCACCCCGCAGCGCGTCGGAGATCGCGGCCCGCTGGGCCTGGGCCGCCGCCGCATAGCGGCGGCGCAGCCGCCGGTCAGCGGTCTGCACCTCGTGCACCTCACCGGTCTCCGGGTCGGCCACCGCGAGCACACCCACGTCAGGCAGCTCCAGCTCACGCGGGTCGACCACCTCGACGGCGAGCACATCATGCCGCACCGCCAACTTCCGGACCGGCTGCGCCCACTGCTCCGGCGGCGCCAGGAAATCGGAGATCACCACCGCGATGCCGCGGCGGCGGGGTGGCCGGTTGAGCAGATCCACCAGTGCCCCCAGGTCAGTGCGGCCGGGCCGGATCTCGGTTCCGGCGATCGCCCGCAGCAACCCCTGTGCCTCCCGGCGGCCGGAACGGGCGGGAAGACGACGGACCGATCCCGGGCCGGCGGGCATCGCCCCCACCGATCCCCCTCCCCCAGTGCCGATCACCGCACCGATACGGTTACCGCCCCGGGCCGTCAGATGCACGATGGCCGCGGCGGCGGCGATGACGACATCACGCTTGAGCCAGCGGGCGGTACCAAAATCCAGGCTCGCCGACAGATCGATGGCCAGCCAGGCCTCCAGCTCGCGATCGGCCACCGTCTGCCGGACATGCGGGATGGTGGTACGGGCGGTGACCGGCCAGTCGATATGCCGAACATCATCGCCCGGCCGGTACTCCCGCGATTCCCCTGCTTCGCTCCCCGGTCCGGGCAGCAGACCGAGGTAGTCGCCCTGCAACAGCCCGTCGAGTTTGCGGGTGACCATCAGGTGCAGCCGGGACAGCACCGCTCCGGTCCGGTCAGCACCCGGGCCTTGCCCCGCCCGGGAGGTTGTGATCACGACAGCGCCCCGGGCCAGGCCGCGCCGGAGGGGGCCGCTCCGGTCGGCACCGGCGCCGCGTTCTGCCGGGGGGCGACGGTGGGCAGCGGGACAGTGGAGAGAATCCGGTTGACGATGTAGTCGGCCGGGACGTCATCGGCGAGCGCGTCGTAGCTGAGCACCAGGCGGTGCCGGAGGATGTCCGGGGCAATGTCCTGCACATCCTGCGGCAGCGCGTAGTCACGCCCGCGCATCAACGCCAGGGCACGGGTCGCCCGAACGATGCCCAGCGAGGCGCGTGGACTCGCGCCGTACTGGATGAGCCGCCCCACGTCGGCCATGCCGTGTTCGGCCGGTGCACGGGTGGCGACCACCAGCCGCACCGCGTAGTCGACCAGGGCGTTGTGCACGAAGACCTGGTCGGCCTTGCGTTGCAGCGCGACCAGCTCGGCCGGGCTGAGGACCACCGCCGGCTCGGGCGCTGCCACCCCCATCCGGTAGACGATCTCGCGTTCCTCGGCATCGGTCGGATAACCCACCACGATCTTCATCAGGAACCGGTCACGCTGCGCCTCCGACAGCGGGTAGACGCCCTCCTGCTCGATCGGGTTCTGCGTCGCCATGACCAGGAAGGGGTCGGGCACCCGGTGGGTCTGGCCACCGATGGAGACCTGCTGCTCCGACATCACCTCCAGCAGTGCCGACTGCACCTTGGCCGGCGCCCGGTTGATCTCGTCTGCGAGGAGGAAGTTGACGAAAATGGGCCCCAGCTCCACATCGAACTTCTCACTCGTCTGCCGATAGATGCGGGTGCCCACGATGTCGGCCGGCACCAGATCCGGGGTGAACTGCACGCGGGCGAACATGCCACCGACCACCGTGGCAAGGCTCTCCACGGCGAGGGTCTTCGCCACCCCGGGCACTCCCTCCAGCAGGCAATGCCCGCGGGCCAGCAGCGCCACGAACATCCGCTCCACCATCCGGTCCTGTCCCACAATCACCCGCTTGACCTCGAACAGGGCCCGCTCCAGCAGGGTGGCGTCCTGAGCCGGGGTGGTCTCCTGCGAGGCCACCGCCGCGGTCTTGCTCCCCTCCGCCCCGGCGGATGCGCCGGTGGGCGGGGCGGGCGGGGTCGGGGTGTCGGGTGTGATCGGCTGGGCCACCAATCCTCCACAACGTCATCGCGTCATCGATCGGCTGGGAAAGTGCCGCACCAAGCCTTGCACGTCGGACGGTCCGCCGCGTGGGGAGACCCCAATCCGGTTGTCGGGCCCCGGTGCCGGTACCGGCACGGTATACACGGCCGGCCACTTCGTGGGTACGATTCATCCGTCGCCGGGCGGCTTCCCCCGTGGCCGCCCGGCGCTCATCGCGTCAACGCCGGCCGTGCCGCCCGTAGACTCGCCGGGATGACCGACCCAACTCCAGCTCCGTCAACCCTGATCTGCTCCGCCCGCGGATGCCAGACGTCAGCGGCCTGGGCGCTGCGGTGGAACAATCCCCGCCTGCACGGCGCCGACCGGCGTAAGACCTGGCTCGCCTGCCCGGAGCACCGGCAGACCCTCGGCCAGTTCCTTCAGGCACGCGGATTTCTGCGCGACATCGAACCGGTGGAATGATCGCCTACCGTAGAGGCGTGAACGACGGTATGCCATCCGCTGAGCCGACCGCCGGCCCGACCAGTCCCCTGGAGCCGTGGCCGGAGACCGTGGACTGGCGTGGGGTCTCCCCCGATCTCATCTGGGTGGAACTGCTGCACCTGGCGGGTGGGCTGGCGGTGGCGCTCATCGCCGTCAGCACCGGTTGGGCCCTGACCGGGCACTGGACCTTCGGGGTCGGCTTCGGTGCGGTCGTTGCGTTCGGGCTGTGGCGGGCGACGGTGGTTGTGCGGGCCGTCCGCGCCTGGGGCTACGCCGAGCGGGACAAGGACCTCCTCGTCCGGCACGGTCTGCTCGTCCGGCGGCTCTCCATCGTGCCGTACGCCCGCATGCAGTTCGTCGACGTGACAGCCGGACCGTTGGAGCGGGCCTTCAGCCTGGCCACCGTACAACTGCACACCGCTGCCGCGGCGACCGATGCCAAGATCCCCGGTCTACGCCCGAACGAGGCGTCACGGTTGCGGGACCGGCTCACCGCGCTCGGCGAAGTCGGCGCGGAGGGCCTGTGAACGCAGAGAGCGGAGTGCCGGGAAGCCCGTCGGCGCCCGGCCCGACCGCCGGGACGGGATCACCCCGCCACCGGCTGCATCCACTGAGCCCTTTCCTGCACGGCGCCAAGTCGTTGTTCGTGATCGTGGCAGCCCTCTCCTGGCAGACCCTGGGACGGGTGGGAGTGGGCTGGTTCATCGTCGTGGTGCTGATACTGACCCTCGCAGCGATCACGCTCTCCGTGGTGAGCTGGCTCAACACCGGTTACCAGGTGATCGGCCGTGAACTGCGGATCCATGAGGGCCTGCTGTGGCGACGGACCCGGGCAATCCCGCTGGAGCGGCTGCAGGCGGTCGAGGTGGTGCGACCGGCGTTGGCTCAACTCACCGGCCTGGCCGAACTGCGGCTGGAGGTGGTCGGTGGCGGCAAGACCGAGGCGCCGCTGGCCTACCTCACCGTCGACGACGCGATCGCCCTGCGCGAGCGGCTGCTCGGGCTGGCGGGCAGCCTCACCCCGGGTGAGCCGGCCGCCGCCCGCACCCCGCTGCCGGGCCAGCACATCCACGCGGTGCCCAACCAGGAGCTGCTGATCAGCCAGCTTCTCACCCCACAGGCCCTGCTGCTGCCGATCGCGGTAGCGTTCGTGCTCACCCAGTTCCTCTCCGAAGGGTCATGGTCCTTCATCGCCGTCGCCAGCACACTGACGGCGATGGCCGGGGTGCTGTTCCAGCCGCTGCGTCGGGTGTTGGACGACTGGAACTTCCGGCTGGCCCGCGACGACGCCGGACTGCGGGTGTGGCGCGGCCTGCTGGAAACCCGGACGCAGACGGTTCCGCTCAACCGGGTGCAGGCGGTCACGGCGATCTGGCCGCTGCTCTGGCGACCGAAATCGTGGCTGCGGCTGCGGCTGGCGGTGGCTGGCTACACCGGCCCGGGGCAGGAGGTACGCGAGCAGGCCGATCGACTGCTGCCGGTCGGCGACCCAACAACCGCCCGTCGCATCCTGTTCGAGGCGCTGCCCGGCGTCGACCTGGCCGCGCTACCGCTCACCCCGCCGCCCCGACGCGCCCGCTGGGTGGCGCCGCTGGCCCAACCGGTGCTGGGGGCCGGCCTCTCCGACCGGGTGTTCGCTGCGCGGCAAGGGTTGTTGACCCGCCAGTTGGCCGTCGTGCCGTACGCCCGGATCCAGAGCGTGCGGGTGGTGCAGGGGCCGCTTCAGCGGCGGTTACGGCTGGCCACCGTGCACGCCGACACCGCCGCCGGGTCAGGTGTGGCCGCGCACGACCGGGATCTCGGTGAGGCCTGGGGGTTGGCCGCCGAACTGGCGGCCCGGGCCCGGGCCGCCCGCGCCAGCGAGTACGGGTCGGACCGGGCCGGTGGTGCCCGCCGGGAGCGCCCCTAACCTGGGGGTGAAGCCGATGCCGGCGCGTCGGTCCGCCGGGCGCGCCGGGCCGCCCACCATCGCTCGGCGCCGCCGACGACCAGGAAGGTCAGCCCTACGTACGCCCAACCGACCAGCACGTCGATCATGTAGTGCTCCGCCGAGTAGACGAGCGTGAAGGTCATGGCGAGCGGATAGGTCAGCAACAGCGGCCACCAGCGCCGCCGCACGTAGCCGAAGAAGAAGACCACGACCAACAACGCCCAGGCGGTGTGCAGCGACGGCATCGCGGCCACCGGGTTCGAGGCGAGCTGGCCGATGTTGAGCATGTTCCCCGCGCCGCGCATGCCGATCGCCTGCCAGCCGCGGGTGGAGATGCGCGACACCTCCTCGATCAGCCCGTACTGGGACGCCCACCACGGCGGCGCCGCCGGATAGAGGAAGTAGGTGGCCAGACCGGCGAAGCAGAGAAAGAGCCAGCGCCGCATAAACGCTGCCCACCGGGAGCGGTCCCGCAGCCACAGCACCGCTGCGGCGGCCAGCGCGACCACGAAGTGCGAGAAGTAGACCCAGCTACCCAACAGATCCCACCAGTGGACGGCATCCGGATCGTAGAGGCGCTCCTGCAGCCAGACGGTCGGGACCTGGCCCCCGGTGGCCCAGCCGAACATCGCCCGGTCGGCGGCGACCAGCTCCAACGCATGCGGGATGGCGTTGTTGTCGGCGAATCCGCGGGAGAGGTTATAGACGATGAGTAGCAGCACCACCGGCAACCAGTCGCGGGCGAAACTCAGGTGTGAGCGCCACGGGCGGTGGATGTTCCAGGCGATCGTGACCGTCCACAGACAGGCGAACGCGTAGAGCGGATCGGTCGGCAGGCCGATGGAGAGCCAGCTGGCGACGAAGACGACCGCCCAGGTCGACATGGCAATGACCCGCCACCGCACCCGCTTATCGGGGGGCGGCGGATCCGGCGGCGTGCTGGACACGGATTCGGTGACGATAACGGACATCGTCGTACAGGTTAGCGGCGTCCGTATCGGCAACTGGATCGGCGGGGGGGCTAGGGCGCCTGAGCGGCGCCGACCAGTCCGGGCAGCACCTCACCGATCGGTTGACGCAGCACGGCATCGGCGACCGCATCGTACGGTGTAGGGCTCGCGTTGATGATCACAACCCGTGCCCCGGCCTCGGCCGCGACCTGCACCAGACCCGCAGCCGGCTGAACCGTGAGGGTGGTCCCGATCGCCAGCAGCAGGTCACATTCGGCGGCCGCGGCCGCGGCCCGGCGGAGAGTGGGCTGGTGCAGGGATTGGCCGAATGAGATCGTTGCTGCTTTGATGATCCCGCCGCACCGGGTGCAGGAGGGGTCCTCCTCCCCGCCCGCGACCCGTTCCAGTGCCTCGGTCATCGGGCTGCGGGCCGCACAGCCGAGGCACTCCACCTCGAAGAGGGTTCCGTGGATCTCGATCACCCGGCCGGCCGAGTTACCGGCCCGCTGGTGCAGACCGTCGATGTTCTGCGTCACGATGGCCAGTAGCCGACCGTCTCGTTCGAGGGCGGCCAGCGCCCGGTGGCCGGGGTTGGGCTCGGCCGTCCAGGCAGGATGGTCGCGCCGTGCCTGCCACACCTGGCGGCGTATCTCCGGATCGGCGATGTAGTCCTGGAGCGTGAAGAGTCGAGCGGCGTCCGGGTCCCGTGTCCACAGGCCGCTCGGCCCACGGAAATCCGGAATACCGGAGTCGGTGGATATGCCAGCACCGGTGAGCGCCACCACCCGTTGGGTACCGTTCAACCAGTCGGCCACCCGTACGATATCGCCATCCGAGATCACGCCACTCATGGCCTGACGGTAGCGGACCGCCTACGCTGGTCGCATGGAGCAACAGCCCGACCCCGGTTTCTCGCCCGGCCTGACGGCCCGGGTTGAACTGACGGTCACCGATGCCGATACCGCGCAGGCGCTCGGCTCGGGTGACGTTCCCGTGCTGGGCACCCCCCGCGTGCTCGCTCTGGCCGAGGCCGCCAGCGTCGCTGCGACCACGGTCCGGATGCCCAGCGGAATGACCACGGTGGGTCTCCGGGTGGAACTCGACCACCGGGCACCCACGCCAGTCGGTCGTACGGTCGTTGCCAGCGCCCAGCTGGCGAAGGTCGACGGTCGACGGCTGCTGTTCGAGATCATTGTCAATGACGGCTCCGCGATCGTCGCGGAAGGCCGGGTGGAGCGGATGCTGGTCGAGCGCCAGCGTTTCCTGGAGAAGGCGTTCCGGACGCCATGACGGGGTTCGTCGAGGTCCGTGACCGGGTCTACGTCCTACGTCACCCGATGCTCGACATCAACGTGACCCTGGTGGTCGGCGACGGCGCGGCCCTGCTGGTGGACACCCTCTCCACCCCCGGCCAGGCCGCTGAACTGGCGGCTGCCGCCCGCCGTATCAGCCCGCACCCGTGGACGGTGGTCAACACCCACCATCATTTCGACCATTGCTTCGGCAACGCCACGCTCGCCGGGGACCCGCCGCGACCGGTGTATGCGCATGAGGCCACAGCGAGGCTGCTGCGGGAACGCCCGGAGGCGGTACGCCAGGACGCATACCAGTTCCTGTTACCAACCGATCCGGCCTTCGCCGACGAGGTGGCGCGGACCCGGATCCACGCCCCCACCCACACCGTCGCCCGCGAGTGCATCCTCGACATCGGCGGGCGCCGGATCGAGCTGCGGCATTTCGGCCGCGGTCACACGGCGGGGGACCTGGTGGTGCTGGTGCCCGACGCCGACGTACTGATCGCCGGTGACCTGGTGGAGGAGAGCGCGCCACCGTCGTTCGGCGACGCCTACCCGCTGCAGTGGCCGGAGACGGTGGCGGAACTGCTGCGGCACACCACCGCCGACACCGTGGTGGTGCCCGGCCACGGAGCGGTGGTGGACCAGAGTTACGTCCGCGCGCAGCACGCGGAGCTGACCACGCTGGCGTGGCTGATCCGGGAGGGGCACTGCGACGGCGTGCCGCCGGAGCGGGTGGCGCAGCAGGCGCCGTTCGGGCCGGCAGTGGCGTTGACGGCCACGAGACGCGGTTACGCCGAACTGGGTGGGCTCACCTAAACCGGGCGGCGACCTCGGCGCGGGTCGGCATCGCCACAGCCCCGCCGGGTGATTCGCACACCAGGCCGGCCACCCGCAGCGCGAACCCGACCCGCGTCTGCCAGCCCGCCAGGTCTATCGGCAGCCCCTCAACGAGCAGGTCGGCGATCAACGCGGCCATCACCGCATCACCGGCTCCGGTGGCGTCGACCGCCCGTGCCGGGGGCGCCGGCACCAGCACCGGCTCGGGTCCCGCCGCGACCAGCGCCCCGTCGGCGCCGAGGGTGACCAAGACCGCCCCGGCCCCCAAATCGAGCAGCCGGGCGGCGGTCGCCTCCGGGGAGAACCCCGCGTAGAGCACCTCCGCATCGGCGACACTCAACTTGACCAGGTCGGCGGTGGCGGCGAATTCGTCCACCACTGCCCGCAGGCCGTCCAACGTTGCCGTGTCGGGGAGCAGCCGGGGCCGCACATTGGGGTCGAACACCCGCAGCCCGCCCGCCAGGGACCAGGCTCGCCGTGCCGCCGCGAGCACCGGTGGACGGAGCAGCGCGATCGAACCGCAGTAGAGCACCGCGGCCTGCCCGACCAGGTCCGGATCAAGCGCGGACGGGTCGAGCAGCCCGTACGAGGCAGGTTCACCGTAGAAGCGGAACTCCGGTTCGGCGTCGGTGAAGGTGGTGACGGCGAGCGTAGTCGGCGCGGCGACCGTGACGACGCCGCGTTGGCCGACCCCGGTCGCTGCGAGGAAGTCCCGGATCCGCCCGGCGAGCGCGTCGTCGCCGAGCGACCCGACGAACTCCACCGCCCCGCCGAGGCGGGCCACACCGACGGCGACGTTGAGCGGGCCGCCTCCGATCATCGGCCGGTAGACCAGCTCACCGTCGCAGCGCCCTTCAAGGAGGTCGACCAGCGCCTCCCCGAGCACCACCGCATACCCCACGCACTCTCCTCCCTCCCGCCACACCGGCGCCTACCCGACAAGCGGCGGCCCACCGTGACCACTCGGCGCGGTCAGGCTTGATCGCCTCGCCGGTCCCGGTGGGCCGCCGCCCCGCGGCAGGCACCGATGTCAGGAGACCATCGAGCCGACGACCGGCTTGGTGAGCAGCGCCGACTGGTTGCGCTGGATCCCCGGGTCCAGGGTGCGGGCGACGAAGATCGCATGCCAGATGCAGAAGATGAGCACCGTCCAGACCTTGCGGGAGTGGTCGGCCTCCTGCCGCTTGTGCTCCTCCAGCAGCCGCAGCGCGTACGACAGGTCGAGCAGTTCGCCAGCGCCGGAGTTGGCGAGAATGTCCCGCGCCCACTCGTACATCTCGTTCCGCAGCCAGACCCGCGTGGGGGTCGGGAAGCCGAGTTTGCGCCGGTCGACGATGGCCGGTGGCACGACCTCCCGTAGCGCCTGACGCATGGCGAACTTGGTGGCGTCGGAGCGGGGCGGCAGTTTCAGGTCGACCGGCACGGTGGCCGCCACGTCGAAGACCTCCCGGTCCAGGAACGGGGCCCGCACCTCCAGGGAGTTCGCCATGGAGATCCGGTCGGCCTTGACCAGGATGTCGCCGCGCAGCCAGGTGTAGAGGTCGACGTACTGCATCTTGGTCACGTCGTCGAGCTCCGCGCACTCGGCGTAGATCGGGGCGGTGACGTCGGTGTAGCGCACCGAGGGGTCGTAGTGGCGCAGCAGCTTCCGCTTCTCCTCCTCGGTGAACATCCGCGCGTTGCCGTAGTAGCGCTCCTCGATCGGGGTGGTGCCCCGCTCCAGGAAGCTCTTGCCCTTGACTCCCTGCGGAATGACCTTGGACATCACCCGCAACCCCTTCTGCATAGGGTCGGGCAGATTGTTGACCGCGTTGAGCGACAGCGGCTCGCGGTAGATGGTGTAGCCGCCAAAGAACTCGTCGGCTCCCTCACCGGAGAGCGCGACGGTGACGTGCTCGGCCGCTTTCTTCGCCACGAAGTAGAGCGGGACCAGGGCCGGGTCCGCCACCGGGTCGTCCAGATGCCAGACGATCTTCGGCAGGGCGTCCATCATGTCCTGCGGCCCGATCTTGGTGGGGATCGTGGTGACCTCCAGGTGCCGGGCGGACTCCTGGGCCACGTCGATCTCGGAGTAGCCGGGTACGTCGTAGCCGACGGTGAAGGTGAGGATGTTGGGGTTGAACTCTCGGGCCAGCGCCACCACCGCGGTGGAGTCGATGCCGCTGGAGAGGAAAGATCCGACCGGCACGTCGGCGCGCATGTGCAGCCGTACACTCTCCCGCAGCGATTCGCGGATGCGCTCGTAGAGCTTGTTCGGGTCGTCCACGGGGGTGGGGCGGAAGACGGGCCGGTACCACCGCCGTGTCTGCATCCGGCTCCCCGGCATCCAGGTGAAACACTCCCCCGACCCGAGGCGTTTGATCTCGTGATGCAGGGTGCCCGGCTCCGGCACGTACTGCAACGTCAGGTAGTGCGACAGGTTGGCCATGTCGACGCCGGCGTCGCCGCTCTGCGCCGCGCGGGAGAACGGCAGCAGCGCCTTCTTCTCCGACGCCAGGTAGAGGCCGTCAGCTGTCTCCAGGTAGTGCAGCGGCTTGATGCCGTAGTTGTCGCGGGCACCGAAGACACGACGCCCCAGCCGGTCCCAGATGACGAATGCGAACATGCCGCGCAGCCGGGTCAGCACCTGCTCACCCCAGTGGTGGAACCCGGCGGCGATCACCTCGGCGTCACCCTGTGTGGCGAACTGGGCCCCGAATTCGCGCATCAGCTCCGCGCGCAGCTCGACATAGTTGTATATCGCGCCGTTGAAGATCAACACGTAGCGCCCGTCCGCGTACTGCAGCGGCTCCCGGCTGAAGGCCACGTCGATGACCGCCAGCCGTTTGTATCCGAACACCGCGTCGGTCCCACCGTCCGGTGCGGCGATCACCTCCACTGCGGTCTCGTCCGGTCCGCGGTGGTGCAGGTATTCCAATGCATAGGCGATCGCGTCGCGGTGCGCGCCGGCGTCGCCGCGCGCGCTGAAATAGGCCAGGAGTCCGCACATGGTAGTCATCTTTCCACGACGGACCCCGTCGCGTGCCGCCGCCGCGGTAGCGCGGATGCGGATCCGGCCCCGCCCCCGGTACGGTCTGAGAATCAACCGGTACGGAAGGAGCGTGTCATGGGCGACGAGAAGATCATGGCCGGCGAGGAGAATGTCGGCGTCACTCCCGAGGCGCGCACCGAATCCCACGATCCGGATTTTCCGGAGGCGTTCCTGCAGTTCATGCGGGACGGCTGGCGGGATGTCGAGTTGACGGTCAGCCCCCGCCCAGAGGTGCCGAATTACGCCAAGCGGCGGGCGGCGCTGTCGGCGGCGTTCGCCGGCGAGACGCTGGTGGTCCCCACCGGGCCCATGAAGGTACGCGCCAACGACACCGAGTACCGCTTCCGTCCGGGCAGCGATTTTGCGTACCTGACCGGCGACCACGACCCGGACAGCGTGCTCGTGCTGCACCCGGCCGGCTCGGGACACGATGCCGTCCTCTACACCCGGCCGCCCTCGTCACGGAAGTCCGACGAGTTCTTCCGCTCTCGTGACGGTGAGCTATGGGTGGGCCGACGGCAGACGTTGACGGAGAAGTCGACGGAGCTGGGCCTGCGGACGGCCCCGCTGGCGGAGCTGGAGTCGGTGCTGGCCAACTGCGCCCCGGCGCGGACCCGGGTGCTGCGCGGCCTCGACGCGCGGGTCGACACGGCCGTGCTGCCGTATGAGAAGAGGGCTTCGGGCGACGAGTTCGGCCGGGACCGCGAACTGGCCGCGGTGATCGCCGAGATGAAGCTGCTCAAGGATGAGTGGGAGATCGCCCAGCTGCAGACGGCGATCGACGCCACCATCCTCGGTTTCGAGGACGTGGCCCGCGTGCTGCCGGCCGACCGGGGCGTATCCGAGCGGCTGTTGGAAGGGATCTTCGCGCTGCGTGCCCGCCACGACGGTAACGATGTCGGCTACGGCTCGATCGTCGGATCCGGGCGCAACGCCACGATCCTCCACTGGGTCCGCAACAACGGCACCACCCGCCCCGGTGAGCTGCTGCTAATGGACATGGGGGTGGAGGGCCACCACCTCTACACCGCCGACATCACTCGTACCCTGCCGGTCTCGGGGACCTTCACCCCGCTGCAGCGGCAGGTCTACGACATCGTCTGCGCCTCCCAGCAGGCCGGAATGGACTTCATCCGGCCGGGGGTGAAGTTCAAGGACGTGCACGACACCTGCATGCGGGTGCTCGCCGAGGGGCTCGCCGATCTCGGCGTGCTGCCGGTCAGCGTGGACGAGGCGATGTCGCGGGACTCGATGCTCTACCGGCGGTGGACGCTGCACGGGTTCGGCCACATGCTCGGCATCGACGTGCACGACTGCGCGCAGGCCCGCAAGGAGAACTACCGGGACGGGGTGCTCGGCGAGGGCTATGTGCTGACCGTGGAGCCGGGCCTGTATTTCCAGCCGGAGGACGAGCTGGTGCCGGAGGAGTTGCGCGGCATCGGCATCCGGATCGAGGATGACGTGCTGGTTACGGCGGACGGCGCGGTCAATCTCTCCGCCGGGCTGCCGCGCCGATCCGACGAGGTGGAGGCGTGGATGGCCGCCCAGCGCGAGGCCGGCCCCCGCCTGCCCAGCTGATGCCCGACCGATTCTTGGCGAGTTTTTGTTCGCTACTGACGGAAACTCGCCAAGAACCACGCCTTGCGCGGCGAGTAGGACACCTTGACACTCGGTTGGGTGCCTCTCACTCCGAACCAGCGACCGCGCCCGCACGCTCCAGATGGCCGCACCCAACCTGGGCGGATGCCTCGTGACGACGATGAGGCCTTCGACTGGCTCCTCTTCGAGCAGTCGAGTGTCGTCACCAGTCGTCAGGCGGTTGATGCGCTCGGCGAGGGTACCGTACGCGGATTGATCCGGTCGGGGCGCTGGCGCTCGATCTGCCGCGGAGTGCTGCTTGCCGGCAACGGCCGGCTGACCCGGGACCAGCAGCTCTGGGTGGCGGTGCTGGCGGCGGGCTCGGGTGCCGTGCTGGCCGGCGCCACCGCCGCCGCGGAAGCGGGGGTACGCGGACTGCGGCGGGAACCACTGCACGTGCTCGTGCCCGCTAGCCGGCACGCGTCGGCCACCCTGCGGCGGCTGTCCCTTGACATGTCGGCGGTGGTGGTGCGTCGCACGACAATCCTGCCGGACGCCCATCTCCAGATGGGCAGGCCGATGCGCACCACGACCGGGCGGGCCTTGGCCGATGCTGCGGCGTGGGCACGCGGCGACGACGAGGCGAGAACCGTGCTGGCCGCCGGTTGCCAGCAGCGGCGGGTCACCCCGCAGGAGATCCGCGAGGTTGTCGCGCTGTTACCGAAGCTACGGCGGCGATCGCTGATCCTGCGCACGCTGGACGACATCGAGGGCGGCGCGCAGGCACTGTCCGAACTCGACTTCGTGCGGCTGTGCCGTCGGTACGGGCTCCCCATGCCTGATTTGCAGGAGAAGCGGACGGACGCGACCGGCCGCACCCGCTACCTTGACGCGTACTGGCGGAAGTGGCGGCTACACGTCGAGGTCGACGGCGCACACCACATGGACGTCCGGCACTGGGCCGCGGACATGCGGCGGCAGAACGAGGTCTGGATCGCCGGTGACCGCATTTTGCGGTTCCCGGCGTGGCTGGTGCGCGCCCGACCGACCGAGGTGGCCGACCAACTACGCGCCGCGCTTGAAGCCGCCGGATGGAAGGGCCAGTGATTCTTGGCGAGTTTCCGTTCGATACGGACGGAAACTCGCCAAGAATCAGACGACGAATGGTGGTATGGGCGAGCGGTGCGGCAGATTCGCTACCGGCAGATGGCGCAGATCCTGTAAGAGCAGGGCATCCAGGGCGCCCAGGTGGCGTTCACGCGCAACGGCGAGACCGAGTTCCAATACCACGGGGTCGTGAGCGCGGCGACGAACATCACGGTCACGCCCAACACCATCTTCGATGGCTGCCTCACTCACCAAGGTCATCGGCGCGTACACCGTCCTGCGACTGATGGAGCGTGGTGTCCTCGACCTCGACACGCCCCTCTCGGCATACGTCGACTCGCCGCGCCTGGCCGGGGACTCGCCCTGCCGGCGAGTCACGGCGCGGATGGTTTTCAACCACGCCACCGGATTCCCGGACTGGGCGATCTCGCCGGACAACCCGGCCCCGGACACAATGCCGCTGACCACGTCGTTCGAACCCGGCACCGGTTGGTCGTACTCCGGAGAAGGCTTCTACTACCACAGAAGGCGGTTGAGGCGATCCTCGGCCGGCCG
This sequence comes from Micromonospora sp., assembly GCA_036278255.1. GTDB lineage: Bacteria > Actinomycetota > Actinomycetes > Mycobacteriales > Micromonosporaceae > DASULK01. The sequence continues at coordinate 53,782 of DASULK010000034.1, forward strand.
TTCGGCGACGTCCTTCGCGAAGAGGTCCTCGAGCCGTTCGGAATGCTCAGCAGCAGCCTGGTCATCCGGCCCGAACACGAGGCTGTCACCGCTAGCGGGCACCAGGCCGACGACACGGTGCTGCCCGCGAGCAACTACACCAACGCCAACGTGGCATACACCTTGCTCACCACCGCCCGGGATTACGACACCTTCATTCACCGGGCACTACTCGACGGCGAGGGCCTGACCACGGCTTCGCGCAACCTGATGTTCACCGCATCGGGGAGCGCCAAACGCGCGACTCATCCGAGCAGCGCCGACCCGTACCTCGAATGGGGCCTCGGCATCGGGCTTCAGCGCAACGAGAAGGGAACAGCCATCTGGCACTGGGGGGACAACGGCCCGTTCAAGGCGTTCTTCATCGCCTTCCCGGACTGTGGCGAGAGTGTTGTCATCTTCACGAACAACCAGAACGGGCTCTATCTCCTTCGAGCAGATCATGAAGACGTTCCTGGGCGAGCAGACCTTCCACGCCATCAGGTGGGTGCTGGACTGATCACGCCGGTCGCGTTGCCATTCTCGAGCGCCACCGGTGAGGCGGGACGCTCGCGTCTCGGCCGGGCGACGCGCCGCAGCGAGCTCAACATATAAGTGGCGGCTCGGCTTGCGGCGCGATCTACTCCTGTCCGTGCCTGAACTCATCCCACCAACCGAGCGGGTCCGCGCCTCGTTCCTCGCCGCGATGGCGGAGTTCCGTTCCGAAGGGCGCGGGGACCGCCAGGACCAGACGATGATCGGCGCTGAGATACGCAACCACGGTCCGACGTGGGCCACACCAGACGGCTTCGCCCGCTTCGTCGCCGAGCTGCGCGGACAAGCCCTGGAGGAGACCCCGCGCCCGGAGCACTGGGTTCCGTCAACCACCCTGTGGTGGGTCGACGGCGACGAATACCTCGGCCGGATCGCCATCCGCCATCGGCTCACGCCATCGTTGCTTGATGTCGGCGGTCACATCGGATTCGATGTACGACCGGCTGCCCGACGGCGAGGACATGCGACGGCGATGCTCGCCGCGGCACTGCCGGTTGCCCGCGGCCTCGGCATCGATCCGACCCTGGTGACCTGCGACGAGGAAAACTTTGCCTCCCGCCGGGTCATCGAGCGCAACGGCGGAGTGCTGGAGGACAAGCGCCAAGGAAAGCTACGTTTCTGGGTACCGACCGGCACCGGGGCCCGGCCGTTTGCGGCGGCGCCGATACGGACGGTGGCCGGCCGTGACGAGTGACGCTCTGATGTTCCGGCGGGCCACTTCGCCGGACAGCGCTGCGGTGGCCGAGGTGTGGTTGCGCTCGTACGCCGCGGCGCTGCCGACGGTCCGCCGGACGCACTCCGACGACGCGGTACGGGCCTGGATCATCGACGTGGTCGTACCGGACCTTGAGACGTGGGTTGCCGTCGCCGAGGCGACCGTGGTCGGCATGATGGTGCTGCACGGTGACTGGTTGGAGCAGCTGTATCTGGATCCGCCGTGGCGCGGCCAGGGCGTCGGCGACGGGTTCGTCGACCTGGCCAAGCAGCGCCGCCCGGACGGCCTGCAACTGTGGACTTTCCAGGTCAACGGCCCGGCGCGGCGGTTCTACGAGCGGCACGGTTTCGTAGCGGTCGAGGAGACCGACGGTTCGGGCAACGAGGAGCGCGAGCCCGCCGTCCGGTACGTGTGGCGGCCAGTAGCGGCGTGACCCGGCCTTCATTCCCAAGGCGACCGTGATCGGCTACATGATCGCCTGCAGCTGAACTGTTCGTGCTCCGGCGTGTCGTACTGCTGTGGTGCAGACGATCATGAGAGGTCGCGCGCCGAGCAGCAACCGCCGCGGGCGGCGAGTGCCGGCGGCTTGGGGATCTCGCTCATGCCGGGTACGCCGACGTAGAACCACGAAGCGCCTCCTCCGAGCCGCGCGGGCAGGCAAGCTGAACGTGGTGAATCATGAGACGCACCTCCTAGCCGTCGAACCTGACATAGGGTTGCGCCGATAACAAGACGGACGTACGGTTTAATTCCGCGCCGAGTTGACTGGCGAGGTTGACCCCAGCAAGCGGCGCGACAGGCCGTACGAAAGACTGCTCTGGAAAGAACGCTGCATAAGGGGGTACGACGTGGCGAGCCTCGACACCTTCGGTGCCAAAAGCCAGCTACGCGTCGGAGACGCAAGCTACGAAATTTTCAAGATCGATAAGGTTGACGGGCATCAACGCCTGCCCTACAGCCTGAAGATCCTGCTGGAGAACCTGCTCCGCACCGAGGACGGCGCGAACGTCACCGCCGACCACATCCGCCAACTCGGTGCCTGGGACCCGGCGGCGGAACCGAACGTGGAGATCCAGTTCACGCCCGCGCGCGTGCTCATGCAGGACTTCACCGGCGTCCCCTGTGTGGTCGACCTGGCCACCATGCGCGAGGCGGTGCGCGACCTCGGCGGCGACCCGACCAAGGTCAACCCGCTCGCCCCGGCCGAACTCGTCATCGACCACTCGGTCATCGCCGACCTCTTCGGCCGCGAAGACGCCTTCGTACGCAACGTCGAACTCGAGTACGGCCGCAACCGGGAGCGCTACCAGTTCCTGCGCTGGGGCCAGAACGCCTTCAACGAGTTCAAGGTCGTTCCGCCCAACACCGGGATCGTGCACCAGGTCAACATCGAATATCTGGCCCGCACCGTCATGGAGCGCAACGGACAGGTTTATCCGGACACGGTCGTGGGCACCGACTCACACACCACGATGGTCAACGGCCTCGGGGTGCTCGGCTGGGGCGTGGGGGGAATCGAAGCCGAGGCTGCGATGCTCGGCCAGCCGGTCAGCATGCTGATCCCGCGCGTGGTCGGCTTCAAACTCTCCGGTGAGATGCCGTCCGGTACCACCGCCACCGACCTGGTGCTCACCATCACCGAGATGCTGCGCCGGCACGGTGTCGTCGGCAAGTTCGTGGAGTTCTACGGACCCGGCGTCAGCGCCGTACCCCTGGCCAACCGCGCCACCATCGGCAACATGTCGCCCGAGTACGGCTCCACTGTGGCGATCTTCCCGATCGACGAGGAGACCCTCCGCTACCTGCGCTTGACCGGCCGCAGCGAGCAGCAGATCGCGCTGGTGGAGACGTACTCCAAGGAGCAGGGCCTCTGGCACGACCCGGCCAACGAGCCGGAGTACACCGAGCGTCTCGAACTTGACCTGTCCACCATCGAGCCGTCGCTTGCCGGCCCCAAGCGTCCCCAGGACCGGGTGCCGCTGGGTAACGCGAAGACCCTGTTCCGCTCAGCACTGGCCGAGTACGTTGCCGACGGCGAGCTCGGTGGGGACCCGGACCGCCAGCCCGGCGTGCCGCAGCAGGAACAGCCGTACGGGGTGGTGGGCCACGCCGACGAGGCGAGCGCCGGGTCCTTCCCGGCCAGCGACCCGCCGGCGATCGACTCCATCCGCGACCCCGCCGACCAGCCCCGCGATCTGGTCACCGCTGCGGTGGGCGGGGGTGGCCGGGCCAGTAACCCGGTGCGGGTCACCGGCGAGGACGGCGCCGAGTTCGAACTCGATCACGGGTCCGTGGTGATCGCGGCGATCACCTCCTGCACCAACACCTCCAACCCGCAGGTGATGATCGGGGCGGCGCTGCTGGCCCGCAACGCGGTGGAGAAGGGGCTGTCCCGCAAGCCGTGGGTCAAGACCACCCTGGCTCCGGGTTCGAAGGTGGTGATGGACTACTACAACCGGGCCGGTCTGACGCCCTACCTGGAGAAGCTCGGCTTCCACCTGGTCGGCTACGGCTGCACCACCTGCATCGGCAACTCCGGTCCGCTGCCGGAGGCGATCTCCGCGGCCGTGAACGAGCAGGACCTGGCGGTGGTCTCGGTGCTGTCCGGCAACCGCAACTTCGAGGGCCGGATCAACCCCGACGTCAAGATGAACTACCTGGCCTCGCCGCCGCTGGTCGTCGCCTACGCCCTGGCCGGCACGATGGACATCGACCTGGCCAACGAGCCGATCGACGTCGGCTCGGACGGCGAGCCGGTCTATCTGCGCGACATCTGGCCCAACTCCGCCGAGATCCAGGACGTCATGGCCTCCGCCATCGGCGCGGCCGGATTCGAGAAGGCCTACGCCGATGTGTTCACCGGGGATGAGCGGTGGCAGTCGCTACCCACCCCGACGGGTGACACCTTCGCCTGGGACGATGCGTCGACGTACGTGCGTAAGCCTCCGTACTTCGACGGGATGAGCCGGGAGCCGCAGCCGGTCGGTGACATCTCCGGGGCGCGGGTGCTGGCCAAGCTGGGGGGTTCGGTGACCACCGACCATATTTCCCCGGCCGGTTCGATCCAGCCCGACTCCCCTGCGGGCCGCTACCTCACCGAGCATGGGGTGGCCCGGCACGAGTTCAACTCGTACGGTTCCCGCCGCGGCAACCACGAGGTGATGATCCGCGGCACCTTCGCCAACATCCGGTTGCGTAACCAGCTGGTGCCGGGGGTGGAGGGGGGCTTCACGGTCAACCACCTCACGGGCGAGCAGGTGTCAATCTACGATGCCTCGGTCGCCTATCAGGAGGCCGGGATCCCGCTGGTGATCCTCGCCGGTCAGGAGTACGGCTCCGGCTCGTCACGGGACTGGGCAGCCAAGGGCACCATGCTGCTGGGTGTCAAGGCGGTCATCGCCGAGTCGTACGAGCGGATCCACCGCTCGAACCTGATCGGCATGGGGGTGCTGCCGCTGCAGTACCCGGCCGAGGTCACTGCCGAGACGCTCGGGCTGACCGGCACCGAAACCTTCTCGATCACCGGGGTGACCGCGCTCAACGACGGTCAGACCCCGCGGACGGTGAAGGTCACCACCGACACCGGTATCGAGTTCGACGCGGTCGTGCGGATCGACACGCCGGGCGAGGCCGAGTACTACCGCCACGGCGGCATCCTGCAGTACGTCCTGCGCAAGATGCTCACCGCCTGAGTTGGTGAAGGAGGGCCCTTCCTGTTGCTTGCACAGGAAGGGCCCTCCTTCCGCAGCCTGGCCACCACCCGTGACGTTGGGACGGCGGCGTCGGTTCGGCGCGGGCACCCCTGCTCGCCGCATTCCGGTGCCATCCTCTCCGGTCTTGATCGGCACCGGCACGTTCGTAAGATCCGTTCATGGCCTCCTTCGATGAGTTCTCCAGCGCCGCCGGGTTCTCCAGTGCCGCTGGCGACGGCACGGTCGTCGATTGCCACGTTCACCTGCTGCCGGGGCGGCTCGGCGAGTCGGTACGCCGCTTCTTCGACAACCATCTCGACGGACCCCTCGTCTACCCCAACGACCACGCCGTCACCCTGCAAGCCCTCGCCTCAGCCGGGATCAGCGAAGCTTGGAACCTTCCGTACGCACACCGGCCGCACGTCGCCGAGGGCCTCAACAAGGCCAGCGCGCAGCTGGCCGCCGCGCCTCCCCATCCGTCCATCCAGATCATCGGCGGCGCGACCGTCCATCCAGCCGACGACAGTCCCGAACGCATCCTCGCCGAGGCGCTCGACACCCTCGGCCTGCGAGTGCTGAAACTGCACTGCTCCGTCGGCGACTTCGAAGTCGACGACCCTCGGCTGGACAAGCTATGGAAATTGGCCGAGAACCGGTCGGTCCCTACCGTGATCCATGCCGGTCACCACATCTCCGGTGAGACTCACCAGGGCGAACTCGCTGCGCTTGAGAATGTCGCCAGGCGGTTCCCAGGCGTACCCCTGATCATCGCCCACGCCGCCCATCCGAACACTGTCGAGGCAATGAAGCTGGTCGCCGCCTATCCGAACATCTACGCCGACCTCACCCCGCGCGTGATCGACCCGGTCGCCGTGACCGACGAGGATCTCGAGGCGCACGCCGACCGGTTCCTGCTCGGCACGGACGCACCCAACACCGGCCTCACCGCCGAGGCCTGCCTCTCTCGCCTGGATCGGCTTTCACCGGGCACCCGTGCGGCGATCCTGGCCGGCAATGCCCGACGCCTGCTGACGAACGCCAGGTAAGCCTCGACGGGCCCCTCCCAAGCCCACCGGGAAGGCGTCCTTCTGCCTGCCGAGGGCAGATCCTGCCCGAGTCGGTCCGATGGCCCGCCGTGACGACTCTGCGGGCCTGAACCGCCTGTCATTCGCCGTCAGAGCGCGTCAACGGGCGGGAATCCGGGCGCGGCCACCCGGCGCTGTGTCAGGCTCGCAGCTATGGACGACAGGACGATTCTGGATCGAATCGGGGAACTGGTCGAGGAGGAGCACCGGCTGCGGGCAGAGGCACTGGCCGGTGGGAGCACCACGGAGGAGCAGCGGGCCCGGCTGAACACGCTGGAGGAGTCGCTGGACCAGTGCTGGGATCTGCTGCGCCGGCGCCGGGCCGCCCGCGCCGCCGGCGGTGATCCCAACGAGCGGCACCCGCGCACCCGGGAGCAGGTCGAGCGCTACCTTCAGTAGCCACCCGCTCAGGCGTGAGTTCGGGCCGCGGCGAGCACGGCGGCGACCGCTGGGATGAGGCCGCTGGCGACGCGGGTCGGAGCGAACCGCGACTCCACCCAGCTGCGTCCCCGGTGCAGCCAGACACTGGGCAGCCCCATCGCGGCTGCCCCACCGATGTCGACCTCCGGGCTGTGGCCGATGACCCAGGCACCGTGCAGGCGCATCCGGACCCGCTCCGCGGCGAGTGTGAAGATGCGCGGGTTCGGCTTACCGACGCCCGCCTCCTCCGAGATGATCCAGTTCGCCACGTACCGGTCGAGCCCGGTGCGCCGAATCTTGGCGTCCTGATGACGGAGGGGGCCGTTGGTCACCACCACCGGCACCCAGCCCGCCTGGTCTGCGATGCGCAACGCACACGCGACCAGCGGGTCCAGGCGGGTGTGCTCGACCGGGCCGTCGTTCAGGGCCTCGACCAGGTCGATGGTGGGCAGGCGCAGGTCGTAGCGGTGCAGCATCGCGGTGGCGAGGTCCCACCGGTCGGTCAAGCCGTCGGCGTCCATGCGGACCAGCCAGTCAACATCGTCGGGGGGCGCTCCGATATCCGCCAAGAACTCGCTCGCCCAGGCGCGGAACGGCCCGGCCCGGTCGAGCACCGTGTTGTCCAAGTCGAGGAGCAGGAGCGGCACGCGGGCACCCTACGTGACCCAGGCCATTTACAACAGGCCCGTGTGGATCATCCGGACGCGCTCAGGCGACCAGCAGATCCCGCCGGGCCCCCTGGTCGGGGCGCCGGTCGGCGAGCATGCTGTGGGCGGCCCGCACCTGCGACAGTTGGGCGGGGTCGAGGCGGGCCACCACGATCTGCTCGCCGTCGTCCGGGGCGCGGTGCAGGGGTCGCCCCTCAGGGTCGTAGATTGCGGAGCCGCCGTTGAACTGCCACGGCGCTTCGCCCCCGACCAGGTTGGCCAGGACGACGAACATGGTGTTGTCCAGGGCCCGCGCCGCATAGTAGATGTCGCGCCGGTGCTCCGACCCGGTCCGGTATCCGGCGGGGCAGAGGTAGCCGTGGGCCCCGTCTGCGGCCGCGGCACGGCCATGCTCGGGGAAGCAGCCGTCGTAGCAGATGCCCAACGCCAGCCGCCAGCCGTTGACCAGCAGCGTGGCCCCCTGCCGGCCCGGGGTGAAGAGCGCCTTCTCATCCGGTCCGCAGAGGTGCTGCTTGTCGTAGGCGACGACGGCCACGCCCGACCGGTTCAACACCAACGACGAGCAGGTGCGGCGGCCGTCGGGGTGCCGTACCGCGGCGCCGATGACCACGACCACGCGGTGCTGGCTGGCGGTGGCTCGCAGGGGAGCGAGCCGCGGATCGTCGATCCGCCCCCGATCGTCCGCGAAGAGGTCGGTATCGAGGGCGGAGTCCCGCAGGGCGGGCGGATGGTACGCCGGGAGGAACAGCTCCGGGAACACCACGACGACGGCGCCGGCGGCGGCCGCCTGGCGTAGCAGCCGTGCGGCGGTGACGGTGTTGCCGGCCAGGTCACCGGGCACCGATTCCGCCTGTACCGCGGCGACGGTCAGCGGGTGCGCCGGTAGAGCGGCATTATCGGTAGGGGGCACGTGCGAGATCCTAATCCCGTCGGGCTCCGCCAACTCTCAAGCCGTACGTACGGATTGCATTAGTGGGTCGCACCTGACACGATCGATCGGTGCCTCGGATCAGCCAGGACCAGCTCGCCGCACGCCGCCAGGAGATCCTGACCGCGGCGCGGTCCTGCTTTGCCCGCTACGGCTATGAGGGGGCCACGGTGCGCCGGTTGGAGGAGGCCACGGGCCTGTCCCGCGGCGCCATCTTCCATTACTTCCGCGACAAGGAGTCCCTCTTCCTCGCCGTCGCCGAGGACGATGCCGCAACCATGGTCGAGACCGTTGCCCGCAACGGCCTGGTGCAGGTGATGCGGGACCTATCGGAGCGGGCCCCGTCCCCCGACACGGTCGGCTGGCTCGGCAGCCAGCTCGAGGTGTCACGCCGCCTGCGCACCGACCCGGCGTTCGCCGAGCGGTGGTCGCAGCATTCTGCAGCGATCGCCGCCGCAACTCGGGAGCGGCTGGAGCGTCAGCGCGAGGCCGGGGTGCTGCGTGAGGACGTGCCGATCGGGGTGCTGGCCCAGTTCCTGGAGCTGGCCTACGACGGCCTCGTCCTGCACCTGGCCATGGGACGCCCCGCCGATGACCTCACCCCGGTCCTCGACCTCATCGAGGAGGCGGTCCGGCGCCCCCGCGCCTGATCGGCGGATGTCATCTTCTCCGGCTGCTTGCACCTCGGTCGGATGATGGGAGCAGTTACCTTCGCAACGTCGGGAGCGGGCATGCTGCAGACAGCGAACGACACCTGGGGGCTCTCCGGCCCCACCTTCCTGGCACTCTTCCTGGCGCTGTCGGCGCTGGTTCTCCTCGCATCGGTGACGCACCGCGCCCGACTCTTCGCCGGACGGAACGCCCCCGTCCACCATCGCATCACCGCCCAACAGGCAGCCCACCTCAACGACGGAGACGAACTGGCGCTCTACGCCGCCCTCGGCGGGCTACGAGCCGCCGGGGCGATTGATGTGGCCAAGGGCGCCCTCATCGCAAGCGGCCCGCTTCCCGCCGGCGCCACCCGGCTGGACCAAGCGATCCACGAGGCTGCCCGGTTACGGATCATGTCGCAGGAACTGCTGGTTGACCCCGGGGTCACCGCGGCGCTCGCTCAACTCCGTCGGGAACTGGAGGCCGCGGATCTGGCGCTCAGCCCAGCGACGCGACGGGTAGCCCGGATCGGACCGCTGCTGCTTGTGGTTCTGCTGCTTGTTGGCGTGGCCCGGCTCATCAGTTCCACCGACAAACCGGTCGGCTTTCTCCTACTGTCGTTGGCCGCGCTGTTCGTGCTCTGCCTCATTCAGCTGATGCACGTACCGTCCGTGACATGCAGCGCCCGGCGCCTGTTGAAAGAGCTACGGACCCAGCACTCGCATCTGACCCCCAGGAACAGGCCGGCCTACCGCACATACGGTGCCGACCTGGCGGCGATGGGGGTGGCGCTGTTCGGCGTCGCCGCCCTCCGGGTGCTGGATCCGGCCTTCGCTCAAACGGCGCTGATCACCCAGTACGCCAGCTATTCCACGTACCCCACCCAGTCTTCCGGCACCGCTGGAAGCGGCGGAGGGTGCAGCGGAGGCGGAGGCTGCGGCGGATGATCCCGTACAGCGTCGGCATCGGCTGGCGGCCGGAGATCTGCGGCTTCGTCGCCGCCCTACCCGGTCTGCGGTTCGTCGAGGTGATCGCCGAGTCGCTCACCGCCCACGGACCGCTGCCGCCAGCCTTGGTCGCCCTGCGCCAGCGGGGCATGGCCGTCATACCCCACGGCGTACAGCTCTCCCTCGGTGGCGCGGATCCGGTGGCTCCCTCCCGGGTGGCCCACCTCGCCCGGCTCGCCGAACGACTCAGCGCCCCGCTGGTCAGCGAACACATCGCGTTCGTCCGTGCCGGCGGGGTGGAGGCTGGTCATCTACTCCCGCTGCCACGCACCCGTGAAGCGGTCGATGCGGTGGTCGCGAACGTGCGACGTACTCAGGCCGAGCTGCCGGTCCCGCTCGCCCTCGAACCGATCGCGGCGCTCTTCGATTGGCCGGACGACGAGCTCGACGAGGCGCAGTTCCTCACCGAGATCCTCGACCGGACCGAGGCGCTGCTGCTTCTCGACCTCGCCAACATCTACGCCAACGCCCGGAACCGCGGCAACGACCCGGTCGATCTGCTCGACCGGCTGCCATTGGACCGGATCGCCTATGTGCATGTGGCCGGAGGCATCGAACACGACGGCATCTACCACGACACGCACACCGACCCGCTGCCCCCGGCGGTGCTGGAGTTGGTAGCCGAACTCTGCATCCGGCACCGGCCACCGGCCCTGCTGCTGGAGCGCGACGGCAACTACCCGCCCGCCCCGGTGCTACGCGCCGAACTGGACGCGATCGCCGCGGCCGCCGGCTACCCGACGATCACATGAGCCGCGACCTCGCCGCACGGCAGGCGGATTTGGTGGCGGCCCTGGTCGCCGACGCACCGGTGCCGGCCGGCTTCGACCCGCTGCGGGTCGAAGCGGCCCGCGCGGCGCTGCTTCGTAAACGGGCCGGGGGCGTGCTGCGGCACTGGCCTCTGCTCGCCGCCGGACTCGGCGATGTCTGGCTCTCCACCTTTACCGAATGGGCGCGTACCCGACCACCCCCGGGGCCGCTGCGTGACGGCTGGGACCTGGCCCGCTCGCTGGCCGCAGCGGGCACCCTGCCGGCGCTGGCGGCCGAGGAGCTGGCGGTACGTGAGGCCGGCTGGCGCTACGACGGGGTGGGCGAGCCGCGCCGCCGCCGGCTGCCCGCGCTGCAACGCGGCGGCGGCGCCATCGTGCTGCAGGTGGCCGGCCGGGTACATCTGCTGCGACGGCCGCGTTAGTGCTTCGCGGCGGATACGGCAGGATCAGTGGTATGGATCTCGGGCTTGCTGAGCGTGTGTACGTCCTGACCGGCGCGTCCCGCGGGCTCGGCTTCGCAACCGCGCAGTGCCTGGTCGCCGACGGCGCCCGCGTGGTCGTCTCGTCGCGTAACCCTGATCAGGTGGCACAGGCCGCCGCACGTCTCGGCGGCCCGGACCGGGCGCTCGGGATCGATGCCGACCTCTCCGACGCCGGGGCTCCGCAGCGGCTGATCGACGCGGCGCGCGAACACTTCGGCCGGCTCGACGGGGCGCTCATCTCGGTCGGCGGTCCGCCACCGGGCACGGCCGCACAGAAGAGCGACGAAGAGTGGCGAGCAGCGTTCGAGACCGTCTTCCTCGGCACCGTTCGTGCCGCCCGTACCATCGCGGCGGTGCTGCCGGTCGGTGGCGCCATCGGGCTGGTTCTCTCCACATCGGTACGCAGCCCGGTCGCCGGCCTCGGCGTCTCCAACGGGCTGCGGCCGGGGCTGGCCGGCGTCGCCAAGGACATGTCCAACGAGTACGGCCCACGCGGGGTGCGTTTTGTCAGCCTGCTGCCGGGACGGATCATGACCGACCGGAACCGGGAACTTCTCGCCGCGGCGGCGGACCCGCAGCGGGCGCAGGCGGAAGCGGAGGCGGCGATTCCGCTGCGCCGCATCGGCGAACCGGCCGAGTTTGGGCGGGTCGCGGCCTTCGTCCTCTCCCCCGCCGCCAGCTACCTGACCGGGGTGGCCATTCCGGTCGACGGCGGCGCGCTGCCGGGGATCTGAGGCCGCCCATCGCCGACGAGCGTCAAGCCTGCTCGTAGTCGCGGGCGGGAACGGTGATCACCGGCTCGGGCGCCACCGCATCGGTGTAAGGAGCGGGGGAGGCGCCGACCGCGAACTGGGTGCGGTACAGCTCGGCGTAGAGGCCCCCCTTCTCGACCAGCTCCTCGTGCTGGCCCCGTTCGACGATTCGGCCGTTGTCGAGCACCAGGATCTGGTCGGCGTCGCGCACGGTGGAGAGCCGGTGGGCGATGACCAGGGCGGTACGTCCGGTGAGCGCGACCGACAGGGCCCGCTGCACCGCCGCCTCGGACTCCGAGTCCAGGTGGGCGGTGGCCTCGTCCAGGATCACGATCGACGGCGCCTTGAGCAGCAGGCGGGCGATCGCAATCCGTTGCTTCTCGCCGCCGGAGAACCGGTAGCCGCGTTCGCCGACCACCGTGTCGAGCTTCTCCGGCAGTGACCGGACCAGGTCACCGACCTGTGCCGCATCCAGTGCCGCCCACAGCTCTCCGTCGGTGGCGTCCGGCTTCGCGTAGCGGAGGTTCTCGGCGATGCTCTCGTGGAACAGGTGCGAGTCCTGGGTGACCACCCCGATCTCGTCCCGCAGCGACTGCAGGGTGGCATCCCGCACGTCGATCCCGCCGACCCGCACCTCCCCCTCGGTCACGTCGTAGACCCGGGAAACCAGCATGGACGTGGTGGATTTGCCCGCCCCGGACGGTCCGACCAGGGCCACCATCTGCCCCGGCTCCACGGTGAACGACACCCCCCGCAGCACCGGCTCGCCGACGGCGCGGTCCAGGGCCGCGACGTCCTCCAGCGAGGCGAGCGACACCTCAGCCGCGCTGGGGTAGCGGAAATGCACATCGCGGAACTCGATCCGGCCCGCCCCGCGCGGGACCGGCACCGCATCCGGCTTCTCCGCGATCGACGGGGTCAGGTCGAGGACCTCGAAGACCCGGTCGAAGGAGACCAGGGCACTCATCACGTCGACTCGGACGTTGGAGAGCGCCGTCAACGGGCCATACAGCTTGGTCAGCAGGAGCGCAAGGGCGACCACCGTGCCGGCGCTGACCGCGCCCTGCACGGCCAGCCAGCCGCCGAGCCCGTAGGTCAGCGCCTGCGCCAGCGACGCGACCAGGAGCATGGCGACAAAGAAGGTCCGCGAATACATCGCCGACTGAATGCCGATGTCACGGACCCGCTCGGCCCGGTGCGCAAAACGGCGCGCCTCGACTTCGGGCTGGCCGAAGAGTTTGACCAGCAGCGCCCCGGCCACCCCGAACCGCTCCGTCATGGTCGCGTTCATCTTCGCGTCCAGCTCGAAAGACTCGCGGGTGATCTCGGCAAGGCGACGGCCGACCCGCCGCGCCGGGAGGATGAAGACCGGCAGCATGACCAGCGACAATGCGGTGATCTGCCACGACAGGGCGAGCATTGCAGCGGCGGTGAGCACCAGTTGAATGACGTTGCTGACCACGCCGGAGAGTGTTGAGGTGAAGGCCCGCTGCGCGCCAAGCACATCGTTGTTGAGGCGGCTGACCAGCGCCCCGGTCTGCGTCCGGGTGAAGAACTGCAACGGCATCCGCTGCACGTGGTCGAAGACCCGGGTGCGCAGATCGAGGATCATGCCCTCGCCGATGCGGGCCGAATACCAACGCTGGGCGAGTGACAGCAGTGCATCCACGATCGCCAGGCCCGCGATCAACAGCGCCAGCCGGACCACGATCGAGCCCGCTTCGGACCCGCCCCGGGTAATCGTGTCGATCACTTGACCCGCGAGCAAGGGGGTGGCGACGCCGATGACGGCGGCGAAAACCACCGCGATCAGGAAGACCGTGATGTCCCGCCGGTAGGGCTGGGCGAAGGCGGTGATGCGGCGCATGGTTCCGCGGTTGAGGCGGTGCGCGGCGACCCGGTCGCGGTCCCGCATCGACCTCAACATCTGCCATCCGCTCATGCCCCCGGGGCCGCCCATCGGGTGGGTCACCAACACCTCCTGCTACTGCGGCGGCGAGACCTGTGCCTCTTGGCCGCCAGCATCGAATCTTCCCGACGCCAACGACAACCCCGCAGGTCACCCGAATCTTCCCGAACGGCCCTGTGACGCTCGTTCACACCCGGCCTGTGCCGGCCCGGGCAGCGCGGATGCGCAACATCACCAGCGGTGGGCTCGACCGCCGCGTCTACTCCCCCAGCCCGACGAGGTCACGCAGGCGGCGTGTCTGCGCCTCCCGCTCGGCCCGCTGCTGCTCGGCGGGGGTACGCTGCGCGGCGCCGGCGAGCAGGGCTTTGATCTCCACGACCGCATCCCGGTGCCCGGAGAGGATCGCCGCGGTGAGGTCATGCACCGCGGCGTCGAGTTCCACGCCGGGGACGACCACCGCCGCCAGCCCCAGCCGCTGCGCCTCCGCGGCATCCAATCGCCGGCCGGTGACGCAGATCTCCAGCGCGCGGGCGTAGCCGACCAGGTCGACCAGACGTTTCGTACCGGCCAGGTCGGGCACCAGCCCGAGGGTCACCTCAGCCATCGACAGTGTGGCGTCGTCGGCCAGCACCCGCAGATCACAGGCGAGCGCGAGTTGAAAACCCGCCCCGATGGCGTGCCCCTGTACGGCGGCGATGGAGATGATGTCCGGGCGGTTCAGCCAGGTGAAGGCGGACTGGAATTCGGCGATGCGCTCCGCACACACCTCCGACGGCAACGCGGCGAGCTCGGCGACCAGTCCGCCCTCTTCGCCGGTAATGGCCGCCAGATCCAGGCCGGCGGAGAAGGCTCGGCCTTCCCCGCGCACCACAACCACGCGCACGGTGCCCGGCAGCTTGCGTGCGATGTTGTTCAGAGCCGCCCACGTGGCGGGGGTCTGCGCGTTGAGCACGTCGGGCCGGCACAATGTCACCGTGGCCACCGGCCCGTCACATTCCAGCCGCACCCCACCGTCGGAGGTCATCGGCGCCTCGACGGCAGGGATGACGCGGAGTGCGATGGTGAGCTGGTCACGTCTTCTTGCGACGCCGGGCACCGCCGCGCTGACGCAGTTGCACGCCAGACTCGGTGAGTACCCGGTGGATGAAACCGTAGGAGCGGCCCGTCGAGGCCGCCAGGGCCCGGATACTCTCGCCAGAGGTGTACCGCTTGACCAGGTCCTTTGCGAGCGTCTGACGCTCGGCCCCTACGATACGGCGACCTTTCTCAGTGCTGGTGGCTGTGCCGGTGGCTGCCATGTTGACCCCTCACGTCCCAGACTGTGCGGTTCGACGCGGTCCCACCTATGAGACCGCCTCCGACGATCATGCGCTAGATATCAACTCTTCGCCAACCGACACGCACAAATATGTCCGCTAACCGATAGCCCAACATCATGCCGTGCCACTTCTCCACCGGGCGACTAAACTAAGCCAGTTCGACCAATTCCAGCAGATCGTCACTCCAGGCGTCTTCGTCGCCGTCGGGCAGCAGAATCGCCCGGTCGGGTTTGAGCGCCATCACCGCCCCAGGGTCGTGGGTGACCAACACAATCGCGCCGGGATAGCGGGCAATCGCATCCAGCACCTGCTCCCGGCTAACCGGGTCAAGGTTGTTGGTCGGCTCGTCGAGCAACAGCACATTGGCACCGGAACAGACCAGTGTGGCCAGCGCCAGTCGGGTCTTCTCACCGCCGGATAGGACCCCGGCGGGCTTATCGACGTCGTCGCCGGAGAAGAGGAAAGCTCCCAAAATCCTGCGCAGGTCGGCGTCGGACTGATCGAAGGCGGCGCTGCGCATGTGGTCGAGAACGGTGCGCTCGACATCGAGGGTCTCGTGCTCCTGCGCGTAGTAACCCAACCGTAGGCCGTGGCCCGGCTGCACCTGGCCGCTGTCTGGTGGCAGCAGTCCGCCGAGGATCCGCAGCAGCGTGGTCTTGCCGGCGCCGTTGAGGCCGAGGATCGCCACCCGGGATCCCCGGTCAACGGCCACGTTGACGTCGGTGAAAACCTCCAGGGATCCGTACGACTTGGAGAGCCCCGTGGCGGTGAGGGGGGTTCGGCCGCAGGGCGCCGGATCAGGGAAGCGCACCTTCGCCACCCGGTCGGCGACCCGTATCTCCTCCAGCCCGGTCAGCAGCCGCTCCGCGCGGCGGGCCATGTTCTGCGCGGCGACAGCCTTGGTCGCCTTGGCCCGCATCTTGTCGGCCTGGGCCAGCAGCGCACCCGCCTTCTTCTCCGCGTTGGCCCGCTCCCGGCGGCGGCGCCGCTCGTCGGTCTCCCGCTGCTCCAGGTAGGCCTGCCAGCCGACGTTGTAGACGTCCACCACCGATCGGTTGGCGTCCAGGTACCACACCTTGTTGACCACCGCCTCCAGCAGCGCGGTGTCGTGGCTGATGACGATCAGCCCGCCTTTGTGCCCGGCGAGAAAGCCGCGCAGCCAGGTGATCGAGTCGGCGTCGAGGTGGTTGGTGGGTTCGTCGAGGAGCAGGGTGCCACCGCCGTGCTCGCCGGCATCGCGGAAGAGGATGCGGGCCAGTTCGACCCGGCGCCGCTGACCGCCGGAGAGGGTGCCGATGCTCTGGGCGAGTACCCGGTCGGGCAGGCCGAGGTTCGCGCAGATTCGGGCCGCTTCGGCCTCCGCCGTGTAGCCGCCGAGGGCGGCGAACTGGTCTTCCAGTGCACCGTACCGGCGGACCAACCGCTCGTCCGGATCCACGGCGAGCCGGCCCTCCAACTCCTTCATCTCCGCCATCAGGATGTCGAGGCCGCGGGCGGAGAGCACCCGGTCGCGGGCGCTGACCTCCAGGTCGCCGGTACGCGGATCCTGGGGCAGGTAGCCGACGGTGCCACGTCGCTCGATCTGCCCGGCGTAGGGCTGCCCCTCGCCGGCGAGCACCTTCATGGTGGTGGTCTTGCCGGCGCCGTTACGGCCGACGAGGCCGATCCGGTCTCCCGGCTGCACCCGCAGTGTCGTGTCGGACAGCAGGATCCGGGCGCCGGCCCGCAGTTCCAGGCCGGTGGCGGTAATCATGTCGAAGGACTCGCTCTCGGGGATCGAAGGCTGGCTCAGGGCACAACGAAGCGCCGCCGGGTGGTGTTCCCGTCGGCGCGGGGCGGATCAGCCTTCGCAGAGCAGCACCCGACGATTGTATCCGGGTTCAGGCCGCATCATCTCCGGCACCATCGGGCTGCGGGTCGCGGACCAGGATCCGCACCGCACGGGCGGCCGGGATCGCCGCCACCAGCACCGCGTGCCGGGGCTCAGGCACGTCGAGCAGGCGGTCGGAGCGGAGCGCCACCAGTGGGGCGAGGCGCCGGTCGGCGAGGATCGCCTCGATCGTGCGCCGGTCACCGCCGCAAACCAGGGAGGTCAGCGTCTCCGCGTACGGGAGGAGCAGTCGGGCGACAAGGTCGACGGCCCGCCCGGCGGCTGCTTTGGTCTGGTTGTCCCGCCGGCGGGCGAACCGCTGCTGCGACCAGCCGCCGGCGGCGGTGCGCGCCTGCACGTAACGGGTCTCCACCTTGGACTCGATGAGCTGGTCGCCGTCGATCACCCCGACCGCGACTGCGCTCTTGCGGGCGAGGAGCAGCCCCAGCCGGCGTGGCGCGGCCGCTGCGGTGATAAACCCGGGCAGGTCACCTTCGGGCGGGGCCCCCGGCGGGGCGTGCAGTTCGGCGGTCGCCCCGTCGGGGGCGAGCAGCCGCACCCCGTACGGCTGCGGAGTGGTCTGCGGGGCACCGTGCCGGGCGGCGAAGCCGTCGATCCAGCGGGACAGCCGGGCGGGGTCGACATCCACCCATCGCCCACCTCCTGCCGCCGGTCGCACACTCACGCACCCGACCCTACGCGGTCGACGATGAACAGACGTGGGAGGGCACCGAAGCCAGTGCCCTCCCACCCACCTGTTGTCTCAGTGGACGGTGAAGTTCCCGCCCGACAGAGTCACCTCCATGGTCTTGGCCCCCGTCCAGTCGGACGAGAAGAGCAGCTCACCGCCCTTCCACAGGGTCAGCCCGATCGAATCCTGCCGGCTCGCCGATCCCCTATCGGTGACGGCAACCTGCAGCGTCAGCCCGCTGGCCACGATCGTGCCGGTGGCCGCGTCCACCAGGTCGACCCGGTAGCGCACCTGGGCGATCCCGCCGGCCGAGCTCACGCCGGCGGCGTCAACGCCCGTGCTGCGGATCTCGTAGCGCCGCCCGTCGGAGTGGAAGGCGACGGTTGCCTGACCGGCACCGCCCTTGCCCTTCGGGTCGGGCCGGGCGACGAGGTCGAGGGTGACCGTGGAGCGGTGGTCGGCCGGGTAGCTGCCGGCGGAGCGGTCCACCGTCAACCGGCCGTCACCGGTGAGGAAGCCGCGGTCCGGGGCGGCGACCGTCACCTGGGCGGTCATCGCGCCCGTGTAGTGGCCGCCGACCGTTACCTCGACCGCATGCGTGCCGACCGGCAGGGGCGCTTCGCAGCTGGCGGACGCCGTCGTCGTCGCGGCGCCCAGCAGCTCCACCACACCCGTGCAGAGCGCCATGCCGCCCCGGGTGAACGTCACCGTCGCGTTGCGGATGTCGCCCGCGGTGGTGTCCGCGGAGCTGTCCGGCACCGAGCTGTCGAGCAGTGTGGCCCGCAGCAGGACGTTTGCGGTACCGCTGTTGCCAATGTTGGTCACCAGAGTGTCTCCGGTATAGGTCGCCTCGGCGTCCTCAGCGGCGACAGTGATGGTGAAGGATGTGCTGCCCGTCAGTCCGGCTTCGTCGGTAACCGTCACCGTGACGGGGTAGTCACCAGGAGCTGCGGTGGTGGTACCAACGACGGCCCAACCGCGGGTGCCAGGAAACTCATTGCCGCCGGAGGCCGCCGCCGGTGCCAGCGACAGTCCTGCGGGCAGGCCGGTGGCGGACGCCGACAACGCCGAACCGACAGTGTCGGCGTCGGTCGCGCTGATCGTCACCGTGGGCGAGAGTGCGTCGCTGTACTGGACGCTGACACCGCCGGCGGCGTCGTTGATGACCTGCGGGGCGGCGTGGATCGTGAAGTCGCTGTCGTTGACATCGAAGAAGATGTTGCCAACGGCCTCGATCTTGATCCGGGCCCGCTCGGTTGCCACGTTCGGCAGAGTCACCGTCGCGTTGCCGTTGTTCGGCGCGCTCTCGGCCAGCACGTACGGGAAGCTCTCCCCACCGTCCACGGAGAGCGAGATCTTCATGTGACTGGCGTTCACCGGTGCGGCGGCGGTGCCGGCCACGTCCCAGCTGACCGTCTGCACCGACCCGCCGTCGAGGACGACCGCGGTGTCCTGCGAGGTGACCAGGAACGGCCCCGCACCCGGGGCCAGCACGACCGGCACCTCGGCGCTGCCGATCCCACCGCGGCCGTCCCGGGCGGTGAGCTTGAAGTGCATCGTACGGTCCTGGTTGAACCCGACCCAGTCCGCCGTAGGAAGAAACTCGGAGTAGCAGTCGAGAATCTCCGGCGGCAGGTTGGAGGCGCTGCCGCTGGTCGGCGGTGGTGGCGGCGCCGGACAGGCACCCGTCTTGGCGTTCGTGTTGTTCGCCAGGATCTGCGCCATGTCCGGAAAGACCCGGGTCGGGTTGGTGGTGACCGAGTTCTGGCCCGGCGAATGGTATTTCAGCGTGTCCTCAGGACCGACGTCGGCCGTCTCACCGAACACCCGGAACAGCGGACCGTTGGTCTTGGTGTTGCTGGTCAACGCGGTGCCGGCGGTGCTGCCACCCGAGATACCGCCGCGGTCGTTCTGCTCCCACAGGTAGGTCACCGTGTCACCGTCGGCGTCCGTCGCGCTGCCGCTGAGGGCGAACGGGGTACGCACCGGGATGGTGACCGTCCCCGGCACGGTGACCACCGGGGCGTGGTTGTCGGTCTCCTCCACCAGGAATCCGCCGTTGTCGATGGCGCCACCCTTCGCCGTCTCACCGACGAAACCGGAGGCTCCGTTGAGGCTGGTCAGTGCGAGCTGACCGACGTTGGTCTGGGCCAGCGCACCGCCGAAGGTGACCTGGAAACCGGTGTCGTTCAGAGTGCCGCTACCGCCGAAGGCGGCCACCGTCACCGTCGCACCGGACGGCCAACCGGGCATCTGCTCGATGGCGGCCTTGATGCCAGCGGTGGTGTAGTTGATGCCCCGCACGACCGGCGCCGACTCGTTACCCGCGTAGCTGATGGTGAACGAGTCGCCGTTGGTGTCGAAGTCCCGCAGCGAGACGGTCTGCACCTCGTTAATCGCGGGCCGGCTCGACGAGACGTAGTTCGTGATCTCGGTGTAGGTGCGCTGCGACCAGTACGGGTCGGTGTGTGGCTGTAGGTTGTCCTGCCGGCAGATCCCCGCGTAGGCCATGATGGACGACCCGCTGCCCGGCTCAACCGAGTTGGCCGCGCTGCGGTTACCGCCGGAGCAGTTGTGCTGCGTGCCGTTGAAGGTGTGGTTGCCGGCGAACTGGTGGCCAATTTCGTGCGCCACATAGTCCACCGCGAAGTAGTCCCCGATCGGTGTCGGCAGCCCGGTGCAGCCCTGCGCCTTGCCGTTGCCGCCAGCCACACCGAGGCTGGCGATACCGCCGCCGGCGAGCCCCAGGCCGATGTGTCCGACGTCGTAGTTGCTGGCCCCGACGAGTTGGCCGAGCACGATGCGGTTCCGGCTCAGCGTGCTGCTGCTGCAGGAGCTGACCTGCGCCGGGGTGAAGCAGGGGGCCGCGCCGCAGGGCCCGTTCGGCTGCGTCGCCAGGGCCGTGGTGTTGAGGTTGGTCTTCTCGGTGTCGTTGACCAGCATGAACCGGATCCCGGTCTCGGCCTCGTAGATCTGCGTCACCCGGTTGACCAGGGTGACCTTGGCGGCGATGACGTTCTCCGGGCCGAAGTAGTTGGCGTAGGAGGGATCGGTCACGAAGGCGAGCCGGTAGGTGCGCAGCTTGACCAGCGGTCCGGCCACGGCCCCCACCTCGTCCGCCAACGCCTCCACCATCGACTCGACATCCTCGCGTTCCACGAAGTCCCCGTGGACGTTCTCCAGGTCCCGGGCGTAGTAGCTCGCGTAGATACCCTCGTCCCGCTGGTAGTACGGGTCGATGTACCAAGCGCCGTTGGCCGAGCGGACCGAGGCATGGAAGCCCAGGGGGGTGAGGTCCGCACGGAGAATGGCGGTGGGATCGTCGAGCCCCTTGCCCGCATAGGTTTTGATCTCGGGGTGGGCGGCTGCCAAACCGGCCTCCATCACCGGTGAGTCGACCAGTTCGAAACGCTGGAGGCTGCCGTCGGGGGCGGGTAGCGACACCACCAGCCGCTGCTGGCGCAGCCCCCTCTTCTGCTCCCGCGGCGCCTTGGCAAGCTCACCCTTCAGCCTTTGACGGTCCAGAGTGAAGGCGGAGAACCGCTTGGCGTGGATGGCGGCTTTGCGGTCGTTCTTGGTCGCCGCTGGGCGACCCTCCACCTTGCGCCATGGGCCACCGGGTTGAGCCGGCTCCGCGCTGGCGGTACTGGACAGGGCCAGCACGGGTAGTAGCGCCGCCGCCATCGCCGCGACCACCAGGCTTGCGATGCGGCTCCAGCGCATCCGCCCGCCCCTGACAGGGCGGCGCGGAGGGCTTGCTGAGTGGGTTTCCAACTCATCTCCTCGTCAACGGAAATGAGCGGACGCGGTGGCCCAACTTCTATGGGGGCACCCGACAGTCCGCCGGACGCCCTGACGCTAGAGCTCGCCCCACCCGACGAAAATCATCCGCGCAGTCAAATTTACCTATTGTTGAGGTTGCAGGCGCCGCCCCGGAGCCAATCAATGTGTACAGAGGTGGCGTGCCCGGAGATAAGAGCAGGGCCGCCGCGACTCAGCGCGACGGCCCGAAGAAAGCTCGATGAGGTCAGACGTTGAAGCCGAGGGCGCGCAGCTGCTCGCGGCCGTCATCGGTGATCTTGTCAGGCCCCCACGGCGGAATCCACACCCAGTTGATCCGCATGTCCTTGACCAGACCGCCACCGGGGCCGGTGGTCAACGCCTGCCGGGCCTGGTCCTCGATCACGTCGGTCAGCGGGCAGGCCGGCGACGTCAGCGTCATGTCAACGGTGGCGACGTTGTCGTCATCGACGTGCACTCCGTAAACCAACCCCAGGTCGACCACGTTGATGCCCAGCTCCGGGTCGACGACATCCTTCATCGCCTCTTCGAGATCGGCCGCCGATGCCTTGGGGCCGGCGGCAGCGGTCGCCGCAGTTTCGTCAGCGCTCATGTCCTCACTCCGCTCCGTTGTCATGCCTCTTCTCCAGAAAACTCCGCCCCGGTGACCGCAGGCTCCGCCTGCCGGCTGCCGTTGATACCCGTGAACCCGGTGATGTCCACCCCGGCGCGCGCCGCAGCGTCCTTGAGCGCCATCCAGGGCAGGAGCCCGCACTTGACCCGGGCCGGGAACCGGGCCACCCCGGCGAAGGCGATCCCGTCGCCGAGCAGCTCCTCGTCCGGGGTCACCGCGCCGCGGCCGGAGAGCAGCTCGACGAAGCCCTGGTAGATCTTCGCCGCCGCACCGGCATCCTGGCCGTTGAGCAACTCGTGCAGCACACTCGCCGCCGCCTGGCTGATCGAACAGCCGACACCGTCGTACGACACGTCGGTGAAGACGACGCCGTCAACCGCCACCCGCACGGTGATCTCGTCCCCACAGGTCGGGTTGACATGGTGCGCCTCGCCGCCGTACGGCTCCCGCAGCCCCCGCCCGTGCGGGTGCTTGTAGTGGTCCAGGATGATCTCCTGGTACAGGCTCTCCAGTTGCATCAGCCGAAAACCTTCCGCACCTGCTCCAGGCCGCGCACCAGCGCGTCCACCTCGTCGAAGGTGTTGTAGAGGTAGAACGACGCGCGGGTCATCGCCGGCACACCGAAGCGGACGCAGACCGGGCGGGCACAGTGGTGCCCCACCCGCACCTGCACTCCGTTCGCGTCGAGCACCTGCCCCACGTCGTGCGGGTGGATGCCCTCCAGGGCGAAGGAGATCGTCGCGCCCCGACCGACCGGCACGGTCGGTCCGAAAATCCGCAGCCCCGGCACGGTCGCCAACGCATCCAGCGCGTACGCGGTCAGTTCCTTCTCATACCACTGGATGGCCGGCATGCCGATCGACGACAGGTAGTCGATCGCCGCGCCCAACCCGACCGCTTCGGCGATCGGCGGGGTCCCCGCCTCGAAGCGGGTCGGCGGCGGCGCGAAGGTGGCGCCCTGCATCGTCACCGTCTCGATCATCGACCCTCCGCCGAGCACCGGCGGCATGGCCGCCAGCAGTTCGCCCCGCCCCCACAGCACGCCGATCCCGGTCG
Source organism: Micromonospora sp. (assembly GCA_036278255.1). Classification (GTDB taxonomy): domain Bacteria; phylum Actinomycetota; class Actinomycetes; order Mycobacteriales; family Micromonosporaceae; genus DASULK01. Next base: position 76,784 of record DASULK010000034.1, read on the forward strand.
GGCCGCACATCTTGTGCGAGGTGAAGACGATGAAATCGGCGTCGTAGCCGACCACATCCATCGGCATGTGCGGCACCGACTGCGAGCAGTCGAGCAGCAGCAGCGCCCCGACCTCCCGCACCCGTGCGGTAATCCGTGCGGTGGCGTTGACCGTGCCGAGGATGTTGGACATGTGCACCAGCGAGACGAGCTTGGTGCGTTCGTTGACCAGCTCATCCAGGTTAGATTCGTCGAGCCGGCCGCCGTCGGTGACGTTGAACCAGCGCAGGGTCGCTCCGGTCCGCTCGCAGAGCATCTGCCATGGAACGATGTTGGAGTGGTGCTCCATCTCGGAGATGACGACCTCGTCACCGGGTCCGAGCCGGAAACGGGGATCCCCGCCCGCTCCGACGGAGGCGTTCGAGAAGGCGTACGCCACCAGGTTGATCGCCTCGGTGGAGTTCTTGGTGAAGACCACCTCATCCACGCTCGGGGCGTTGATGAAGGCCGCCACCTTGGCCCGTGCCGCCTCGTACGCCTCGGTCGCCTCGGTGCCGAGCGTGTGCACCGAGCGGGAGACGTTGGCGTTCTGCCGCTCATAGTGGGCACGCAGGGCGTCGAGCACCTGCCGGGGTTTGTGTGAGGTGTTGGCGCTGTCGAGGTAGACCATCGGGTGCCCGTTGACGTCCCGGTCCAGGATCGGGAAGTCGGCGCGTACCCGGTCGACGTCGAAGCGGGGCACGTCCTCGTACTGCGGCATGCCCTGCGGGATGGTGATCGTGGTCATCTGCGACAGCGCCCTTCCTCAGGCCCGTGCCGCGCCGGCGCCGGCGACGTACCGCTCGTAGCCCTCGGCTTCCAGCTTCTCAGCCAGCTCGGGGCCGCCTTCCTCGACGATCCGGCCGCCGACGAAGACGTGTACGAAGTCCGGCTTGATGTAGCGCAGGATGCGGGTGTAGTGGGTGATCAGCAGCAGTCCGGTGTTGCCGGTCTCCCGCACCCGGTTGACGCCGTCACTGACCACGCGCAGCGCGTCGATGTCCAGGCCGGAGTCGGTCTCGTCGAGGATGGCCACCTTCGGCTTGAGGAGCTCCAGCTGCACGATCTCGTGCCGCTTCTTCTCGCCGCCGGAGAAGCCTTCGTTGACGTTGCGCTGGGCGAAGGCCGGGTCCATCTGCAGCCGCTCCATCGTCCCGCGCAGCTCGCCGGCCCAGGTGCGCAGCTTCGGCGCCTCACCGTCGATGGCGGTCTTGGCGGTGCGCAGGAAGTTGGCGACCGACACGCCGGGCACCTCGACCGGGTACTGCATGGCCAGGAAGAGCCCGGCGCGGGCCCGCTCGTCGACGGAGAGGGCCAGCATGTCCTCACCGTCGAGGGTGACCGAGCCGCCGGTGACCTCGTACCTCGGGTGGCCGGCGACCGCGTAGGCCAGCGTCGACTTGCCCGAGCCGTTGGGACCCATGATGGCGTGGGTCTCCCCCGCCTTCACGGTCAGGTTGACGCCGGCGAGGATCGGCTTGAGCTGTCCGTCGGGCAGCTTGACCGACACCTGCAGGTCGCGGATCTCCAGGGTGCTCACGGGTTAACTCCATTACTCGGCGTCAGGCTGATGTAAATATCGCCGTCGCGGATCTCGATCGGATAGACGGGTACGGGTTCGATGGCCGGCAGGCCGGTGGGCTTACCGGTGCGCAGGTCGAAGCGGGAGCCGTGCAGCCAGCACTCCAGGGTGCAGCCTTCGACCTCGCCTTCGGAGAGCGGCACCGCCTGGTGGGAGCACTCGTCGTAGATGGCGTAGTACTTGCCATCCTCGGCGTGCACGATGGCGATCTGAGTGCCGTTGACGTCGGCACTGATCACCGATCCCTTGGGCAGTTCCGCGGCGGAGCAGATCCTGATCATCACGCCCCCGCCTGCAGGAGTCGGGTTTCGATGGCTTCGCCGAGCCGCTCACGCAGCTCCGCCACCGGGATCTTGTCCAGCAGTTCGGCGAAGAAGCCGCGAACCACCAGCTTGCGCGCCTCCTCCTCCGGGATACCACGGGCCATCAGGTAGAAGAGCTGTTCGTCGTCGAAGCGGCCGGTGGTGCTCGCGTGTCCAGCGCCGGCGACCTCGCCGGTTTCGATCTCCAGGTTCGGTACGGAGTCGGCGCGGGCGCCCTCGGTGAGCACCAGGTTGCGGTTGATCTCGTAGGTGTCGGTGCCGGTCGCCTCCGCCTGGATCAACACGTCGCCGACCCAGACGGTGTGGGCACCCTCGCCCTGCAGCGCGCCGCGGTACGAGACGTAGCTGCGGCAGTCGGGGACCGTGTGGTCGACCATCTGACGGTGCTCGAGGTGCTGGCCGGTGTCGGCGAAGTAGAGGCCGTACAACTCCGCCTCGCCACCCCGGCCGGTGTATTCGACGCTGGTGAACTGCCGTACCAGGTCACCGCCGAGGGTCACCTGCACATGGATGACGCGGGCGTCGCGACCGAGTCGGACCTTCAGGTGCTGGGCCTGCACCGAGTCGTCGGCCCAGTCGGCGACCGTGACCAGGGTCAGTTTGGCGCCGTCGGCGACCGTCACCTCGACGTTGTCGGCCAGCGTCGCCGATCCGACGTGTTCGAGCACCAGGGTCACCTCGGCGAACCGGCCGACCTCGATGAAGGTGTGGCCGTAGGCGGTACCGTCGGCGCCACCGCCGACCACCCGCAGCAGGGCCGGTTCGGTGATCACGGCGTCGGCCGCGACGGAGACCAGCAGCGCTGCCTCGGCCCCGCCGTGGGCGAGCGCGCTGACCCGGTCGAACGGGGTCAGTACGCTGCCGATCCGCTGGTCGGTGCGGTCGAGGGTGGAGACGGAGACGCCGGCCGGCAGGTCGCCGTACTCGTGTTTGACGGTTGCCGTCGCCGCGGGCTGTCCGGCGGTCAGGCCGCGCATCCGCTTGATCGGGGTGAACCGCCACTCCTCCTCCCGGCCGGTGATGACCGGGAAATCAGCGACATCGTACGAGCGCAGCGCCTGTGACTTGGTCTTCGGCGGCGCGGAGGCTTCGGTAGTCATCTCTTCCTTGTGTTGTCTCGCGAGATCGGCCCGGGGATCAGCGGGTGGCCGGCGTCAGCCGACCGCGCCCTCCATCTGCAGCTCGATGAGGCGGTTGAGCTCCAGCGCGTACTCCATCGGCAGTTCCTTGGCGACCGGCTCGATGAAGCCGCGCACGATCATCGCCATGGCCTCCTCCTCGCTCATGCCGCGGCTCATCAGGTAGAAGAGCTGGTCTTCGTTGACCTTGGAGACGGTCGCCTCGTGCCCCATCGCCACGTCGTCCTCGCGCACGTCAACGTAGGGGTAGGTGTCCGACCGGGAGATGGTGTCGACCAGCAGGGCGTCGCACTGGACGGTGCTCTTGCTGCTGTGCGCCCCCTCCAGCACCTGCACCAGGCCCCGGTAGGAGGTGCGGCCACCGCCGCGGGCGATCGACTTGGAGACGATCGTGCTGGAGGTGTTGGGTGCGGCGTGCACCATCTTGGCGCCGGCGTCCTGGTGCTGACCGGCACCGGCCATCGCCACCGAGAGCACCTCGCCGGTGGCGTGCTCGCCGGTCATGAAGACGGCCGGGTACTTCATGGTGACCTTGGAGCCGATGTTGCCATCGACCCACTCCATGGTCGCGCCCTCGTGGCAGACGGCGCGCTTGGTGACCAGGTTGTAGACGTTGTTCGACCAGTTCTGGATGGTGGTGTAGCGGCAGCGGGCGTTCTTCTTGACGATGATCTCCACGACGGCGCTGTGCAGCGAGTCTGAGGAGTAAATCGGCGCGGTGCAGCCCTCGACGTAGTGCACGTAGGCACCCTCGTCGACGATGATCAGCGTCCGCTCGAACTGGCCCATGTTCTCGGTGTTGATCCGGAAGTAGGCCTGCAGCGGGATCTCCACGTGCACGCCCTTCGGCACGTAGATGAACGATCCGCCCGACCAGACCGAGGTGTTGAGCGCGGCGAACTTGTTGTCACCAACCGGGATCACCGTGCCGAAGTACTCCTTGAAGATCTCCTCGTGCTCCTTGAGCGCGGTGTCGGTGTCGAGGAAGACGACACCCTGCTCCTCAAGGTCATCGCGGATCTTGTGGTAGACCACTTCGCTTTCGTACTGGGCCGCTACGCCGGCGACCAGCCGCTGCTTCTCCGCCTCGGGGATACCCAGCCGGTCGTAGGTGTTCTTGATGTCCTCGGGCAGGTCTTCCCAGCTGGTCGCCTGCTTCTCGGTGGAGCGGACGAAGTACTTGATGTTGTCGAAGTCGATCCCGGTGAGGTCGGCGCCCCAGTTCGGCATCGGCTTGCGCTCGAAGAGCCGCAGCCCCTTCAGTCGCAGGTCCAGCATCCACGCCGGCTCGTTCTTCTTCGCCGAAATGTCCCGCACGACCGCTTCCGACAGGCCGCGCTGGGCCGCCGCACCGGCCACGTCAGGGTCGGCCCAGCCGTATTCGTACGTCGCCAGGGCAGCCAGGGTCTCTTCCTGGGTGGGCGGGGCGATCTGCTCGGTCATCTATCTGTCCTCACGTTCGTGGCGGATCGACTTGCGGCGGTGGTGCTTTAGCGTTGCTGGGCCGGGATGTGTGTGGTGCAGACCCCGTTACCGTGCGCGATGGTGGCCAGACGCTGTACGTGGGTGCCGATCAAGCGGGAGATCACCGCGGTCTCGGCCTCGCACAGCTGCGGGAACTCGGCCGCCACATGCGCCACCGGGCAGTGGTGCTGACACAACTGCCCACCAGAGGCGATCGTGGACGCATTCGCAGCGTAACCCTCGGCGGTCAGGGCACCGGCAAGCGCCTCGGCCCGCGCAAGCGGGTCGTCGCCGGCCCCTTCCAGAGCGGCCCGGCACCGAGCCTCCAGACCCGCTACCTGAGCGGACGCGAAGGCATCAACGGCATCGTCACCGCCGTGCCGGGCGATCCAGCGCAGGGCGGCGGCGGCCAGGTCGTCGTAGGTGTGGGCGCCGCGGCGTACCTCCGCCGTCTCGGTCAGCGCGAAGACTTTGGCCGGGCGGCCGCGGCGGCGCCGGCCCCGCACAGGCTGCTCCCGGGCGACGACATCGCCGTCGGCAAGCATCGCGTCGAGATGACGGCGGATCGCGGCCGAACTCAGCCCCAGTGCGGCGCCGAGTTGGGCGGCGGTGGCCGCCCCTCGCTCCAGCAGCAACTGCGCGACCCGGTCGCGGGTGCGCCCGTCGACGGCGGTGCCGGGACGGGACACGGCGGCGCCGGCGGCCGCACCGGCCGCCGGTTCCTGCTCGGAGAGCATCGCCGCGTATTTCACAACGCCAACGTTACGTAATTCGCGGGACGCCCGCAAATTCGGCTCCCCGTGATCCACGCCACGGGCCGGGTTTGGCCATGGGCGTCGCCCCCGAGAAGCGATCATCACTACGCTGCGTAGGATTACTGCCGTGAATCGCTCCGGCCGGCTCTCGGTCAGCACGCGGCTGCTGCGGCGCCTCGCGCTGGCCTCGCTCATCGCCAACGTCGTCATCGTCGTCACCGGTGGCGCGGTCCGGCTCACCGGCTCGGGGCTCGGCTGCCCGACCTGGCCGCGCTGCACCGAGGACTCCTACGTCGCGACCGCCGAAATGGGTATCCACGGCGCGATCGAATTCGGCAACCGCATGATCACCTGGGTGGTCGGGGCGATCGCCATCGCCGGGCTGATCGCCGCGCTGCGGTACCGGCCGCGCCGCCGCTCACTGGTGCTGCTCTCGGGGGCGGTGCTCTTCGGCGTAGCGCTGCAGGCCATCGTCGGTGGGATCACGGTCCGCACCGGGCTGCATCCCTCGGTTGTCGGCATTCACTTCATCCTGTCAATGGCGCTGCTGCTATGCACCTACGCCTTCTGGCGCCGGGTAGACGAGGCAGACGGACCGGTCCAGGCGTTGGTCCCCGGCCCGCTGCGGACCCTGACCTGGATCACCGTCGCGGTCAGCGCCGCAGTTCTTTTCGTCGGGGTGGCCGTGACCGGCAGCGGCCCCCACTCCGGCGACCCGCAGGCCCCACGCAACGGCCTCGACCCCGAGATGATCTCCCAGGTGCACGCGGACGTTGTGTTCCTGCTGATCGGCCTCTCGATCGCGCTCTGGTACGCGCTACGCGCCGTGGACGCCCCGCCGGCCGCGATCCGGGCCGCCGGCATCCTGGTCGTCGTCGAGCTGTCGCAGAGCCTGATCGGTTTCGTGGAGTACTTCACCGGCCTGCCCGCCGTGTTGGTCGGCGCCCACATGCTCGGCTCCTGCCTGGTGTGGCTGGCCACCCTCGCCGTCCTCTGGGCCACCCGGAAACGCCAGTCGCCGACGGGTTCCTCCGTCCATGCCGCTGCCCCACCGGCCGAGCTGATTGATACCTTCCGGCCCTGAAAGTATCAACAGCGCTCGCGGTTAATACTTAAGCACCGGTCGCAGATCTACTCTCGAAGTCCGCTCGCCGTCTCGATATCGGGGCCGATGCGTCTGCGGCGCGCGCCGTCGGGGCGGGGCGCCACGCGCACCTTGCCCGTGATGGTGCGCCGGTTGAAAAGCGAGTTGCCGCCACGCTGGGACGGCAGCCCTCGTTTCTCGGAGCGCAAACTCGACTACCTAGAGGTTGACTACTCCCCAGCCGAGCGGCATGCGCGCTACTCAAACGTCGCCTCTTTTTCATTGCCGAAGGCGTTCGCGGAGACGTTGAGGCGCCGGCAGCACCCTCATCACTGGGTAGAATCCGTCTCTTGCGCTTGAGTTAGGCTCTGCCGGTACTCCAATGCCTCGGGGTCTTCTTCGTACTGCAGCAGGCTGCCGGCCAGTTCGAGCAGGTGTTCCTTGGCCTCTTCCGGCGTGGCGTAGAAGAACTCTCGCCGCAGGTTGACGCGGTTGACTCTCCGGTCGGCGAGCCGAGCATGCATTTGAGATTCGATGCCGACTGCGTCCTCGGAGAAGAAGAGGGCGTGCACGTCGAAGTTGAAGGGAACAGAGGCGTCGCTGAGTTCCCGTATCCGGTCACGCGGGTCAAGGCGACGCGTCATGCCGATCTTCACCATGTTATCGCCGAACGCACCCAAGTTAGAGATCACGTACACGTAGCCTGCTCGTACGTTGGCAGCTCGATAGTCGACGTCATCGATCGCTTTGTCGATCTGCGCCAGCCGCTCCTCCATCTGAACGACAGCGGCGACGTCGCCCTTCGCCTGCAGCGCAGCCAGAGCGTTCGCGTAGTGCTGGCGCTCCTTGTCGAGCCGAGCACGCTCGCGCTCGATCTCCTGCTGAACGCGGCGTTCCTCACGCAGTCGCGCTTTCTCCTCCCGCTCCCGCTCCTTTTCCTCGGCGACCTTCTCCTGATAGTCGGCGGTGAGTTCTAACTCGTGGACTCGCAGGCGGTGGTACTCCTCGGAAATCCGGATGTCCATAGTCTTGCCCAGCTTGGCAATGGTCGCCGCTACCCTGCCTAAGCGCTCGATGGCCGACTCAAGTTTGTATGGCTTGAGACCTCGAACCAGGTTGTCCGCCTCGGCGTTGTAGGCCCGCAGCATGAGCTTCGAGAAATCACGCACCATCTTGCGGCCCTCGGTAAGGGATCCGTTTACGGTCCAGCCGGTTGCCGCTCGGACCGCACCACCGTCCACCTTTGCCATGCTCTTGATCCGGTCCCGTATTTTCGCCAACCTGTCCTCGTATGCGACTGCGTCAGAAAGCGGGTGCCGGTACTGATACACGCCCGCTTCCTGAAGCAGCGCCGTCTCCTCGGTAACCACCACCTGCCGGCGAAGATCAGCTAGTTTCCGTTCGAGGTTGGCCTTTTCAGTCTGGCCCTTCGCCGTTAGTTCAGCGATTTCCCGGTTCAGCCGCTCGCGGTACTGCTCCAGTTCGACCGCCGGCAGAACTCCAAATCGGTTCATCTCGGCACGAAGCTGGTCCAGCTCCATCCGGAGTTGGTTGACCTCTGCGGCCAACTCGCGGGCCTTGCTCCGGGCTCCGAACAGAGGAATGTCGGGATCATCCGTGCGTTGAGGTGGGAGGGGCTGAGGCAAGTGCGGTGGTCCCGCCGGCGCGGCCGGCATCGCCGATGGCTGCGGCACCGCGGGCACGGCAGCAGGCGCGTCCGCAATCCACAATTGCCAGCCGGATGGTGGCGGGCCCCACGCGGGATCCGGCTTCCATCCGGGCGGGGGCGTCCAGCCCGCAGGCGGTCTCGGCCAGTTTGGCGGAGCGTTGAAGCGATATCCCATAGCCATTTCCCCACATGCGACTGTCTGGACCGACGGTAGTCGGATCCGAAAACTTGGGCCTCAAGAGTTCGGGTCAGAAAGGTGACCGTGTCGGCACTTCTGATGCCCGGCCATGCCCATCGGCAAAATCGCCAAGACGACAATCGCCGATCGACGGCTATGGTTGCACTAATGGTCAGGCGGTGAACTGCGGCGGCTACGCGAGCGGGCGCGGACCTTGATGCTCTCGGACTTGCCCGGCTCGCGGACACGCTGGGACGCTCGGTCGAGTGGTTCCTCACCCAGTACGTTGACGACCAGGTGGCTTGCAACGTCGGCCGCGGGCGAGGGGTCACGGTACACCGCACACTGCATCTCGTCATCAACGCTGTCCGCACCGGCATCATGACCAGAGGACAAGCTCAGGACCTCATCAAACGTTTGGCGGACACAGACGCGCGCTTCCCGAAGGCCGCCGGACCGATCTCTTCGCTTGGGCACGCTCACAGAACCCGCCACTAATCTAAAGCTCGTCTTCAACAACAAGGGGTGGCGGGGCATCGGTTGTGAGAATCGGCGGCGATGGTGCCTGGGCCGAGATACTGGCCCGTGCGGACCAGCCCGGCCGGTGGTAACGCAGATCATCCGCTACTTCACCGTGCTGATGGCCCCGCCAGCCGGGCCGTTGACTCGGTTACCAGACTCGAGCAGATAACCGATCAATACTTCCGGCATCTGCATGGTTGTCGCCCATGCTCCTTACCGAGCGGGCCTGATGGAGGCGACGAGTTCGACTTCAAACCCGTCGGCGTTCTCCAGATAGGCCGCGTAGTGATCTCTACCGCCAGCGTAGGGATGGCGGTCGGGAAAGAGCAGCGTCCAGCCGTACTGCGGCGCTTGCCGAACCAGTTCGTCGACCTCGTCAGCGCAGCCAACGTGAAACGCAAGATGATTCAGGCCAGGTCGGCGCCGGTCGTGGGCCGACTCGCGCAGATCCGGTGACTGTTCTACAACGATGTAGGTCGGGCCCAGCCGCCAACTGCGGCCTGCGGCCCAATTCTGGAACTCCGTGTAGCCAAGTCGGCTGAGCAGCCATCCCCAACTGGTGGCCGCGCGCTGCAGATCCGGTACCCACACCTCAACGTGGTGGAGGGTGCCGGTGATGGGATCAGTCATGCTGGGGTCCCGCCACGTCATAACGTGATCAGGCCAGGCGGGCGAGGATGGCGTCGGCCAGCCGGTCGGCGGCCCCGACCTCATAGCCGAGAAAGAGCGATGGCTCGGTCAACTCCAACTCGACCAGCAGCGGTGCTCCGCCGGGCCCCGGAATGAGATCGACCCGGGCGTAGAGCAGGCGGTCCGCGCCGCCCGGCACCGCCACCAGCACCTTCTCGGCGACCGCCAGCTCGGCGTCGGTGCCGGTGCGGGCGTCGATCTTCTCTTCCTTGTAGAGGCCGTCAACCCCCAGATCCGGCCCGGTCAGCATGGCGTCCTTCCGGATGGCATGGCTGAAGACCGGCCCGTCCGGGCCGGTGAAGTAAAGCAGGGCTGTCTCCCCCACCGAGTCGACAGCCGACAGGTACGGCTGCACCATGACCAGCCGGCTGGCGGCCTGCAGGCGACCGACATGCTCGACGGCGAGTCGTCGGTGCTCGACGTCCGACAGGTCGTAGCGGCCAGTGTCCTTGCTGCCCGCGCTGACCGCCGGTTTGACGACCCACTCACCGTCGGTCGGCGGTGTCCAGGCGTCGCCGGGCTCGATCCAGCTGGTCGGTACGACGGGTACCCCGGCGCCCGCCAACTCGGCCAGATACCGCTTGTCGGTGTTCCAGCCGATGATGTCGGCCGGGTTGACCAGATTCGGCACCCGCTGCGCCCAGGCCACGAACTCGTCGCGGCGCGGCACGTAGTCCCATGGCGAACGCAGGACGACCAGCTCGTAGTTGGCCCAGTCGACGTCGGGGGCGTCCCAGACCACCGGCTCGGCCGGTACCCCGCGGGCCGCCAATGCACCGAGCAGCAGCCGGTCGTCGTCTTCCAGGCCAGGGATTTCCGCACAAGTGACAAGGGCGACCCGGGATTCCCCCCGGGTCGCCGCCAACAGGTTTTCGCTCACGTCTCTACCGGGCCAGCGTCCGCTTGGCCATCGAGCGCCACAGGTCATTGCTGGGGCGCATCTGGTCCATCAGCTCCCGCTCCCAGCCGTTTTCCACCTCGACTCCGGCGGAGGCGCAGGCCAGCCGTGCCACATCGGTGCTGGCGGCGAACTGGTCAGCCCAGGCGCCGTCCTCGCCCACCAGGACGATTCGAGCGCCGCGCTTGCCGACGTACTCAATAACCGCCTTGGCGCCTCCGTGCCCAGCGGCGAACGACCTGATGCCAGCGACGAGACCGCTGGGGACCTGCCCGGCGGTGCCGGGCTCTGTCATCAGGGTCGTATCGGAACCATCTGCCATGCCACGAAGCGTAAGCGGACCGCGGGGCCCGCACAGTCCGGCGACCGGCCTTTTGTGATCCCAATTACCTCACGGTTCGGCAATTTCGAAGAACTTTCGGGACGCTTTTTCCGATTGTCCGAACTAAATCGGGTCAAATGAATGCGTCGACCGCGATGGCGATGGAGAGGATCGTCAGATACGTATTCGACCAGTGGAACAGCCGCATTGGCTTGAGCGGCTCACCCCGCCGCGACCGGCCGGCGAGCTTGTGCGCCTCGGAGAGCAGGACCGCGCCGGACACCAGCGCCGGGATCCCGTAGATCGCCGACAGGCCCAACGGCCACAGCGCCAGGGAACACGCGACGGTGACCCAGGAGTAGGCCACGATCTCGAAGCTGACCCGAGCCGGCGAGGCCACCACGGTGAGCATCGGGATCCCAGCCCGGGCGTAGTCGTCCTTGAACTTGATCGCCAGCGCGTAGAAGTGCGGCAGCTGCCAGAAGAAGACCAACGCGAAGAGCATCCACGCCGCCGGGGCCAGGGAGCCGGTGACCGCAGCCCAGCCGATCAGCACCGGCGCCGCCCCACTGATCCCACCCCAGAAGGTGTTCTGCCAGGTGGTGCGCTTGAGCCACATCGTGTAGATGACGTCGTAGTAGACGATGGCCGCCAAGGTCAGACCGGTGGCCAGCCAGTTGGTGAAGGCCGCCATCAGGCCTACCGAGATCACCGCGAGCACGAGCCCGAAGAGCAGGGCGTTGCGCGGTGACACGGTGTGGCTGGGCAGCGGGCGACGCTTGGTGCGCCGCATCACCTGATCGATATCGCGGTCGATGTAGCAGTTGATGACGTTGGCGGCGCCCGCGGCGAGTGATCCGCCGACCAGCACCACCAGCATGAGCCACCAGGGCGGCAGGCCATCGGCGGCGAACACCATCGCTGGCACCGTGGTGACCAGCAGCAGTTCGATGATCCGCGGTTTGGTCAGGGAGACGTACGCGCGCACGACCTCCCGGGCGCCCACCCGGCGGGCCGCCTCAGCAACCGGCGGCGTGGCGGGAACCGCCGGACGCTCGGTGATCATGCTCACGGGATTGCCACCTTCCGCATTCGGCTTCGGGCAGTCGGTTCGGTGGCGACCTGCGTGGCCGGCGCACCCCCGGATAGCCTACGCGCAGCTATTTCCGCTGGCCGATCGGCCCGATCCAGGTGCCCACGATCACAAGGTACGCGCTGTCGTGGCCGTACCGGATGCGTCCGGAGAGACCCGACGCACAGCTTGTCGCGCTCTGCGACCGGATGCGCCAGATCCGAAGGCGCGCGGTTATCCGCCCTCGATAGGGTCATCACTGATGGGTTCCGCCCACTTGCCGAGGAGCATAACCAACGTGGCTGCACACCGATCCGAGCACTCTGCGCTGACCTGGTCCGAACTTGACCAACGGGCGGTGGATACCGCCCGGGTGCTGGCGATGGACGCCGTTGAGAAGTCGGGCAACGGCCACCCGGGCACCGCGATGAGTCTCGCCCCGGCCGCGTACCTGCTGTTCAATAAGGTCATGCGGCACGATCCAGCGGACGCACGCTGGCCGGGCCGCGACCGGTTCGTACTCTCGGCCGGCCACAGCAGTCTGACGCTCTACATCCAGCTCTACCTGACCGGTTACGGCCTGGAGCTCAACGATCTGATGGCGCTGCGGCAGTGGGGGTCGATCACTCCCGGCCACCCCGAGTACGGCCACACCAAGGGTGTCGAGACCACCACCGGACCGCTCGGGCAGGGCCTGGCGAATGCGGTGGGGATGGCGATGGCCGCCCGCCGCGAGCGCGGCCTCTTCGACCCCGATGCCGAGCCCGGCCAGTCGGTTTTCGACCACCACATCTGGTGCATCGCCTCGGACGGCGACATCGAGGAGGGCATCAGCCACGAGGCGAGTTCCCTGGCCGGGCATCAGAAACTCGGCAACCTGGTGGTCGTCTACGACGACAACGAGATCTCCATCGAGGACGACACCCGCATCGCGCAGAGTGAGGACGTCGCGGCCCGCTACGTCGCGTACGGCTGGCACGTGCAGACCGTCGACTGGCGCGGCGGGGACGGCGAGGACGGCTACCACGAGGACGTCGAGGCGCTGTACGCGGCGCTGACCGCGGCGAAGGCGGAGACGGACCGCCCCTCCCTCATCCGGTTGCGCACCATCATCGGCTGGCCGGCGCCGAACAAGAAGAACACCGGAGCCATCCACGGTGCGGCCTTGGGTGCTGAGGAGGTCGCCGCCACCAAGGAGGTCCTCGGCTTCAACCCGGGCCAGAACTTCCCGGTGGACGAGAAGGTGCTTGCCCACACCCGCCAGGCGATCGAGCGGGGCCGGGCCGAGCAGGCCGAGTGGGAGCGGGCCTTCACGGCGTGGGCCGAGGCCAACCCGGAGCGCAAGGCGCTCTACGACCGCGTGGCGACCCGGTCCCTGCCGGCGGGCTGGACCGACGTCCTGCCCAGCTGGCCGGCGGATACCAAGGGGGTGGCTACCCGGGCCGCCTCCGGCGCAGTGCTGAACGCGCTGGCCCCGGTGCTGCCCGAGCTGTGGGGCGGCTCCGCCGACCTGGCCGAGAGCAACAACACTCTGATGAAGGGCGAGCCGTCCTTCATTCCGAGCGAGTACGCCACCAAGGCGTTCCCCGGCAATGAGTACGGGCGCAATCTGCACTTCGGCATCCGGGAACACGCGATGGGGGCGATCCTCAACGGCATCGCCCTGCATGGTGGGACCCGCCCGTACGGCGGCACCTTCCTGGTCTTCAGCGACTACATGCGTCCGGCGGTGCGGCTGGCCGCGCTGATGAAGCTGCCGGTGGTCTACGTCTGGACACACGATTCGATCGGGCTCGGGGAGGACGGCCCGACCCACCAGCCGGTCGAACATCTGACGTCGTTGCGGGCCATCCCCGGCCTGGACGTGGTACGTCCGGCCGACGCCAACGAGACCGCCTGGGCGTGGCGGACGGCGCTGGAGCACACTGACCGGCCGACCGCGCTGGCCCTGACCCGACAGAACGTGCCGGTGCTCGACCGCGCGGTGCTGGCCGGCCCCGAGGGGGTGGCCCGGGGCGGCTACATCCTGGCCGAGGCGTCCAACGCACAGCCGAAGGTAATTCTGATCGGTACCGGTTCTGAGGTGCAGCTCTGCCTCACCGCACGGGAGCGTCTGGAGGCCGAGGGGACTCCCACCCGGGTGGTGTCGATGCCGTGCCAGGAGTGGTTCCACGCGCAGCCGGAGGCCTACCGCGAGGAGGTGCTGCCCCGCGGGGTGCAGGCACGGGTGAGCGTGGAAGCCGGTATCGCGATGTCGTGGCGGGAGTTCGTCGGCGATCACGGCGAGTGCGTCAGCCTGGAGCACTACGGGGCGAGCGCTCCCTACCAGATGCTGTACGAGCAGCTCGGATTCACCGCGGACCGCGTCGTCGCCGCCGCCCACGCGTCGCTGACACGGATCGGCGCCATCACGGGCACCACGACCGGCAACTGAGGAGACCGACGATGACCGACAGGTTGAGTGAGCTGTCCGCCGAAGGCGTGGCGATCTGGCTCGATGATCTTTCCAGGCAACGGCTCAGTTCCGGCAACCTGGATCAGATGCGCCGCGAGAAGCACCTGGTCGGGGTGACGACCAACCCCACCATCTTCGCCACCGCGCTCAGTGCCGCCGACGAGTACAACTGGCAGTTGCGGGACCTGGCCGTCCGCGGGGTGGGTGTGGAGGAGGCGGTTCGCCTGCTCACCGCCTACGACGTGCGGTGGGCCTGCGACGTGATGCGCCCGGCGTTCGACGCGTCAGGCGGGATCGACGGCCGGGTGTCGATCGAGGTCGACCCGCGGCTTGCGTACGAGACGGAGCGGACTGTCGCGGAGGCCAAGGCCCTGTGGTGGCTGGTCGACCGCCCGAACCTCTACATCAAGATCCCGGCGACCGAGGCGGGCCTGCCAGCGATCACAGCGGTTCTGGCGGCGGGCATCAGCGTCAACGTCACGTTGATCTTCTCGCTGGAGCGCTACGCCGCGGTCGTCGATGCTTTCCTGGCCGGGATGGAGCAGGCCCGGGCCAACGGGCACGACCTGTCCACGATCGGCTCGGTGGCCTCGTTCTTCGTCTCGCGGGTTGACACCGAGATCGACAACCGGCTGGAGCGGATCGGATCGGAGCAGGCGAAGGCGCTGCGCGGCAAGGCTGCGATCGCCAACGCCCGGCTGGCCTACCACCACTACGCGGAGATCTTCTCCTCGCCCCGCTGGCAGGCTCTGGCCGATGCCGGCGCCCACCCGCAGCGGCCGCTCTGGGCGTCGACTTCGACGAAGAACCCCAACTACCGCGACGTCATCTACGTCGAGGAACTGATCGCGCCGGGCACGGTGAACACCATGCCCGAATCCGTCATCAACGCCTACGCGGATCATGGCAAAACCCGCGGCGACACCGTCACCGGCGCCTACGACGACGCCCGGGCGGTGCTTGCGGACCTGGCCGCCGTCGGGGTCGACTACGACGACGTGGTCGACACCCTCGAACGCGAAGGCGTGACGAAATTCGAGGCCAGCTGGGTGGAGCTGCTCGACGGGGTACGGAAGTCCCTGGAGTCGGCGGCCCGTGGTGCCGGCCACCCCGGCCAGGCGGCCCGGGAGAACGCGGCCGCCGCACAGCGGGCGGGGGGCGACGCGTGAATTGGCTGGGAGCCCGGCGGTCGGCTCCGGCACGGGCCACCGCAACCGCCAGGAAATGCCCGCCTTCGGCATACAGCGAGGTGACATCGTGACGCAGCTACTTGACGGAGGGGTCGAGGCGGCGGCGGGTCTGGCCGTCTACGGCACCGATGCGATCGACCGGACCCTGCCGGCCTCCACTCGGGCGGCGCTGATCGCCGACGAGGTGCCCCGCCGGCTGTCGGAGAAGGATCCGACGCTGTGGGGACCGGCGGCTCAGGACGAGGCGAGGATCCGGCTGGGCTGGGTCGACACGTTCCGCCGCAGCCGGGACCTGCTGCCCCAGTTGGCGCAGCTGAAGGACGAGCTGGGCGACCTGGACCATGTGGTGCTCGCCGGCATGGGCGGCTCCTCCCTGGCCCCGGAGGTCATCGCCCGTACGCTGGGTGCGCCGTTGACCGTGCTGGACACCACCGATCCGGGACAGGTCCGTGCGGCGCTGAACGACCGTCTGGACCGCACGGTCGTGGTCATCTCCAGCAAGTCCGGCACGACTGTCGAGACCGACAGCCACCGGCGCGTCTACTGGCAGGCGTTCCTCGACTCCGGCCTGTCAAAAGCCGAGGCGGGCCGTCGTTTCGTCATCGTCACCGATCCCGGTTCCCCGCTGGCTGCCACCGGCGAGGAGATGGGCGCGTTGGTGGTGCTCGCCGATCCGGACGTCGGCGGACGGTACTCGGCGCTCACCGCGTTCGGGCTGGTGCCGTCGGCGCTGGCCGGTGTCGAGGTCGCCGAACTGATCGAGCAGGCCGAGGCGTTGGCACCGGCGCTGGGGCGCGACCGGGACAACCCGGGCCTGGCGCTGGGTGCGGCGCTCGGCGCCGCCGCCACCGCCGGTCGCGACAAGATCGCTTTGATCTCCGACGGCACCGGCATTGAGGGGCTCGGTGACTGGATCGAGCAGCTCATCGCGGAGTCCACCGGAAAGGACGGGCTCGGCCTGCTGCCGGTGGTGGTGGAGACGCCGGAGAGCCCTGGCACCACCGGCGCCGATGTACTCACCGTGACAACGGGCGGGATGCTGGCACCCGGGGTGGTACCCGGCGGCGGGGTGCAGCCGGACCTCGCCGTCAACGGCCCCCTCGGCGCACAGTTCCTCGCCTGGGAGTACGCCACCGCGGTCGCCGGGATCGTGCTGGGCATCGACCCGTTCAACCAGCCCAACGTCACCGAGTCCAAGGACAACACCAACCAGCTGCTGACGGCGGGCCTACCGGTTGAGACGCCGCTGTTCACCGAAGACGCCATCGAGGTCTACGCCCCGGCGGGAACCGCAAGCGACCTGGTGGGGGCGCTGCGCTGGCTGCTCGACCGTGTGGGTGACACCGGCTACCTGGCGGTAATGGCCTACCTGGACCGTGGTGGAGACGCGGCGGCGGCCCAGCTGCGCCCGCTGCTCGCCGCGGCAACCTCGGCACTGCCGGCGGGTGAACGGCCGGTCACCTTCGGCTGGGGGCCGCGGTTCCTGCACTCCACCGGGCAGTACCACAAGGGCGGCCCGCAGCTCGGCGCCTACCTGCAGATCACCGGGGCGGTCGACCGGGACCTGCCGG
Organism: Micromonospora sp.; assembly: GCA_036278255.1. GTDB lineage: Bacteria > Actinomycetota > Actinomycetes > Mycobacteriales > Micromonosporaceae > DASULK01. Next base: position 93,716 of record DASULK010000034.1, read on the forward strand.
TGCCGGGCCGGCCGTACACCTTCGGGGAATTACAGGCGGCGCAGGCCGCCGGTGACCGCCAGGCGCTCATCGGCCGCGAGCGGCCGCTGCTGCGCCTGCACCTGGCCGACAGGGCACCGGGCATCCGCCAACTAGTTGCGGCGGCACGTGTCCTGGCAGGCTGAGATCGGGGGCCATGAACAAGGAGGTGGCGTGAATCCACTGCGCGATCCGCAGGACCGACGGCTGCCCCGTATCCCCGAACCGTGCGCTCTGGTGATCTTCGGGGCGACCGGCGACCTGTCCCGCAAGAAGCTGCTCCCGGCCATCTACGACCTGGCGAACCGGGGTCTGCTGCCACCGGGCTTCACCTTGCTCGGCTTCGCCCGCCGGGACTGGGGGGACGGCGATTTCGAATCGCTGGCCTACGAGTCGGCGCGGAAGTATGCCCGTACTCCCTGGCGGGAGGAGGTGTGGGCGCGGCTCGCCGGCAACATCCGGTTCGTCGGCGGGTCGTTCGACGACGATGCGGCCTTCGATCATCTCTCCGAGATCCTCGATGGTTTACGGGACAGCCAGGGCCTGCCTGGCAACGCGGCCTTCTACCTCTCCATCCCACCGGCGGCGTTCCCAATGGTGCTCAAACAGTTGGCCCGCACCGGGATGGCCGACAACACCAAGGCCGGCGGATGGCGCCGGGTGGTGGTGGAGAAGCCGTTCGGCTCAGACCTGCCATCCGCGCGGGCGCTGAACGAACTGGTTGACGATGTCTTCAGCCATGATGACGTCTTCCGCATCGACCACTATCTGGGCAAGGAGACGGTCCAGAACATTCTCGCGCTGCGCTTCGCCAACAATCTGTTCGAGCCGCTCTGGGATGCCCGGTACGTCGACTCGGTCCAGATCACCATGGCCGAAGATGTCGGTATCGGCAGCCGGGCCGGCTTCTACGACGCCGCCGGAGCCGCCCGCGACGTGCTGCAGAACCATCTGCTGCAGCTGCTCGCCCTGGTGGCTATGGAGGAGCCGACCAGCTTCGACGCCGCCGAGATCCGGGCCGAGAAGCTGAAGGTCCTCAAGGCGATCTCGCTCCCCTCCGACATCCTGCGGGACACCGTACGGGGGCAATATCTCCGCGGCTGGGTGGGCGGCGAACGGGCGGTGGGGTATCTGGAGGAGGAGGGGGTGCCGGCGACCTCCACCACCGAGACTTTCGTTGCGGTCCGGCTCGGTGTGCAGAACCGGCGCTGGGCCGGAGTGCCGTTCTACATCCGCGCCGGCAAACGCCTCCCCCGCCGAGTCACCGAGGTTGCGGTCCTGTTCAAGAAGGCCCCGCACCTGCCCTTCAACCCGACCGATGTGGAGATGCTCGGCTGCAACCAACTGGTCATCCGGGTGCAGCCCGACGAGGGCGTCGTGTTGAAGTTCGGCGCCAAGGTACCGGGCACGACGATGGAGCTTCGCGACATCGCAATGGATTTCCAGTACGGGGCGGCGTTCACCGAGGCCAGCCCGGAGGCGTACGAGCGGCTCGTACTCGACGTGCTGATCGGCGACCGGACCCTCTTCCCCGATGCAGCGGAGGTGGAGCAGAGCTGGGCTGTGATCGACCCGCTGGAGGCCGTCTGGCAGGGCACCGTCCCGGAACCCTACCGGGCCGGTGAATGGGGTCCCCCCGGCGCGGCCGAACTGTTGGCGCGGGATGGCCGGGCCTGGAGGCGAGCATGATCAGTTTGTGGGACACCACCGGCAAGGAGGTGGTCAAGGCACTCGCGGCCGAGCGGCGCAGCGCCGGCGGCGTCGCCAGCGGAATGGCGCTGTCGTTCGTCGTGGTCGTCGATGAGCCGCGTGTCAACGAGGCCGAGGCTGCCGCAACCATCGCCTCCGCCGCCCATCCGCTACGCCTGCTGCTGGTGGTCCGCTCCGACATCGAACGCGACCGCAACCGGCTCGACGCTGAGATCGTGGTGGGGGGCCGGCTCGGCCCGGGTGAGGCGGTGGTGATGCGCATGTACGGGCGGCTGGCCCTGCACGCCGAATCCGTCGTCATGCCGCTGCTCGTGCCGGACGTGCCCGTGGTGACCTGGTGGCACGGCGCGCCACCGGAGCGGATCGCCAACGACTTTTTGGGGGTGGTGGCCGACCGCCGCATCACCGACACCGCCCAGGCCCCTGATCCGATCGGGGCGCTGCGGCAGCGGGCCGACGACTACGCCCCCGGCGACACCGATCTCGCCTGGACCCGCATCACCCCGTGGCGAACCCTGGTGGCCGGCGCCCTCGACACGACGCGGGGCGAAGTCACCGGGGCCACGATCGTGGCGCCGAGAAACGAGCCGACGGCGGCGCTGATGTCCGGCTGGCTGGCCGCGCGGCTCGGCATCACGCCCCGCTGGGAGGAGATCGCCGGATATCCCCGGATGCGTTCAGTGGAGTTACACTGCTCCGACGGGGACCATCTGCTGCTGACCCGGGACGACGGCAGCGCCACACTGCGGCACCGTGGGCAGCCTGACCGGCACCTGCCGCTGATCCGACGGCCGCTCGGCGAAGAACTGGCCGAGGAGCTGCGGCGGCTGGACGCCGACCAGATCTACGCCGAGGCGCTCGGCGCCGCAACGGGCCGCAAGGGGCTGCAGAACCGCCCCGCACAGCGCGCCCATGTCTGGAAGGACCCGGCGACTGCCGCCGCCGGCGAGGCTTCGGCGTGAGCGGCCAGCACATCCAGGACGGCCGGACGGGGCCGCAACAACCGTCCACCTGTTCAGCCTTCGAGAGGGGGAAGGCGCGCCCGGACCCGGCTGAGCGGTCGACCGGCGCGCCGAATTTCGGATGAACGAGACGGGTGTGGTTGTACACGCCGACCCCGGCGTGCTTGCCCAGGCCGTCGCCGCGCGCCTGGTCGTCAAGCTGATCGACGCGCAGGCCGAACGGGGTGAGGCGAGTGTCGTGCTGACCGGTGGCCGCATCGCCGCAGCCGTCTACCGGGCGGTCCGTGACCTTCCGGCCCGCGACGCGATCGACTGGGGCCGGGTTGACCTGTGGTGGGGCGACGAGCGGTTCCTCCCGGCCGGGCATCCGGACCGCAACGAGACACAGGCGCGCGAGGCGCTGCTGGACGCCCTGCCGCTGGACCCGGACCGAGTGCATCCGATGCCGGCCTCCGACGGGCCGGACGGGGACGACCCGGAGGCCGCCGCCGCCCGCTACGCCGCCCTCCTGGCCGCTGCGGCCCGGCCCGGCACGGCGGTACTGCCCCACTTCGACGTGCTGCTGTCCGGGGTCGGCGAGGACGGGCACGTCGCGTCGGTCTTCCCCGGCCACCCGGTCATCTACGAGCAGCGGCTGGTCAGTGCGGTGCGGAACAGCCCGAAACCGCCGCCGGTCCGCACCACCCTGACCCTCCCGGCGATGAACACCGCCGAGGAGGTGTGGCTGGTGGCCAGCGGGGCGGACAAGGCCCAGGTGATCGGGGCGGCGCTGGCGGGGGCGGGCCCGGCGCAATTACCGGCAGCCGGCGTCGAAGGTGTGCAACGAACCCTCTGGCTACTGGACCGGGCCGCAGCCTCCGAGGTACGACCGGCGTTCCGCAGCCTGCGTTAGCCACCAATCCCACTCGCCGACTAGACCACTCACCGGGCGCGGCGGCTGCCCTCGGGCAAGACAACTGCGCGCGGCCCGCTATCCGGGCCGCGCGCAGTCGCGTCAACGGGGTTATGCGCTGGTTGATCTCGTTTGTCGCCTTGCGGTTCGGGGCGGGGTGCCCGACGAAGGAATCAAGCCTGACCGCCCTGAGCGAGCACCTCGCTCCGAACCCGCCGGCGAACGCCCGAACCGGCTACAACGACGTCAGCCGCCAGCGGTGGCGAGCTTCAGCCAGAGCCCCAGCCCCACCAGGCAGGCGAACCAGACAATGCCCACCAGAACGGTGTAGCGGTCGAGGTTCTTCTCCGCCACAGAGGATCCGGCCAGGCTCGAGCTGACCCCGCCGCCGAACATGCTCGACAGGCCGCCGCCCTTGCCCCGGTGCAGC
>DASULK010000035.1:0-2727 GCA_036278255.1 Micromonospora sp.
TACCACCGCGTTCTGGCCCGGGCCAGATGGTTGATCAACAATGTCAACTGGCCCGGGCGGGTGGTGAAACGGCCGGGGGCGGTGCACGTCATGACCCACCACGGCACCCCCGTCAAGGTGATGGGGCTGGACCAGCAGGCCTACCTCGGGGGCGTGCGGGACGCCGACTTCGCGGCCCAACTGCGGCGCGCCGACCGGTGGGACTACAGCATCACGGCCAACACCCACACCACCCAGATGTGGGAGCGGGCGTACCCCTGCAACTACCGGACGCTGGAGACCGGTTATCCCCGCAACGACCGGCTGGTGCTGGCCGCCGACGCCGACGTGGCCGGGGCCCGCGCGGCGCTCGGTGTCGCCCCCGACGAACGGGTGGTGCTCTACGCCCCCACCCACCGCGAGCACCAGCCCGGCTACCACCCGCCGTTCGACGCCGCCGCTCTCGTCGAGACGCTCGGACCGAACGGGCGGCTGCTGATCCGCAGCCACTACTTCCACGACCGGGCCCACGCCCCGGCCAGCCGCTGGGAAGCCGAACGGGTGCTGGACGTCTCCACCCACCCTTCTGTGGAAGAGCTCTACCTCGCCGCCGATCTGCTGATCACCGACTACTCGTCGGCCATGTTCGACTATGCCGTGCTGGACCGGCCGATTGTCATCTACGCCCCGGACTGGCAGGCCTACCGGCTGGTGCGCGGGGTCTATTTCGACATCACCGCCGAGCCGCCGGGGGCGGTCGCCCTGACCTTCTCCGATCTGCTCGACCTGTTCCGCACCGGGGCCGTCGACAACGATGCGACGGTAAAGGCTCGCAGCGACTTCCGGCGCCGGTTCTGTGCGTTGGAAGACGGCCGGGCGGCTGAACGGGTCGTGCGGCGGGTGCTGCTCGCCGAGGAGAACGGGCCTATCACCCGATTGCCAAACTCGCATGATCTTCGTCACAGTCATGCGGTGGGTCGGCCCTAATCCTCTGGAGGAGACGGTGAGCACCGTCACGCTCAAAGACATCACCAAGGTGTTTCCGGACGGGACGGTGGCGGTAGACAACCTGAGCCTGGACATCGCCGACGGCGAGTTCATGGTCCTCCTCGGACCTTCGGGCTGCGGCAAGTCCACCGTGCTGCGGATGGTCGCCGGGCTCGAGGAGCCGACCAGCGGCGCGGTCCTGCTCGACGGTGCGCTGGTCAACGACCTGCCACCGGCGGAGCGGCGGATCGCCATGGTCTTCCAGGATTTCGCGCTGTACCCCCATATGACGGTCCGGGAGAACATCGAGTTTCCACTGCACCTGCGGGGCGTGGAGCCGGAGGCGCGCTGGGAACGGGTGGTCGACGTGGCCAGCGGACTCGGTGTCGGCGACGTGTTGAGCCGACGCCCCGGCCAGCTCTCCGGTGGCCAACGCCAGCGGGTGGCGATGGGGCGCGCGATCGTCCGCCGTCCCAGTCTCTTCCTGATGGACGAACCTCTCTCCAATCTTGACAGCGGGTTGCGTGCCGAGCTGCGGGCGGAGATCTCAGCCCTGGTCCGGGAGCTGGGCGCGAGCGCGATCTACGTCACCCACGACCAGACCGAGGCGCTCACCATGGCCCACCGGGTGGCGATCCTGCGCCACGGAAAGGTCGAGGACATCGGTACGCCCACCGAGGTCTACGGCCGACCGGCAACCCTCCACGTCGCTGCCTTCCTCGGCAGCCCGCGGATGAATCTGCTGGAGGCTTCGGTCTACGTCCACCTCGACCGGTACGTGGCGCTGCACCTGGGCGGTCAGGTGCTCCGGCTGCCCTGGTCCGACATGCGGGCCCGGGCGGTCGCCCACTACCACGGGGAATGCATCGTGGTGGGGCTGCGTGCCGAGGCGCTGGCCCCGGTCCCGCCTGACGCGCCCGGTGACGTGCTGCGGGGGCGGCTGCGTTACCTGGAGCACCACGGACACGAGACACTGGCCTTCGTCGACATCGGCGCCACCGCCGTGGTCATTGACGACACCGGCGCGCCGAGCCCCGGGCAGGCCGGCACCGGCCGGATGCGCCGCCTCGGCGGCCTGGTGCAGAAACTCGCCGGGCGCCCCGCCGGCCCGGTACGGGCCTCCGCCGCGGTACCCGTCGGCCCGGCGGGAGTCGGTGTAAGCGCCGATCCCGGGCGGCATCAGCGCCGGCCGGCCGAACTGGTCGTGCGACTGGCGCCGTACCCGATGCTCTCCGCCGGGCAGCCGGTGGCTGTCGCCGTCCACCTGGAAGCCCTGCACTTCTTCGAGGAGGGCGGCCGACGAATCGACGTGGGGTGGCGGTGAAGCAACTCCTCCGAAATGACGGCTGCTGTGGTATCCGCCGGATTACATTGAAGGGATGCTGGGTCTGCCCGCTGCGGTCACCGCCTGCCTCTTCGATCTCGACGGTGTGCTCACCCAGACCGCAGGAGTGCACAACGCCGCATGGGAAGAGACCTTCAACGCACTCCTGCGACAGCGGGCGGCCGCGACCGGAGAGCCCTTCCGCCCCTACGACCCGGGCAACGACTACAACCGCTACGTCGACGGCCGGCCCCGCGCCGAAGGGGTCCGCACCTTCCTCGCCTCCCGTGGCATCACCCTGCCCGACGGAGCCAGCGACGATCCGCCCGAGGCGGACACCGTCTACGGCGTCGGCAGCCGCAAGAACGTGATCCTGCTGCGCCGGCTGCGTGAGGACGGCGTCGCCGTCTACCCGGGGTCGGTCGCCTACCTGAAAG
>DASULK010000036.1:0-29798 GCA_036278255.1 Micromonospora sp.
GAGATCGAGAAGAGCGACTCCGACTACGACCGCGAGAAGCTGCAGGAGCGCCTGGCCAAGCTGGCCGGCGGTGTTGCGGTGATCAAGGTCGGCGCGGCCACCGAGGTCGAGCTCAAGGAGCGCAAGCACCGCATCGAGGACGCCGTCCGCAACGCGAAGGCTGCCGTCGAGGAGGGCATCGTCCCGGGTGGTGGTGTCGCACTGGTGCAGGCCGGCAACACCGCCTTCGACAAGCTGGACCTCCAGGGCGACGAGCAGACCGGCGCGCAGATCGTGCGGGCCGCGCTGGACGCCCCGCTGCGGCAGATCGCCATCAACGCCGGCTACGAAGGCGGCGTTGTGGTCGAGCGGGTCCGGGGCCTGGAGGCCTGCCACGGTCTCGACGCGGCCAGCGGCGAGTACGTCGACCTGCTCAAGGCCGGCATCATCGACCCGGCCAAGGTGACCCGTTCGGCGCTGCAGAACGCGGCGTCGATCGCGGCGCTGTTCCTGACCACCGAGGCCGTGGTGGCGGACAAGCCGGAGAAGACCCCGGCCGTGCCGGGTGCGCCCGGCGGCGGCGACATGGACTTCTGAGCCTCGGCTCGAACGTCGCAGAAGGGGCGGACCGCCAGCGGTCCGCCCCTTCGTCGTAGGCCGGCATCGGCTTTCCTGACCACAGCTGCTGATCCCGATGATCGGATCAACGGATCACAGCGGCTTGCGGTAGAGGAAAAAGACCCGCTCGATCCGCGCCCCCACATTCTTCGCATAGAACGGCACCGGCCCGACCCAACCGATCTGTACCCGCTCGTGGCCGGCCGCCCACTGGTCCCGCAGGCACCGCCGCAACAGGACGCCGCCGATGCCCAGCCCCTGGGCCGCCGCCGCGGTCCCCATCGGCCCGAACCAGCTCGGCCGCGACGAGCCGTAGGCGGCGAAACCGAGCAACTCGCCGTTGCTCCGTACAGCCAGATGGCAGCCCGCGCCGGTACGCCCGATCGAGTGCGCCACCTCACCGTCCCACGCTCCGCCGAAGTTGGCCCGGGCGAACGCCATCACGGAGTCGAGATCGTCCGGGTCGGCCCGGCGCACCACGATCTCCCGCGCCGCCAACCGCTGCTCGGCCGTCACGGTGTCGAGCACTGCCGGCGCGGCGTCGTGCGACAGGTCGACGGTCATGTTCCACGCGGTGCGGTAGTGCTCGTAGCCCGACGAGAGGGCTGTGCAGATCGCCGGGGTGTAGCGGACATCAATCCCCGGCCACACGTAGCAGGGTGCGTTGCCGGCCAGCCGTACCTCACCGGCGCCGAGCCCGGCCAGCGCCGATTCGCTCCTCGCCAGCAGCGCCCGGCCGACGCCGCGCCGGCGCGCCCGCGGCAGGACCGCAAGCAGGTCGATGTGGCCGACCGCGGGATCGTTGTGCGACAGCGACCCGAGCGCCGCGCCGACGACGGCACCGTTGTGGACGGCGACCACCCCGACGGTACGCCGCGGCCCGGCTGATCCGGGCGTCGCGCCGCCCTCCCGCAGCCGGGCCACGATCGTCGCCGCCTCAGCCGAGTCCTCCGGCAACTCCAGCGCCACCCGACACAGCTCCACCACGGCGGGTTCATGGTCGTCGGTCAACTCGCGGAGGGCAACGTCATCCACGGCTGCGACCCTAGGGCATCCACCGGACCGACTCCTCACCCCGGAGCCCGTCGCGTTGTTGAGAAGGCGTCCTTCCTTACTGCTGGCTGAGGGTGGCCTGAACGGCGGCGAAGGCGTTGACCAGGCCCGCCCCGCGGATGTTGGCATCACCGCCGCAGCGGTCCGCTGGGCGGTCGGACAGGTAGGAGGGATCGGCCGGGGTTGCCGTGTCACGCAGAATCTGCCCGGTCCGGTCCAGGTCGCCGATGAGCGCCGGCTCCGCCGACCACATCAACGCCACCACGCCCGCCACGTGCGGTGTGGCCATCGATGTGCCGTCCTGGGGCGTGTACCCGCCGCCCGGCATCGCCGACAGCACCCCCGCACCGGGAGCCACCACATCAGGTTTGGTGACGCCCTCCGGGGCCGGCCCCCGGCTGGAGAACTCGGTCACCCGCCGGTTGCGGTCCACCGCGCCGATGGTGAGGACATCCGGGTACGGCGCGGGCGGATCGTCGACCGAGTCGCAGAAGGGGCCGGTGTTCCCCGCCGCAGCCACCACGAAGATGCCGGCGGCTGCCAGTGCATCGGTGGCCGGGCGCAGGGCGGTGGCATCGCATCCTTCGATCGCCGGGCAGGCCCACGAGTTGGTCAGCACATGCGGTGCGCGTTCGGGTCGACCATCGGCGAACGGGTCCCCGCCGGGTGGGAACGGCGCCAGCATGAACTGCAGGCAGTCCAGGTAGCGGGCCGGGTTGCCGAGGTTACGGTCGAGGTTGACGCAGGCCACCCAGGACGCCCCGGGGGCGACACCGATGTTCTGCCGGCCGACCGCCGTGCCGAGGGTGTGGGTGCCGTGCCCGCCGTTGTCGGTCGGTGCGCGGGTGTGGTTCCACGGGTCGTACCAGGAGTCGTCGCCGCCGCGGAAGGTGTCAGCGAGGGCCGGATGACCCCCGTCGACGCCGGAGTCGGAGCCGCCGACCACGATTCCTGAGCCGTTGGCGCCAAGCTGCGCCCAGACCCGGTCCGCGCCGATCATGGTCAGGTTCCAGGTCGGGCGGGTCGGGGCGCTGGCCGTGCCCCGCTCGGGTTTGGGCCGGGCGGGGAGCGGCCGTAGCTGCTGACTGAGCAGAACCCGATCGACATCGGGGTGGCGGGCCAGCCATGCCCGTACGGCCGGGCCCCCCTCCACCTCGATCGCGTTCACCAGGTAGTACGGGGTGTGGTCCAGCCGCCACCGCTCCAGTTCGCGGTGCAGATCCGCCTGCGTACGCCGGGCGGTGTCGACCAGCCGCTGGTGGACCTCACGCACCCGGCGATCGCGTCCGGCCGGTCCGGTCCGGACTTCGATCCCCGACAGATCCGCCTGCTCTCTGAGTACCACGAAGAGCTTCTCGCCATGCAGGCCCGGCTGGCCCACGCCGAAATAGACGGCACCGGCAGCAAGCAGCAGCACGGCCGCGGCGGCCGCCCCTACCCACCGGTGGACGATCGGTGCCCGGCGGCGGGTGAAGAGGATGGCGTACCCGAAGCCGAGCAGCAGCGCGCCGACGAGCGAGCCGACCGCGGCGATGGTGACCCAGAACGGCACGTCCCGCGACATCGACAGCAGAAGCGAGATCTCCTCCGGATCGGCGAAGGCGAGCGGCCCGAATGCGGCGAGCCCGACCAGCCAGCCGGTCGTCGCGCCACCGGCGCCACCGCCGGTCGGAAGGTGGTCGGCGTATCTCCGAACGACGACCTTGGACTGGCGGCGCAGTGCGGCGGCGGCGAAGCCGGCCGGCGGCAGCACGAGCATCGCGGCCAGTTGGGTGCCGGACTGGCCGGCGCCGGCGGCGAGCAGCAGCAGCGCCGCCCCGGCCACCAGCCCGCCGAGCAGCACGAGCCGCATCCCGGAGCCCGTCTGGTAGGGCGACCAGAAACCGGGCCCGAGGATCGTGGCGGCGAGCCAGCCCACGGCCGCCGCCGCGGCCCCGGCGAGCAACGTCTCCAGCGCGCCGCCCAACGCGCCCAGCCCCAGCCATGGCAGCAGCAGCGCCAGCCCGGCGGCGACGCCGAGCAGCGTCCCGGCCGGCGCGGACCGGTCCGGACGCGGGCTGCGCCGACGCAGCACCAGTGCGGCCACCCCCGCGGTGAGCGCCAGCGCGGCGAGATAGAGCTCGTGGTGCGGCATCGGGATCGCCCGCAACGTGCCGAACCCGCCGACTGCGAACCCGCCGAGCAGCCAGACCCGCCCCGCGGCCCGGATAGCCGCTGAGCGGGGCAGTCTGGCCAGCAGCCCCGCCGGCAGGGCGACCAGCAGGCCGTTGCCGAGCGCAACCAGCGACCAGAGCCACCCGGGGCGCGGCAGGCCGGAGACCAGGAGCAGTTGATCGGCGAGCCAGCCCACCGCCTGGGCGACGAGGGTGACACCGACCGCCCAGAGCCCGACGACGACCGCCGCCACGACCGCCCACGGGCTGCCCCCACCGGCGGTATGCGGCGGCCCCGGCGGTGGAGGTATCCACGGCGGTCGCCCACCCGACGGGGGCGGCGGCGGTGCGGGAGGCTGATACGGCGGCGGCTGCATAAAGAAACGGTACGGCGAGCGGGCGTTCGAGGAGGAGCCGGATAACGTGGGCTGATGCGAGATGCCACCGTCTCCCGTTATTCGGCCAGCCAGCTCTCCGTCCAGCGGCGCGCCGCCGACCTGCGTCGCCTGCGCACCGAAGAGTTCGATGTCTTGATCATCGGTGGGGGCGCCACCGGTGCGGGCGCCGCGCTGGATGCCGCCTCCCGGGGGCTGAAGGTGGCGCTGGTGGAGGCGCGCGACTACGCGGCCGGCACCTCCAGCCGGTCCAGCAAGCTGATCCACGGTGGGCTGCGCTACCTGGAACAGCTGGAGTTCGGCCTGGTGCACGAGGCGCTGACCGAACGGGGTCTGCTAGCCACCCGCCTCGCGCCGCACCTGGTCCGCCCGGTGCCGATCCTGGTCCCGCTGCCCGCCGGTGAGGGCGTGAAGGGCTGGCCGGCCCGCGCCTGGCGGCGCCTCTACTACGGCATGGGGGTGGCGGCGTACGACACCTTCGCCGGTGTCGTCGGTGGCGGCCGGGGCATGCCGCTGCACCGGCACCTGTCCCGCGAGGGGGCCCGTCGCATCTTCCCGAGCCTCCGCGCCGACCAGATCTCGGGGGCGATCCGCTACTACGACGGACAGGTCGACGACGCCCGTCTGGTGGTCACCCTGACGCGGACCGCGGCCAGTCTGGGCGCGGCCGTGGTGACCAGCGCCCGCGCCGTTGGGCTGCTGCGCCAGGCGCGCGAGGTGACCGGGGTGCGGGTACGTGACATGGAGGCGGCGCCCGGCTCGCCGGACGCTGAATTCGAGGTCCGCGCCCGTACCGTTATCGCTGCAACGGGGGTCTGGACCGATGACCTGTCGCGGATGCTCGGCGATGTCGGGGTGCGGCCGGGGCTGCGGGTGCGTGCCTCCAAGGGCGTTCACCTCGTGGTGCCCCGCTCGGCGATTACCGGGGACGCCGGCCTGATCCTGCGGACCCCGACCTCGGTGCTCTTCGTCCTGCCCTGGGGCGGGCACTGGATCATCGGCACCACCGACACGGACTGGCGGCTGGACCGCTCCCATCCGGCAGCGTCGGCCCGCGATATCGACTACCTGCTCAACCAGGTCAACACCGTTCTTGACCGGCCGCTGACCATCGACGACATCGAGGGGGTGTACGCGGGGCTGCGTCCGCTGCTCTCCGGCGAGGCGGAGTCGACCTCCAAGCTTTCCCGCACGCACGCCGTGGTCGAGCCGATGCTCGGGCTCATGGTGGTGGCGGGCGGCAAGTACACCACGTACCGGGTGATGGCCGCCGACGTCGTGGACCGGGCGGCTCGGCGACTGGGCTGGACGCGGCCATCGCGCACGGCGGACCTGCCGTTGCTCGGTGCGGACGGGTTCGCCGCGATGTGGCGGGACCGGGCGGATCTGGCCCGGCGGCACGGTGTGCCGGTAGGCGTGGTCGAACACCTGCTGGAGCGGTACGGGTCGCTGACGGCGGAGCTGCTGGCGTTGATTGATGCGGATCCGTTGCTCGCGGCGCCGTTGTCCGGAGCCCCCGAGTACCTGGCGGCGGAGGTCGCCTACGCGGCCCGTGCGGAAGGGGCGCTGCATCTGGAGGACGTGCTGACCCGGCGGACCCGGATCTCGATCGAGACCCCCCACCGCGGCACCGAGTCGGCCGAACACGCGGCCGAGATTCTGGGCCGGGTGCTGGGGTGGGATGCGACCGTACGGGCCCGCGAGGTGGAGCATTACCTGGCCCGGGTGGCGGCGGAACGGCAGTCGCAGCGGATGCCGGACGACGTGGGCGCCGACTCGGCCCGCCTCGGCGCCCCTGATGTGCGGGGCTTCGCCGCCGATCGCGTGATCGACGCCGAGAGCGGGGGCGCCCCCGCGCAGTTGCCGACCTGACGGCCGACGGCTGCGCCGGGTCAGAGCACCTTCCCGGGGTTGAGCAGGTTGGTGGGGTCGAGCGCCGCCTTGATCGCCTGGTGGACGCGGACGCCTACCGGGCCGATCTCCCGTGCCAGCCATTCCCGTTTCAGCAGGCCGACCCCATGTTCGCCGGTGCAGGTCCCCCCGAGGGCGAGCCCGAGCTGCATGATCGCGTCGAAGGCGTCGCGGCCGCGGGCGACGCTCTCCGGGTCGGCCCGGTCAACGACGATGTTGGGGTGCAGGTTCCCGTCGCCCGCGTGGCCGACGACCCCGATCGCGATCCGGTGCTCCTCAGCGATCTTCTCCACCCCGTCGAGCAGGGTCGCCAGCACCCCGCGGGGCACCGCCACGTCGTCGATGATCAGGCCACCGTTGCCGTTCGGGAAGGTATCGGCGGCGTACTTCTCCATCGCCGGGTGGGCCAGCCGTCGGGCCGCCAGCAGCGCCTCGGCTTCGACGGTGTCGCTGGCGGTGTACACCTCGGTGGCTCCGGCAGCCGCGCAGAGCCGGGCCAGTTCGGCCAGGTCGGCGGCGGCCCGCGTCCCGGTGTCGGCAGCGGCGAGCAGCAGCGCCTTCGCCTCCGTGGGTAACCCCATCGGCCGGTACGCCTCGATCGCCCGTAGGTGGGTCTGGTCCAGTAGTTCCAGCAGGCTGGGGCTGAGCCCATGCGCGGAGATGTCGGCGACGGCGGTCCCGGCGGCGGCGGTGGAGGGAAAGACCGCGACGAGGGTCAGCGCCTCCTCCGGGGCGGGGCGCAGGGCCACGGTGATCTCGGTGATCACCCCGAGGGTGCCTTCGGAGCCGACGAAGAGCCGGGTGAGGTCGTAGCCGGCCACCCCCTTGGCGGTGCGGCGGCCGGTGCGCAGCACGTCGCCGGAGGAGAGCACCACCTCCAGCCCCAGGATGTATTCGCTGGTCACGCCATACTTGACGCAGCACATGCCGCCAGCATTGGTAGCGACGTTGCCGCCGATGGTGGACGACTCCCAGGAGCCCGGGTCGGGCGGATAGCAGAGGCCACGTTCGGCAGCGGCCGCGGCCAGCTTGGCGTTGATCACGCCGGGCTGCACGACGGCGATCCGGTTGACCGGGTCGATCTCCAGGATCTCGTTCATGGCGACCAGGGAGAGCACCACCGCGCCGTCGACGGCGTTGGCCGCACCGGCGAGCCCGGTCCGCGCGCCCTGCGGGATGACCGGCGCACCATGCTGCGCCGCCAACCGGATCACCGCCGCCACCTCCTCGGTGGTGCGGGGCCGGGTAACCACGGCGGGCATCCCGTACGCGCACAGGTCGGCCTCATCGTGCCGATGGCCGCGCAGCAGGTCGGGGTCGGTCAGCACGGCGGCGGCACCGAGTGCGGCTCGCAGGTCGTCGATCAGGTCGCCCATGGCTGGCAGGCTATATGTGCCGTCCGCGCGGCCCCAACCGCCCGGCCTCGAACCGCTGAGCCCCTCCCGGCCTGTGGCTCTGATCGTTCGGATAGCGATGCCAGTCCGGCCGAGGTGATTAGTCGCGTCTTCTTCGGGTAGCCCGCGCAGTGTCTGCAGAGGCCAGGGAGGGAAAAGCATCCCTCGCACAGCGGGGGCTACGACGTGCCCGGCGGTGGGTGGCCGACCTGCGCAGGCGGGCCCGACCACTCTTGCACGAGCGGATCGCCGATGTGCGCATGAAGGCCGGGCTGGCCGGGCAGGGGGGGATCGGTGCCGCGCTGGCCTGGGGGGTCTCGCACAACCTGTTCGGGATTGAGCAGCCGGTCTTCGCGCCGATCGTGGCGGCCGGCACCCTGGCCTCCTCGGCCGGCAAGCGGTTACGCAGTGTTGTAGAACTGGCCATCGGGATCGCCCTGGGCATCGGCGTCGGCGATCTGTTGATCTTTGTGATCGGCACCGGTGCGTGGCAGCTCGCACTGGTCGTGAGCCTGGCCATCATCGCCGCGATCGCACTGAGCGGTTCGGGTGCCATTGTGACCCAGGCGGCCTCCACAAGCGTGCTGGTCGTCACCCTGACGCCGCTCGTCGGGCGAATCGAGAAGCCCCGGATCATCGATGCCTTCGTCGGTGGTTCGGCCGCCCTGTTGGTGGCGCTGGTGCTGCCGCTCAATCCGATGCGGGTCGTGGTCCAGGTGATCGATCCCCTGATGGATGACCTCACCGACCAGCTTGTCGAGGTGGGTAAGGGGCTGCGGGCCGGTGACGGCGAACGGGTCCGGCGCGCGTTGACGCGGCTGCGGGAGTTGCAGGATCAGTTGCCGGCGCTGCATGACGCCATCGATGCGGGGCGCGAGACGGCCACCCTGGCACCGACCCGTTGGCGACGACGTGGCGCGCTGCGACGGTATGTGAACAGCGGCCAGTATCTGCACCGTGTCGTCCACAACTGCGGGACGTTGGCGCGGCGGGCGGTGACGATGATCGAGGACAAGGAGCCGGTACCCTCGACCCTGTCGGATGCGATCCGGTTGCTGGCGGAGGCGGTCAACGTCCTGCACCATGAGCTCGCCTCCGGCCTGGAGCCGCAGGGGGCGCGGATCTGGACGCGCCGGGCAACCAGCGAAGCCGGGCGCGCCTACCAGGCCGGTGTGGGGCTCTCCGGCAGTGTCGTGGTGGCGCAGATCCGCACGATCGCCAGTGACCTGCTCCGTGCCACTGGGCTGAACCGGGACGAGGAGGAAGCCAACCAGGTGGTGCGTGAGGAAATTTCCCGCTCTATCCAGATCGAGGCGCGGCAGCAGTCAGAGGAGCAGCACCGCCCCGTTGCCGAGCGCCCCGGAGCGGCGGAGTTTCCGAGGGCGGCCGAGCCTCCGGCATCCTGATGCCGCAACCCGGTGATCGGGGGAGGGCGCCGCGCCATCGGTGACTCTCCGGCCGACACGTCATCGGTGACTACGCTGTTCGGCATGGCCGACACCCCGCCCGGCGCGGTTCCGCTGCCGCCGCCATCCCAGCCCGAGGCGCCGCTGCCACCCGGCCCCCCCACCGTGGCAGCGCTGCCCCCCAGACGGGTGGGGTGGAAGCGGTGGCTGGTGCTGGCGGGGACGATCCTCTTCATCGCCGGCTGCGCGGTCTACATGCTCTTTGTGCTGGGCGAGAGTCTCGGGGTCGAGGCGCTGGCTATCGGCCTCATCGCTGCGATCCTGCCGGTGCCGGTGCTCGTCGCCTGTTTCCTCTGGCTCGACCGCTACGAGCCCGAGCCTATGAAGTATCTGATCTTCTGCTTCGGGTGGGGGGCCTTCGCCAGTACCGCCGCGTCCCTGAACGTCAACCGCTTAGCAGCGCAGCAGTTCGAGAACTGGGGCCTGCCCGATGCGCTGGTGGCGGTCTTGGTGGCCCCGTTCATCGAGGAGTTGACCAAGGCGCTGGGCCCGATCCTGCTGTTGCTGGTACGACGGCGTGCGTTTTCCGGCATCGTTGACGGGATTGTCTACTGCGGGATGGCCGCGGTGGGGTTCGCGATGGTGGAGAACATCCTCTACCTGGGCGGCCACGGCTATGCCGCGGGTGCTGAACAGTACGGGCGGGCGACCGGGCTGACCAATGTGCTCGCGATTTTCATCCTGCGGATCCTGCTCACCGGGTTCGCCCACCCGCTCTTCACGGCGATGACCGGGATCGGGCTGGGGGTCGCAGCCCGGGCGGCTGACCGCCGGGTCCGCATTCTCGCTCCACTCGCCGGTCTCCTGGTGGCGATGATGCTGCACGGCGCCTGGAACCTCACCCCCACCCTCGCTGCGGCGACCGGGCAGGGACTGATCATGTTGTACGGGTACATCGCGGTGATGGTGCCGATCTTCTTCGGCATGGTCGGCCTGGCCATCTGGCTGCGCGGCTGGGAGGGGCGGCTCACCGAGCGACGCCTTCCCGACTACGTCCGGGTCGGCTGGCTCACCCCGCCGGAGGTGGCCGCCCTGGGGAGCCTCGGCCGTCGGCACGCCGCCCGTCGCTGGGCGCGCCGCGTCGCTGGCGACGCCGGAGTGAAAGCCATGCGCGCCTTCCAGTTCTCCGCCACGCGGTTGGCGCTCCTGCGGGACGAGATGTTGCGCGGTCTCGACACCAAGCCTGCCGACCGCGCCCGGGCTGCCGATGAGGAACGGCAACTCCTCGCGATGATCTCGGCCTACCGGCAGGTCTTCGTCGGCCGTGATCCGCAGGCACCGGCCGCGATCTGGGACGGTAACTGTTACTACGTCACCTTCCCTGACGGGGTGCAGCGGGCCCTGCGTGCTCCGGACGAGCCGGTGGTGCCGATCCCGGTGGTGCTGGCGCCGCCCCCGCCCCCGCCTCCCGGACCGTACGGGTTCCCGGCGGGGTATGGACCGTACGGTCCGTACCCGGGTCAGATGCCCGCAGCAATGCTCAGGCGGGGTTTTCCCGAACCTGGCCCCCACGGTCGGGGCACGTAGGGAAGCGATCCGGCCGGTGAGCGCCGATCCGCGTCAAAAAAGGGTGTCGGCGGGGGGCCAGAAAGGTGGCGGAGCGGACGCCTAGAGATAGAGGCCGGTGGCGTCGGGCTCGACCCGCCGGGCGGCCACGGCATGGACATCCCGTTCACGGAGCAGGACGTACCCCTGGCCGTGCAGTTCGACCTCCGCGCGGTCCTCGGGGTCGAAGAGCACCCGGTCGCCGGTGACGATGGACCGGACGTGCGGTCCTACACCCATCGCCGTCGCCCAGGAGAGTCGTCGTCCCACCGACGCGGTCGCCGGGATGACGATGCCCGCGGTGGAGCGTCGTTCCCCCTCGTTGCCTTCGAGACGGACAAGGACGCGGTCGTGCAGCAGGCGGATGGGCAGGCCCTGCTCGTTGTTCGGGTCGGCGGTCACGACGGAACGCTACCGCGTGCGGAAGAGTGCGATAAGAGTGGCTGCGCCATCCGATGTGCTGACCACATTTCGGGATGAATCAGGGGCGGATGGGGTGGGATGCGTGGACGGGGCCGGCTACCGTGAGGAGCGACATTGTCACCAGGAGGTCCCCTTTGACGCGGTTTGACCAGATTCGGCAGAGAATCCGACAGGCATACCAGTCGGGCCGGACCTCTGGGCGCAGGCGTAACGACCGGGCGTCGCCCGAGGAGATCCAGCCGGTCGCTCCCCGTGATTCCCCCGCAGCCGCCGAGCAACAGTCCGACGTCGAGCTGAGCCACGAGCCGACCGCGCCCGGCGGCGGTCAGCCACCGGACCACATCCACCCGTCCACAACAAGCCGCGACGATGCCTATGTGCCACGTAGCCTGCGCGTCGCCGCTGCCTGGTCCTGGCGGCTGATCGTGATCGGCATCCTCGGGGTGGCGCTGCTCTGGCTCATCTGGCGGGTCAAGATCGTAGCCATCCCGGTGGCCATCGCGCTGCTCTTCTCCGCCCTGCTCGCCCCGGCGGTCGGGTGGCTGCTGCGGGTCCGATTCCCCCGGTCGCTGGCCACCGTGGTGGTGCTGGTCGGCGGCCTGGCCGCCATCTTCGGCACCCTCACCCTGGTCGTCACCGAGTTCATCAACGGGGCGCCTGACCTGGCCCGGAGCGCCTCGCAGGGCATCCAGCAGATCCAGGACTGGCTCAAGACGGGTCCGTTGAACCTCACCGACGGCCAACTCAACCGCTACATCGATGAGGGGCGGAAGTGGCTGGACGACAACACCGGTCGGTTGACCAGCGGCGCCGTCGATACGGCGGCCACCCTCTTCGAGGTACTCACCGGGACCCTGCTGGTTCTCTTCGCCACCTTCTTCTTCCTCCGCGACGGCGAACGGATCTGGCGTTTCCTGGTGAACCTGCTACCCGTGCCCGCCCGGCCCCGAATTGACGACGCGGGTCGGGCTTCGTGGACAACCCTGGTCTCCTACGTATGGGCCACGGTGCTGGTCGCCTTCATCGACGCGGTCGGTATCGGCATCTTCCTGGTGATCTTCGATGTGCCCCTCGCCTTCGCCCTCGCTGCGCTGGTCTTCCTCGGCGCGTTCATCCCGATCGTCGGCGCGACCCTCTCCGGGGCCGTGGCCGTGCTGGTCGCCCTCGTAGACAGCGGCTGGGTCACCGCTCTGATCATTCTCGGTGTGGTGATCGGAGTCCAGCAGGTGGAGGGCCATATCCTGCAGCCTCTGATCATGGGCCGAGCGGTCGCCATCCACCCCCTCGCCGTGGTCCTGGCGATCACCGCCGGCATCGTCCTCGCCGGGGTGGTCGGAGCGTTGGTGGCGGTGCCGCTGATCGCCGTGCTCAACACCGCGATCCGACGACTGACCGGCAAGATGACCGGGCCACCGCCGGAGGCGGTGGTGGTCGCATCGGAGGCCCCTTGAGGCCGGGTCAGTCCTGGGCGAGCCGCTGCAAGGCGCCCTGCACCACGTCCCGACGGGTGGTGTACCAGAACGGGGGGAGCGAACGGCGCAGGAACCCGCCGTAGCCGGCCGTCTCCAACCGGGAGTCGAGCACCGCGACCACGCCCCGGTCGTCGGCCGAGCGGATCAGTCGGCCCACGCCCTGCGCCAGCCGGACCGCTGCGATCGGCACACTGACCGAAGCGAACCCTGACCCGCCCGCTGCGTCGATCGCCGCCGCCCGGGCCGCGGAGAGCGGCTCATCGGGGCGCGGGAAGGGCAGCCGGTCGATCACCACAAGTTGGCAGGCGTCACCGGGGACGTCAACGCCCTGCCAGAGTGACAGCACCCCAAACAGGCAGCTCGACCGTTCCTGACGGAACTGGCGGACCAGCAGCGGCAGTGTCTCCTCGCCCTGCAGCAGCACGGGCAGCTCCGTTCGTTCCCGTACCAACTCCGCGGCCTGCTGTGCGGCCCGCCGGGAAGAGAAGAGCCCGAGGGTACGTCCACCGAGCGCGGTGACAAGCCGGAGCAGTTCCTCGCCGGCAGCCGGTGCCAGTCCCGAGGCACTGGGGCGGGGAAGGTGCGCGGCGACATAAAAAATTCCCTGGCGGCGGTAATCGAAGGGGGATCCGACATCCAGCGCCCGCCACCCGCCGGGCTGTCCGGGGCGGGGTGCCGGTTCGGGACGGTCGGGCTCGGCTTCGGCCGGGGCCAGGCCGAGGGCCCGGGCAACCGCATCGAACCGGCCCCCGAGTGCCAGCGTGGCGGATGTAGCGATGACCGTACGGTCGTCGTACAGGTGGGTGGTGAGCGTGCCCGCGACGGAGAGTGGGGCGACCACGAGAGCCCTCCGCAGCCGGCCGGTGCTGGCCGACCCGTCACGGCCCGACCCGTAGCCGTCCGGTTTCTCCACCCAGACGACGTCGTGGTCGGCCTCCTCCAGCAGGCGCTGGGCGGTTTTCGACAGTTCGTCCACGGCGGCCTTGGCCTGTTGCTTGCGTACCGGATCGGGATCGTCGGCCTTGATATCGCCGATGCCGTTCAGCGTCGCCCTGGTGGCGGCGTCGAGGAGGGTGCAGGCCTCGCGGAGCGGTCCGGGCAGTCCCCCGGTGAGCCGCCCAGCCGGGCTCTCGGTCAACCCGATCACGAGCGCGTCCCCCGCCTCCACCAGCATCTCGGCCACCTCGGGCCGCAGCAGGGGCCGGACCCGGCGTGCGGCCCGGTCGATCAGGTCCGGAGTCAGTTCCTCCTGCGCCGCGGAGGAGACCCGGTCAGCGAGTTCGTGCGCCTCATCGATGATCAACAGTTGGTGGGGTGGCACGATGTGCCGTCCGGAGAGCATGTCGACGGCGAGCAGGCTGTGGTTGGTCACCACGATGTCGGCTTCGCGGGCCCGCGCCCGCGAGGCTTCGGCGAAGCACTCGGCGCCGTACGGGCAGCGCGCCGCCCCCACGCATTCCCGTGCCGGCATGGACACCAGGCGCCAGGACCGGTCGTCGACTCCCGGGTCGAGTTCGTCCCGGTCACCGGTATCGGTCTCCATCGCCCAGTCCCGCAGGCGCTGGATCTGCCTGCCCAGCCGGCCCGCCTCGCCGAGCCAGGTCACGTCCTGGCCCGATCCGCTGCGCTGCGGGCCGGGGCCGTCGACCTCGAAGAGTGCATCCTCCGGCTCGTCCTCGAGAGAGGATTCGAGCCGGGCGAGGCAGAGATAGTGGTGCCGGCCCTTCAGGACGGCATAGGTGGGACGGCGTCCCAGCAGCGGTGTCACGGCATCAGCCAACCGGGGCAGGTCATGGTCGACCAATTGGGACTGTAGTGCGAGCGTGGCGGTGGAGACCACGACCGGAGGTTCGACGGTCAACGCCGGCGCCAGGTAGGCCAACGATTTTCCGGTGCCGGTCCCCGCCTGTACGAGCAGATGCTCCCCGGAGGCGATGCTCGACTCGATCGCTGCCGCCATCTGCTCCTGGCCCGGCCGGGTCAGGCCATTGGGGATCGCGCCCACGGCGGCGGCGAGCATCTGACCGGAGTTGACGCTGCCCGGCCGTGTCGGTGATGTCGTCGCGGAGTCCGGGCGTGCATCGTGTTCCGGGCCGGTTGCGGAATCCGGATCGTCTGCGGGGGTCGAGGGCGTCGTGCTGGTAGGGGCGGGCGCGCTGGTCACCGTGCGACCGTACCCGTCCGCGGCGGGCCGGGCGCCCCATCGGCGGGACGTTGTCCGGTTGGATCGGCCGTACGCCGGCGCATCGGCTTCGCCGATATCCGTTAGTGTTCGGACATGCCGAGCGACATGGTGCGGGTCGTCTACCGAAAATACGACGGCAGAGCGCACCGGGACTACCCCGCCCGTCGACTTGCCGAAGACGATCTGGGCACCTGGCTCGGTGTCACCAACGGAACCGCCTCCATCTACCACGGTCAGCCCTCGGTGGAGAAGATCCCCTTCGTGCTGCTGGTGCCGCACCGTGCCTGGTGGACCGGCATGTTCAACCCGCCTCCGCGTACCAGCGAGGTCTACTGCGACATCGCCAGCCCGGCGCGCTGGGACGGCGACACGGTGTACCTGATTGATCTCGATCTCGACGTCGTACGTAGGCGGGCCACCGGTGTGGTGGAGCTCCGGGATGAGGACGAGTTCGCGGAGAACCGGGTGCGGTTCGGGTACCCCGACGAGCTGGTCGAAGAGGCGCAGGCGGCCGCGAAGTGGCTATCGGGCGTGCTGGGGGACGGCACCGAGCCGTTCGCATCGGCGTACCGGAAGTGGCTGGCCCAAGTGACCTGATTCGGGCTGTCCCGGCGGCTCGTCCAGCCCGTGATTCGGCCCAGAGTGGCGAGTCTCACGGGTGGCTGTGATTCTGTCCGAGATGTGCCCTTTCGGGGGGCGGGATGTGACAGGCTCGCAAATGGGTATCGACCTGAGAGAGATATGTCACCCGTTAGGTGAACGGCAGATGAACGAGCGATGAATGGGGTTCGACCAGGGGTGGCCGCCCGGCAACGCGTTGGGGCCGTTCCCTAGCATCTGGCGAGGGCAGGCCGCCGGGTCTGCCACGTCAGCTACAGACGCATCGAAGGTTGTGCCGTGAAGTTTTCCTTCCGCCCCAGCGAGGGCGCCTTCTATGAGCTCTTCAGCAGAGCTGCGCAAAACCTCGTGCGGGGCACTGCGCTGCTCGGTGAGGTGGCCCTACCCGGGGTGGACATCCAGTCGGTGAGCGAGCGGCTCACCGAGGTCGAACATGACAGCGACCGGATCACCCACGAACTCTACAAGAAGATCAACTCGACCTTCATCACTCCGTTCGACCGCGAGGACATCTACCGCTTGGGATCGCTGCTCGACGACGTGATGGACCACCTGGAAGCTGCCGGTAACCTGCTCTACCTCTACGGCCTGACCAAGCTGCCCGCGTTGCCCCGGGAGATGCATGAGCTGGTCAACGTCCTGGATCAGCAGGCCAAGCTGACCGCTGACGCGATGCCCCGGCTGCGCGTCATGAAAGATCTTGAAGACTACTGGATCGAGATCAACCGACTGGAGAACGACGGCGATCAGGCCTACCGGATGCTGCTGGTCCGCCTCTTCTCCGGCGAGTACGACGCGTTGACGGTGCTGAAGATGAAGGAGGTTGCGGACGAGCTGGAGGCCGCCTGCGACTCCTTCGAGAGCGTGGCCAACACGGTCGAGACGATCGCGGTCAAGGAGTCCTGAGCGCGTGAACCCCGAGTTCATCGCCGTCCTTACGGTGATCATCATCGCCTTGGTTTTTGACTACACCAACGGCTTTCATGATGCGGCGAACGCCATCGCTACGAGCATCTCCACGCGGGCACTGACGCCGAGAGTTGCGCTGCTGATGGCTGCGGTCGGCAACTTCATCGGTGCCCACTTCGGCGGCAAGGTCGCCAAGACCGTCGGCAGCGGGCTGGTCGAGCTGCCCACGGGGATCTCCAGCCTGAGCATCGTCTTCGCCGGGGTGGCCGGAGCCATCATCTGGAACCTCATCACCTGGTACTTCGGCCTGCCGTCCTCGTCGTCGCATGCGTTGATCGGCGGGTTGGTGGGTTCGACGGTCGCCGCATCCGGCACGGTGCTGTGGGGCGGGATCGGCAAAGCAGTGGTGGTGCCGATGGTGGTGTCACCGCTGGTTGGATTCGTCCTCGGCTACCTGTTCATGATCGCCGTGCAGTGGACCTTCCGGAAGGGCCACCCGGGCAAGCTCAACCGAGGGTTCCGCTGGGCGCAGACCACCTCGGCCGCGGCGATGTCGGTGGGGCACGGAATGCAGGACGCTGCGAAGACGATCGGTATCGTCGTCCTCGCCCTCTACATCGGCGGTTACCAGAGTTCGCCGGAGACGATCCCGGAGTGGGCGTTCTGGACCTCGGCGGCGGTGCTCGCCCTGGGCACGTACGCCGGTGGGTGGCGGATCATCCGTACCTTGGGTCGGAAGATCATCGACCTGCGGCCGCCGGAAGGGTTCGCGGCCGAGACGGTCGCCAGCTTTGTCCTCTACTTCAACGCGCTGATACTCGGTGCGCCGATCTCGACGACGCACACGATCACCTCGGCGATCATGGGTGTCGGGGCGACCAAGCGGCTGTCGGCGGTGCGGTGGGGCGTGGCCGGCAACATCATCGGCGCTTGGATCCTCACCTTCCCGGCTGCCGGCGCCATCGGTGCCGTCAGCTACTTCCTGGTCCGCCCGTTCTTCACCTAGCCTGCGATGTCCGTCCCTGCAGCCGCCCCCGCGGTGACCTTCGAGGCCCCGCCCTCGGCGGTGCTCCACGAGTCGATCAAGGACTTTTCGTAGTAGTTTGATCGCCATTCACTGCAATAGGTCCTTGATCGGCGAGAGAATCCTCGATCGATGACAAAGAGAAAGCGCCCGGTGGTGTCGTTGACCGAATTCGTCGTGCCGGAGTCCTTTGTCGCGCCGGAACCACTGCGTGAGCACGCCCGTCGGTTCTACGCCGAGGGAGGCAGCCCCGCGCCGGCGCGGGTGGCGGCCACGGTGCTGCTGCTGCGGCCCGCGCCCGAGCAGAGCTTCGAGGTGTACGTCATTCGTCGCCTCGCCGCAATGGTCTTCGGCGGCATGTACGCCTTCCCCGGTGGCAGCGTCGACGAATCCGACTCCCAGGTGCACCTCGACTGGGCCGGCCCTCTCCCGCCCCGGTGGGGTGAGCGCCTCGACCTGCCGCCCGGACCGGCTCAGGCGGTCGTCTGCGCGGCGGCGCGGGAGGTCTTCGAAGAAGCGGGCGTCCTGCTCGCCGGCCCAGGCACAGCCACCGTCGTCGGCGACGTCAGCGACAACGGGTGGGAATCGGCGCGGCAGGAGCTGGTGACGCGGAAACTCGGCTTCGCCGACCTGCTCGCCGAGCGGGGCCTCACCCTGCGGTCGGACCTGCTGGTCCCTTGGAGCCGCTGGATCACCCCCGAGTTCGAACCACGCCGTTTCGATACGTACTTCTTCGTGGCGCTGCTGCCCGAGGGGCAACGGACCCGGGACGTCTCCGGAGAGGCGGACCATACGATGTGGATCCGACCGGCCGAGGCGTTGGCGCAGGCGGCCGCCGGTGAGATCTCGATGCTGCCGCCGACTCTGCTGACGCTCCGCGAGGTGGCCGCCTGTCCCGACCTGCCCGCTGTGCTGGCCGCAGCGGCCGATCGCGATGTGTCGACCCCGATCACGCCCCGATTGGAGTGGCGCTCCGACGGCACCGCACACTTCGTGCTGGACTAGGGTGTGTCCTGTCGATCATGGAAGCCGGCTCGGCCTTTGGCTGCTCGTCGGGTCACCTGGTCGGATCGTTCGGGTATGACGTGGCGGATGCCGCGTTAGCGCAGGGCGCGGCGGGTGAAGTCGTGGGCGTAAACCCTTGTCCGCGATCAGCACGTCGGGACGTTTACGGGGCCGGCTGGACCAGCAGCGGGCATACGACGACGGCGGCTTGGTCGATCTGAACAGCGCACCGGCAGACACGATCGCCGCCACGTGCGGCATCCCGGTATCCGCTGCCGAGCTGATTGTGCAGGCGCGTGAAGTGCGAGGCGGCGCATTCTCAGATGTCACCGAGGCATTGACCGTGGCAGAGATCCCGGTCCAGTTGTGGGACCAGGTCAAGGACCGAGCCATCCTCATGCTGTAGAAGCAGCCGTTCCACTCTCCTGGGCCACCGGGAGCGGCGTCTACCGGCAGGGCGCCACTCGCGCTACCGGCGGCGGATGGGCACTGGCCGACCCCAGATGCATATGGTCCAGGCGGGCGGCGCGTGGCGGCCCGGCAACGGGTTTCCCGGGTACGAGCGGCCACGCCCCCTCGCACCCGACGATGACCCGCAGTTCCTGCAGAACCTGAGCCGCAGCCGGCGTGAGGACGAGGAGCTGTTCAGCAAGTGGGAGGCCGACTAGGGAAGGCCCCGCTCGATGCCTGGCCTGCAGCACCTCACCGATCGGTCGTGGCTGGACCGACTCACGTGGGAGTTGAAGGGCTCGCTGTCCGGGATGGTGCTGCTGGCGCTGGACATCACCGTCGACGGCGCGCTGGCCATCGGGATGCTGCGGGGATTGGTGGTCTCACTTCAAGAGCGAGTACGACTACTGACTCGAGCAAGCACGGTGGCGCAGCATCCTGTCCTGCCACCGCATACAGGAACAAACGTGGCGCCCCGCGTGTTCTCGCTTCTCACGTTTTTTATCAGTAATCGGAATGGAGAACGCAAGGAGCCCTGCACTTGGTCAGGGCTCCTTGTAAAGGTGAAGCAGTTACGGGGAGAGACTTTCCGCGAAGTCGTAGAGGCTCTTGATGTCGTCGTCGAAGTACGGTCCGTCGAATTGGCCGTTGCCCGGGTTGTCGCCGTGGCTCACCACACTGTTAATGTATCCGAGGCCGATTATTTCGTTGTAATCCTGCAGCCAGGGCCCACCGCTAGAGCCATAGGTCATGTCGCACCACATCCGGATGACCTGGTCATGGCCGTGCCATGTGTTGCCCTGGCAGTAGTACTGGACCTCGCCGCCGCCGAGGTTTGACGGGTAGCCAAGGGCGGTAACGAAGACGTTGTAGCCCCAGTTCCAGCGCAGGCCGTTGCCGCCGACCGTGTCGACGACCGTCAGGTTCCAGTTGCCACCGTTGTACATGATGGCGATACCCATGTCCTCGTCGTAGCTGCTGTTGAGGATCCACGCGGTGCGGGCTGTGAGGTTGTAAGCCACGAACGTTCCGTATGGCCGCACTCCATTGCGATACTGCGGAACGAACATCCAGTTGCTGTACCACTGCCCGCCACGGCCCTGGTGCACGCAGTGTCCTGCGGTCATGACCAGTCGCCGCTTGCCACTGGCGACTGTGCTGGCCGAGCAGGAGGCAGTAGCGCCGGTGGGGGTGGTGAAGTAAACCTTGCCGGCGGCCGGTGATTCGTTGACCTGGATGCCAACGTCATTGCTGCTGGCGATGCTCGGTTTCATGGGCGCGACTGTGCCCGCCGGTCCACTGGGCTTCGTCGCCCGGCTCGGCAACCCGATGGCGCCCGCGGGCTTCACGAGATCCATGGAGACGGCATTCGCCATCCGCTTTGGCGTCCAGAACGCCTCGATCTCTTTGGCGATCGCTTCGTTGGTGACGGCGCGACCGTCGCTGGTGCGGGCGATGGTGGTGGTGTTCCCGTCCCGGTCGATTGTAGATGGTTTTGCCTGAGCGGCTGGTGCGCCGGTCACGACCAGAGCGAGTGCCAGGCCGGCCATTGCCGTCCATCGCAGGGTGAATTTCAAGAGACCCTCCCTTGTCCTTGGTGCCCCAATCGGGCCACGGCATCGTATCCACAAATTGATAGTGATCACTATGTATAAGAATGTTAATTTTCCACCATACGAAAGGATCTCAAGTGGTCCATATTGACTTCTGGCGACCGAGAAGATCGGCCGGCGGGGCCGGCAGACAAGCGGGCGGATCATCTTGAGCAGGCGAAGATCGCCGCCAGGAGCGATCTGCCGCAGCCGCAGTGGACGCCGCGCAGGCCGTCCTTGCGCATCAGCCGGGCAATCCGTTTACGCCCGAGGTCAACCACCAGCCGCCCAGCGTGGTGAGGAGTTGCTTGACCGGGGCGCACTCGGCCGGTGACACCTGCACACACGGCGTAGCATCGTGGGTCTTCGAAGCTAACCGTTCTTTGGCATAGGTCTGTCAATCCCCCGAAATCGTGGAGGACTCGTTAAGCGGCTTCGGTCCCTCGCGCCTGGGCCGTGAACCGTTCATAGTCGATGGGTGACATGCCATCACAGGCGCTGTGGCGGCGGCGTAGGTTGTAGAAGTCGACGATCCAAGTGGCGGTTTTGATGCGGGCCTCGGTACGGGTGTGGAACCGGTGCCGGTGGATGTATTCGACTTTGATGGTGGAGTTGAACGCCTCCGCAGCGGCGTTGTCCAGGGCGCAGCCCACCCGGCCCATCGATTGCTGGATGCCCAGCTTGTTGCAGGCCTTGGCGTAGTCGGCGGCGGTGTGGTCGGTGCCGTTGAGCGCGAAGTAGCGCAGGGCGGCGATCATGTGCCGCACCCCTTGGGTGCGGGTGTAGGTGGCCCGTAGCCGGGCCGGTCGGCTGACCGGCTGGCAGGATCGGCCGGGACGTGGTTGTAGGTTCAACGGCCCGAACTCATCGACGCAGACCACCCTGCCATCGGTCGGTGGGCGAGCGGCCTACTGGCGTACCTCGCCGACGTAGTCACGTTCCTGTAGCAGCCCCCGCGCCCACATGATGTGTTCTACGGTGGAGGGTGAAGTCTGGTGGCCGTCGTGACGGATCAGTGCCCAGATCTTGCGGTGGCCCCACGCCGGAAACTGCTCGGCGTACTTGATACCACCGGCTCGACAGCCTCGATCTCGGCCAGCAGCGTCCGCTCCCGCGTGTTATCGGACACCCGGCCGCTCTCGGCTAGGGAGCCAAGTGGCGTCAGCCGAAGCGGCCGGTGATGTAGTCCTCGGTGCGCTGGTCCGCCGGATTGGTGAAGATCTTCTGGGTCTGGTCAAACTCCACCAGCTTGCCGTACCGCTCGCCGTCGCCGTCGAGTTCAGCCGTGAAGAACGCGGTGCGGTGGCTGACCCGGGCGGCCTGCTGCATGTTGTGGGTGACGATCACGATCGTGTAGCTCTGCGCCAGGCTCTGCATCAGCTCCTCGATCTTGCCGGTGGCAATGGGGTCGAGCGCTGAGCAGGGCTCGTCCATGAGGATGATGTCCGGCTGCACGGCAATGGTGCGGGCGATGCACAGCCGCTGCTGCTGGCCGCCGGAGAGTGCCAGCCCGCTGGTCTTGAGCTTGTCCTTGACCTCGTCCCACAGCGCCGCGCCGACCAGCGCCTCCTCAACCAGATCATCCAGGTTGGAGACCTTCATGCCGGTGACGCGGGGACCGTACGCGACGTTGTCGTAGATCGACTTCGGGAACGGGTTCGGCTTCTGGAACACCATGCCGATGCGGCGGCGTACCTCGATCGGATCGACGTCCCGCGCGTAGATGTCCTGCCCCTGATAGGTGATCGAACCGGTCACCCGGGCACCGGGGACGAGGTCGTTCATTCGGTTCAGGGACCGCAGGATGCTCGACTTTCCGCAGCCGGAAGGGCCGATGATCGCGGTGATCTGGTTCTTCAGGATCTGCATGGAGGTGTTCCGGACCGCCTGGTAGCTGCCGTAGTAGACGCTGACGGCGGAGAGCTCCATCACCGGCAGGGTGGCGGCCTCCGGCGTGGGCGGGTTTGCGCGGCCGTTCGGTGAGGCGATGTGCAGGGCGGGTCGTTCGCTGATGGCGGATGTCATCTGGGTTACCTCTCGGGACGGCGGTAAGTGGTTCACAAGGGGGCCTCTGGTCGGCGGGCCTGCGGCGCTGTCGGCTACCACCGCTTCTCGAACCTGTTCCGTAGGAAGATGGCGATCGAGTTCATCGCCAGCACGATGGCGAGCAGCAGGACGATCGCCGCAGCCGCGAGTTCGGTGTACTCCGCCTGAGGCCGGCCGATGAAGGTGTAGATCTGGATCGGCAGGGCGGTGTAGCCGTCGGTGAGGCTGCTCGGGTTGAAGGTGATGAAGGTGGCGGCGCCGAGCACGAGCAGCGGCGCGGCTTCACCGATCGCCCGGGACAGGGCGAGGACCGAACCGGTGGCTATGCCGGGCACCGCAGCCGGCAGCACCTGCCGGGAGATCGTCTGCCATGTGGTGGCACCCAGCGCGTACGAGGCGTGCCGGATCGATTGTGGTACGGCGCGGATCGCCTCCCGCGTCGCGATGATCACCACCGGCAGCACGAGCAGGGAGAGCGCGATCGCCGCGGTGATCACGCTGAACCCGAGGCCGAGTGCTCGGGCGACGATACCGAGCCCGAGGATGCCGAAGATGATCGACGGAACACCGGCCAGGTTCTGGATGTTCAACTCCAGCAGCCGGTTGTACCAACGGGAGTTGTCCGCGTACTCCTCCAGGTAGATCGCGCTGAGGATGCCGATCGGCAGGCAGATCACCGCGGTGAGCGAGATGATCCAGAGGGTCCCCGTGAGGGCGGACTGTACGCCCGCGGTGTTCAGCCGACTGGTCAGCCCGGTCGGCATGTTCTGCCACAACCGTGCGTCGAGCCGGTTCCAGCCCTTGACCAGCACCCAGGTGAGCAGTGCGGCCAGCGCCGCGAACGCGATGAGCAGGCAGAGTTGTAGGCCGGTACGGAAGAGGAGCTCCGCCGGACGGCGCCGGCGGCGGGTGAGCGGGGTGGCCGCATGTGCCGGCGAGTGGCTGTTGATCAGGGTTGGCGCGCTCACTCGTATACCTCCCGGAACCGGCGGACCAGACGGATGGAGAGCGTGTTGAGGGTGAACGTCATGCAGAACAGCAGTGCGCCCACGGCGAAGACGGAGTTGTAGTCGAGCGAGCCGACGGGGATGTCCCCGGAGGAGATATTGGCGATGAACGCGGTCATCGTGGCGGCGCCCTCGATCGGGTTCCAGTTGATCGAGTTGGAGACCAACCCCCCGGCGATCGTTACGATCATGGTTTCGCCGATCGCCCGGGAGATGCCGAGCACGATCGCCGCGACGATGCCGGAGATAGCGGCGGGAACCACCACCCGGGTGGATACCTGCATCTTCGATGAGGCGAGAGCGTAGGCACCCTCGCGTAATCCGCGCGGAACTGCACTCATCGCGTCTTCGGCGATGCTCGCGATGGTCGGCACGATCATGATGCCCATCGCGATACCGGCGATCAGCAGGTTCTGGAAGGCGGGCTGCCGGTCGCCGGGCCAGAGCTCCTGCAGGATCGGGTTGAGTGCGAAGAGGGCGACGAAGCCGTACACCACCGTCGGCACGCCGGCGAGGAGTTCCAGGACCGGCTTGAAAATTCTGCGGGTACGGGGTGCGGCGTACTCGGCGAGGTAGATGGCCGAACCGAGGCCCAGCGGGACGGCTATGAGGAGCGCGATCCCGGTCACCATCAGTGTGGCGACGACCAGTGGGAGCACGCCGTACGCCTTCTGGGCGAAGGTCGGCGTCCAACTCGTGCCTGTGACGAACTCCGCGATGCTGACCTGAGAGAAGAAACTGATCGAGGGGCCGACCAGGGCGATGACGATTCCGATGGTGGTCGCGACCGACACCAGGGCGGCCACCACCAGGACGATCTTCACCGTGGCGTCGAGGGGACGGCGGTGACCCCGCCGCAGGTTGTCTGCTGCGACGGGGTCGGAAACCTGGCTACGGGGATTCACGTCAGCTCGACTTCAGCGACTCGAATGCGGAGGTCAGTTGGGCCTTCTGCTCGTCGCCGAGCGGGATGTAGGCGGCGGCCTCGACGATCTCGTCGATGTTCTCGATGTAGAAGTCCACGAAGTCGGCAACCTGCGGCTTCTTGATGCCGGCGTCGCTGACGTAGAGGAAGAGGTTGCGGCTGAGCGGTTTGTAGGTGCCGTTCAGGACGTTGTCCTGGCTCGGATCGACGCAGCCCGAGCCGGCGTCGATCTTCACCGCCTTCAGCTTGTCGGCGTTCTCCTCGTAGTAGGTGTAGCCGAAGTAGCCGAGGCCGTATTTCGAGCCCGAGACACCTTGGACGAGCACGTTGTCGTTCTCGGAGGCGGTGTAGTCGGCGCGGTTCGCCCCTTCCTCGCCGTTGATTTCGTCGGTGAAGTAGTCGAAGGTGCCGGAGTCGGTGCCGGGGCCGAAGAGCGCGATCTGCTCGGCCGGCCAGTTCGGGTCGACTTCGTCCCACTTCTTGATCGTGGAGTTGGGCTCCCAGATTTTCTTCAGCTGATCGGTAGTGAGGCAGTCGATGAAGGAGTTGTCCTTGTTCACGACAACGGTCAGCGCGTCGTTCGCGACGACCAACTCGACGTACTTGATTCCGGCTGCCTCACAAGCCGCCGTCTCCGAATCCTTGATCGACCGGGATGCGTTCGAGATGTCTGTTTCGCCCTTGCAGAACTTCTCGAATCCGCCGCCGGTGCCGGATGTGCCGACCGCGACATTGACCTGAGGCTGCGCCTCCTTGTAAAGGGTGGCTGCGGCCTCACTCAGCGGCGCGACCGTGCTGGATCCGTCGGCGGTGACGGCGCCGGACAGCTTGCCGCTCGCGTTGTTGCCGCTGCTGCCGTCATTGCTGGAGCAGCCGGTGAGGGCGAGTGCCGCGAGGGCGGTGCCAGCGAGGACGCGCCGCGAAAGCACGTTGCGGTTCACTTTTGGGGTTGCCTTCCTGTACGACTCTGCGTCCGGCCTTCCCTGGCCTGACGAGGGCAACGCTAGGGGCGTGAGGTAGCCGGCTCCCCCGTCAGAAGTGAACGAAGAGTGAACAGATGTGACCGCGAACCTGGCGCGATTGGTGCAGCGATCAGTGACTCGTCGTGCCGGTACTGCTAGCCGTGCCGGTACTGCACGTCGGCTGTCCAGCGGGCGAAGCCGAGCCGCCGGTAGAGCGACACGGCGGCGGTGTTGGACTCGTCGACGTAGAGCATCACCTGGTCGAGGCCGCGCTGGTGCAGATGCCGCAGCCCCGCCGCGGTGAGGGCCCTACCGAGTCCGAGCCCGTGGGCGCTGGGGTCGACGCCCACCACGTAGACCTCGCCGATCGGGGCGGGCGCATCAGCCACGCCAGCGCTGGATTCGATCGCCGGTGACCCGCCGTGCACTTTGGTCCAGTGGAAGCCGAGCAGCCGGCCGGTGGCCTCCTCGATCGCGAGCAGGAAGCCGGCCGGGTCGAACCACGGCTCGGAGATCCGGGCCAGCAGGTCCTGTCGGGTCCACCGGCCCTGTTCGGGATGGTCGGCGAAGGCGCGGGCGTTGACCGCGAGCCAGGCCTCGTCGTCCTCGCCGGGCCGGAACGCCCGCAGCATCACGCCGTCGGGCAGCGGTGGCTGCGGCACCTCGTCGCGCAGCGGCCGGCGCATCTGAAGCAGTACCCGGGCGCGGTCGAATCCTAGGCGCAGAGCGAGGGCGCCGGCGGACGGGTGGTCGCCGTGTGCCCAGACGAGCAGGCGTCCGTCCAGATCACGTTCGTCTGCCACGGCGAGGGCCGAGGTGAGCAGGGCCCGCCCGAGTCCACGTCGACGGCGCAGTGGGTGAACGACGAGTTCCGCCGCTGCTCCGGCGCTTTCGTCGCTGGTGTCGACGTAGGCGTAGCCCACCAACTCGCCGCCGGGGTCGCGGATGAGTAGGTGTGCTGCGGGCTCTTCGCTCCGCAGTTGCAGCACGATCTGTTCGGAGATCGGGTACGCGCCGTCGGTGTTGTCGGCGGCGTCGGCCAGCGCCAGGACGGCGTTGATTTCCGTTTCGGTCAATCGGTCGGCGCGCTCGACCGAGGGACGCTGCGCGGCGGTTGCTTCGATGCTCACCTTGTCACCGTAGCTGCCCGAGGAGCGGTGCCGACCGATGCGATGGTCCCCTCCGTTGCTCAGGGCGCAGCTACGGGGCCCAGTATCGGGAGCGCGGCGAGGTCGAAGCGGCGGGTGAGGTGGGGCAGGATCGAGCGCAGGGCGGCGATGGTGTTGCGGCGGTCGCCCCCGGCGTCGTGGAGCAGGACGATCGCACCGGCGCGGGTGGTGGAGTTGACGTGGGACGCGATGCGGGCGGCGCCCGGCCGGCGCCAGTCCTGCGGGTCCACGGCCCAGTGCAGGGAGGTCATGCCGAGGTCCCGGGCGACGGCGACCACCCGCGCCGTCCAGTGGCCGCCGGGCTGCCGGTAGTAGGAGATCTCCGCGTCGGGGGCCGCGGCCCGGATCGCCGCGTTGGTGCGCAGCAGATCTTTTCGGATGGCGCCACGGGAGCGGCTGCCCAGCCCGAAGTCGTGGTTCCAGGAGTGGTTGCAGAGGGTGTGCCCGTCTGCGACGATCGCGCGGACCAGCTGCGGATACGCCCGTGCGTTGATCCCGACCAGGCAGAAGGTCGCGGTGACCCGGTGCCGGCGTAACAGGGCCAGTGCCTGCGGGGTGTAGCGCGGGTCGGGTCCGTCGTCGAAGGTGAGGGCCACTGTGCGGCTGCCGGTGGTCTGGTGGCTGCCGAAGGGGCCGTCCGGTTTTGCCGGCAGCGGTGTCCGGGGGGTGTCTTCGATGTCCCAGTCGACCACCGGCCGGGGAAGAGCCATCGGCTTGCTCGGCGAGGGGGTCGATGAGGGGCTGGTGGACGGGACCGGTGAACCGAAGGCGACGGAGTCGTGGCCGGGCTGTCGTGTGCTGCTACGGAGAACGTACGCGCCGGCCAGGGCCACCATGATGAGCACTGCGACGGCGGTCACCTTGCGTCTGACCAGAGCGCTGAGCACGTTCGTCACATCCGTCCCTTCCGTAACATTCCGACGACCAGGATAGATGCGATTTACGGGCTAAACCGGGCATTCGCGGAAAGCGGGGTGTCGGAGAACCGCGGTGAACCGGTTCCGCCGCCGGGGGCCGAACTTAACCAACTCCCGGTCGGTCTGGCACGATCAAGGCGTGTATCCCTCCACGT
Source organism: Micromonospora sp. (assembly GCA_036278255.1). Classification (GTDB taxonomy): domain Bacteria; phylum Actinomycetota; class Actinomycetes; order Mycobacteriales; family Micromonosporaceae; genus DASULK01. The sequence continues at coordinate 27,374 of DASULK010000036.1, forward strand.
CGCCTGAGGCTGGCCGCGATCCATGGTCCGAGGAGGCTCGCACCCGACCGGCGGGCCGCGCGCCCTCCGGCGCGCCTTCCCGTGGCGCGTCGCCGCGTGGTGCCCCACGTGCCGAGACCAGTCGGTCCACGCGCCAGTACCCGGGTCCGGGCGACGGGGCCGACCCGACCCCAGGCACGGACGAGATGCCGATCCGGCGGCTGCTGTCGCTGTCGATAGCCGGCTTCGCCGCTCTACTCGGCGTCGGACTGGTCTTCGGTGCGCAGACCGCGGGCCCGGGCACCCGGCTTCCCTTCGCGCTGATTGTCTTCGGGGTGCAGGTCCTCTTCATCCTCGCCTGGACCATGGCGTTGCGCCCGCCCGCCCTCTGGGTGATCGCCGTGGTCAGCGTCGCGGTCGCCGGCGCAGCCGACGCCGCCGCCGTCGGACCGGAGATCGCCGCACTCGCCCCCCTGGGCTACGTGCTGGCGTGTGGTTTCGTCGCCGCCGTCATCGCGCAGCTGGTGCGCCGCAAGGACCGCGAGCGGGTGACCGAGTCGCTGGGGTCCACCCTGCTCATCATGGTCGGCGTGGTGGCTTTCGCGACGCTGATCGTGCTCGGCCGCCTGCCGATCGGCGGCACCCAGGCGATCTTCGTCGCCCTCACCGCCGCCGGGGTCGCGCTCACCGTCGCTCATCTCACCGATGCGGTACTGCCCCGGCCGCGGCTGGCTCCGCAGGTGCCGCGGGGTGTGTTCGGCGTCGTGCTCGGCGCGATGACCGGTACGTTGGTCAGCGCCATCATCGGTTCGTACGTGGTGGCTTTCAGCCCGGCCAGCGGTGCGGTGATCGGGTTCGTCACGGCCGGTGCGGCGGTCCTCGTCGATCTGGCGGCCGACTACTCTGAGGCCGGGCGACAGATGGCGGGTGAACCGCCCACGATGTGGATCGCCCGGCACATGCGGGGGCCGCTCGGCGGCTTCGCGTTGGCCGCGCCGCTCTCCTACGCGGTGAGTGTGCTGCTGATGTAGGGCAAGCGCCATGAGCAGGTGGGAAACCGGGTAGGAAGGTTTCGAACGCCAGGAACACTATCGTCAACCACGATCATCGCGATCCGGAGGAGGAGGCATGGTCGACGACCACCCGGTGTATTCCGGGCCGTACCAGAAACCGCCCCAGCGGCGGCGGGGACGAACGCTCCTCATCGCGACGGTGGTTCTTCTCTTTGTCGCGGTCGGATTGCTGGTGATCGCCGACCGGGTGGCGGCGGGCGTCGCCGAACGCGCCATCGCTGATCGGGTCGGGCGGCAGATCGCCGGACAGCAGGTCGCGTCGTCACCACCGGAGGTCACGGTGGGCGGCTTCCCGTTCCTCACCCAGGTCCTCGCCGGCCGCTACGAGTCGATCTCGATCTCGCTGCGTGACGCGCGCGTCGCGGTCGACGGCGACAGCATCCGGCTGCGCGAACTCGCCATCGACGCGCGTAACGTGACCGCCTCGCTCAGCACGATCCGTTCCGGTCGGGGTGAGGTGGTCGCCGAAAGCGTGGAAGGGACCGGGACCGTCGGCTACAGCAGTGTCGCGAATCTGATGAACCGCCCCGGACTGCAGCTCAACGAGCAGGACGGCAAGCTTGTGGTGACGGCTCCGCTGGAGATCCTCGGCCAGCAACTGACGGTCAGCGGCACGGCGACCCTCTCCGTTGACGATGGAATGGTGCAGGTCCGTTTCGACGAACTGACGACTGACGGGCTTCCGTCGGCAGCCCAGGCCCGGTCGGTGATCGCCAGTTACGCTCAGCAGTTTTCCGTGGACATTCCCCTACCCGACCTGCCGTTCCAGCTCGATGTGCAGGACGTGCGGGCGTTGCCGGAAGGGCTTGCGGTGACCGCGACCGCCAAGAACGTGCCCCTCGACGCCGTGACCTGACCGGACCGTTCCGGATCACGGCCATCGCCCGGCGTTTACGGAACCACTGGTAGGCTGGCTGCCCATGGGGACCTTCCTCACCAAGCGGCGCGCGATCGACCTGTGTCGCGTGGCCACCTGCCTGTGTCGCCCCGTCCTCTGACGGCGCATTGTTTCCGGCCGCTCAACGGCCGAGGGCGGGCAAGGTTCGCGTCCCTCTGATCCTTATCACTTCGCCCTGACAGCGGCGCCGTCACACCGGTACCCGTCATCGGGTCTGACGTGCGGTGCGATCCTGCCGCCACCGCGCGCAGGCTTGACCCGTCCACCTGAACAAGGAGTGATTTCGATGAGTCGCGACACCGCGCTCGTATCGGCCGACTGGGCCGAGAAGAATCTGCACACCGCTGGCGTGGTCTTCGTCGAGGTGGATGAGGACACCGCCGCGTACGACCGTGACCACCTGCCGGGCGCGATCAAGCTGGACTGGCGGCTCGACCTGCAGGACCCGGTACGCCGGGACTTCGTCAACAAGACG